>JAFYSU010000017.1 GCA_017559185.1 Oscillospiraceae bacterium
GTGCTGCTCAGATGGACGGCGCTATCCTGGTTGTATCCGCAGCTGACGGCCCAATGCCACAGACTCGTGAACACATCCTCCTGTCCCGTCAGGTAGGCGTTCCTTACATCGTTGTATTCATGAACAAAGCTGACCAGGTTGACGACCCAGAACTGCTCGAACTGGTTGAAATGGAAATCCGTGATCTCCTGAGCGAATACGACTTCCCAGGCGATGACACTCCAATCGTTAAAGGTTCCGCTCTTCAGGCTCTCGAAGCTCCAGAAGACATCAGCAACGCTGCATACGCTCCAATCCTGGAACTCATGGCTGCTGTTGACGAATGGATCCCAACTCCTGAAAGAAAAGCTGACCTCCCATTCCTGATGCCTGTAGAAGACGTATTCACCATCACTGGTCGTGGTACTGTTGCTACCGGTAGAGTAGAAAGAGGTAAGCTCGAAACAGGTAACGAAATCGAAATCGTTGGTCTGAAAGAAGAAAACATGAAATCCGTTGTTACCGGTATCGAAATGTTCAGAAAAATTCTGGACTATGCTGAAGCAGGCGACAACATCGGTGCTCTGCTCCGTGGTGTTCAGAGAACTGACATTCAGCGTGGTCAGGTTCTGTGCAAACCAGGCTCCATTCACCCACACACCAAATTCCACGCTCAGGTTTACGTTCTGAAGAAAGATGAAGGCGGCCGTCACACCCCATTCTTCAACAACTACAGACCACAGTTCTACTTCAGAACAACTGACGTTACCGGCGTTATCGCTCTGCCAGAAGGCACTGAAATGTGCATGCCTGGTGATAACATCGAAATGGACGTTGAACTGATCACCCCAATCGCTATCGAAGAAGGTCTCCGTTTCGCTATCCGTGAAGGCGGCCGTACCGTTGGCTCCGGCGTTGTAACTAAAGTTAACGCTTAATTCGGGAATTCGTCTGATATAGCCTGATGTGGCAACACAAAGGGTTAATACGATGTATAACTGATTTGAGAACGGCGCAACATCCCTGTTGCGCCGTTTTTTTGTGCAATTATGGATTAAGAAAGGAAACATACAATGGAAGCGAATAAGAAAAAACTCTCATTGGCATTTTGGATTTTCCTCGGGTTGCTGTTGGGTATTGTGGCAGGTTTTGCTTTTATGGGTGCACCTCACATTGCCGTAACATACATTAAACCTTTTGGTACACTTTTCCTTAACCTGATTAAGATGATTGTTGTGCCAATCGTATTGTTTTCCATCATTCAGGGTGTAATTTCTCTGGAAGATATTCGTAAAGTTGGTTACATTGGCGGTCGTACCGTTGTGTTTTACCTTATTACAACAATGTTTGCAATTTCGCTTGGTTTGCTGTTTGCAAATGTTTTGAATGTTGGCGGCAGCGCTAACTTTGCTACACAGGGCTTGGAATATCAAGCTGCTGCAGCACCAAGCTTTATCGATACAATTATTAACATCTTCCCATCCAATGCATTTGCACCAATGGTAAATGCATCCATGCTGCAGATTATTGTTATTGCAATTTTCTTTGGTTTTGGTATTATTCTGGCTGGTGAAAAAGGTAAAGCTGCTGCAGATTTTGCAGACAGCATGACCGAAGTTTCCATGCAGATTATGGGACTTATCATCAAATTGTCCCCAATTGGTGTATTTGCACTTATCTGCCCTGTTGTTGCTGAAAACGGCTTGGCTGTACTTGGCTCTTTGGCAAGACTTATTGCAATTACATATTTGGTATATATTATTCATGCAGTTTTTGTATATTCCACAATGGTAGGAACTGTTGGCAAACTTGGTCCTGTAAAATTCTTTAAAGGTATCATGCCTGCAATGGTGCTTGCATTTTCTTCCGCAAGTTCCGTTGGTACACTGCCGCTGAACATCAACTGCTGCGAAAAACTGGGTGCTCGCAAGGAAGTAGCTTCCTTTGTATTGCCTTTGGGTGCAACCATTAACATGGACGGTACCGCTATTTATCAGGGTGTAAGCGCAATGTTTATCGCACAGGTATTCGGTGTTGAGCTTACCATTGCTCAGATGATAACCATCGTACTTACTGCTACTTTGGCTTCCATTGGTACTGCAGGTGTACCTGGTTCCGGTATGATTATGCTTGCAATGGTTCTTGAAAGCGTTGGTCTTCCACTGGAAGGTATTGCTTTGATTGCAGGTGTAGACCGTATTCTTGACATGGGTCGTACCGTTGTTAACATTACAGGTGACGCAGCTTGCACAATGTGTGTAGACGCTGTTCAGAAAAAAAAAGAAGCAAGAGCATGATAATAAAAAAGGAAAGGCATTGAATGCCTTTCCTTTTTTGCAGTATGCAGTTATTTATTTTGTTCTTTAAGCAGGTCACGGATTTCTGCCAGAAGTTCTTCCTGAGATGGGCCTTTTGGTGGTTCTGGTGCAGGTGGAGCAGGTTCTTCCTTCTTTTTAAGGTTGTTCAGAATACGAACAACAAGGAATATTGACACAGCAATAATAAGGAAGTCCACAATGTTTTGAATGAAGTTGCCGTAAAGAATGGCAACCTCGGGAGAGACTACGGTTTCCCCGTCCATAACAGCGGGGCTGAGAACGAATTTGAGAGCCTTAAACTGTACACCAGCGGTAACCCAGCCAAAAAACGGCATTATGATGTCATTTACAAGCGAGGTTACAATTTTACCAAATGCACCGCCGACAATAACACCGACTGCCATATCAACAACATTACCTTTAAGGGCAAATTTTTTAAAATCTTCCCACATAAGTTTTAAACCTCCCGTTGTTTAAGGACAATAATGCCCTTTTATTGAATTTAGAATAACATAAAATATAATTTTAATAAATATTGCAGCTGATGAAAAAACAATAATTTTGTCGATTTAGCTTGCAGTAAAGCCTGTTTCACCAGTGTTAACTTCCAAGATTTTAATGGTTCGGTTTGTAACCTTAATTCGTACAAGGGACTCCATAAAAGCTATGAGGTATACAATTTTATTTTCAGGACCTTGAAGCTCTGCCAAGACATCGCCATTTTCAAGATTGCGGCAAAAGCCTGTGAGATTTAATCTTTTTGCCAGTTCGCATACCTCAAGGCGGAAACCTACCTTTTGCACCCGTCCCGAAAACACAACCTGATAGCGTCGGATTGGGGAACAGGTAAAGTCGGGAAGCTTTGCGCAGTGGACTTGCTTTATAACATATCCGTCCCTGATTTTTACAAATAAATTTTTAAGGCTCAATAAAAACACCTCGGCAGTTTTTTATGTATTATCTACGAGATTAGAATAACATAAATGCACAGTATTAGCCAGTCATAAAATGGTAAACAATGAGTTAATTCGATAAAGTGTTGACAGTGGTGCAGCATACTGATATACTAAAATTAATTTAATAAGTCTGTTTCAGGGCGAGGTGAAAATCCTCACTGGCGGTAATGCAGCAATGCTGTTAGTCCGCGAGCCGCAATGCGTGCAGATTTGGGTGTGATTCCCGAACCAACGGTTAAAGTCCGGATGAGAGAAACGGTTGCATAAAGAATATATTTTTTTATTTTGTGTAATCACAAACGCCCTCAATTTTATAATTGGGGGATTTTTTTTATGCACCTCCCAGAATGGCAACAATTTTAAAATTTGGAGGTTTGTTTTATGAGAAACTCAAAAACCCGTGTAATGTCCATTACAGCAATGTTTGCGGCAATAGCTTCGCTGCTTATGTTTTTTGAAATGCCGCTTCCGTTTATGCCGCCGTTTTTAAAGCTTGATATAAGCAGTGTCCCTGTTCTGATACTGGGATTTATGTTTGGTCCAATGCCGGCAGTAATGGCTGCGGCAGTTAAAGACATTGTTCATGTGTTCTCCACTCAAACAGGCGGTGTTGGCGAGCTTGCCGATTTCCTTATAACAAGTTCATTTGCAGTAACTGCAAGCTTGGTTTACACGAAAAACAAAAGCAAAAAAGGTGCTTTGTTGGGCTGTGCTGCCGGTGTTGTTGCAATAACAATTGTTGGTATGCTTGCTAACAAATTCCTGCTTATTCCATTCTTTATGAAGGTTATGCCTATCGAGGCTATTGTTGGAGCATGTGCGGCTATAAATCCGCTTATCGGCAGTATTGATACTTACATTATTTTTGGTGCAGGTCCTTTTAACATGATAAAAGGTATTATAGTTTCGTTCATAACCATTTTGGTTTACAAACGAGTATCCACAGCACTTAAAAGTGAGTTTAAACGCAATCGTGTTCTGACACAGGAAACAAAAGTACAAAAATAATTATAATTAAATAAGCCACCTTAAAAAAAGACAACTTCCCTGTATTAAAAGGGAGGTTGTCTTTTTACTAAGGGTAATTTTACGATTAAATTAAACCTAATGTTATGGCATGTGAACTGTAATTATGGTGCAGCTGTGAGAATTTACGGTTATTATGCAGTAATAAAGGGACAAAACATTGATTATGTTGACAAATAGGCTCGTATAATGTATCATAACCATGTACGACATACAAATAATTTTACCTTATCAAGAGTGACTGAGGGGACAGGCCCTGTGAAGTCCGGCAACCTGCGTGTGTGCAAGGTGCTAATTCCTGCGGTTTATCCGACAGATGAGGCTTTGAATAAAGCGCTCGCCTGCGAGGGCTTTTTTTGTTGGAAAAGTTTAAGTTAACCAATATGTTTTTAGGGTAAAAGAAAAAAGGGTAAAGAAAAAGAAAGGAAGACTTTTTTATGGCAAACTTTTTGTTCACATCCGAAAGCGTGACCGAAGGACATCCGGATAAGATTTGCGACCAGATATCCGATGCAGTTCTTGATGCTATTTTGGCTAAAGACCCACAGGCTCGCGTTGCTTGTGAAACTGCTGTTACTACCGGTATGGTTATGATTATGGGGGAAATCAGCACATCTTGTTATGTTGATATTCCAAAGCTTGCAAGACAGGTAATTCGTGACATTGGTTACGACCGCGCAAAATTTGGCTTTGACGGTGATACCTGCGGTGTAATTACTGCTATTGACGAGCAGTCTGCCGACATTGCAATGGGTGTAGATAAAGCACTTGAAGCAAAAGAAGGCACTATGACAGATGCTCTGGAAACAGGTGCAGGTGACCAAGGTATGATGTTTGGTTATGCTTGCGATGATACAGCAGAGCTTATGCCAATGCCTATTTCCTTGGCTCACAAGCTGTCCAAGCGTTTGACACAGGTTCGTAAAGACGGTACTTTGGATTACCTGCGTCCTGACGGCAAAACACAGGTTACCGTTGAATACCGTGACGATGTACCTGTTCGCCTTGATGCTATTGTAATTTCCAACCAGCATGCACCTGAGGTTGAACTGGAGCAGATTAGAGAAGATATCATCCGTGAAGTTATTACTCCAATCGTTCCAAACGGCTTTATTGATGAAAACACAAAAATTTATGTTAACCCAACAGGCCGCTTTGTAGTTGGCGGTCCACAGGGCGACAGCGGCTTGACCGGCAGAAAAATCATCGTTGATACATACGGCGGCTGGGGTCGTCACGGCGGCGGTGCATTCTCCGGTAAAGACCCAACAAAAGTTGACCGCAGTGCAGCTTATGCAGCAAGATATGTAGCAAAAAATATTGTAGCTGCAGGTTTGGCAAAACGCTGTGAAGTACAGCTTGCTTATGCAATCGGTGTTGCACATCCTGTTTCCATAAATGTTAATACATTCGGTACAGGCAAAGTTAGCGACGAGGTTATCGAAAAAGCTGTTGCAAAAGTGTTTGACCTGCGCCCTGCTGCAATTATTCGTGATTTGGACCTTAGAAAACCAATCTACCGTCAGCTTGCAGCTTACGGTCACATGGGTCGTGAAGACCTTGGCGTTGCTTGGGAAAAAACCGATAAAGCAGAAGCTTTGAAAGCTGCTGTACAGGGTTAATAACAGAATATGATTTTAAAAAGGACAGACCCGAAAGGGCTGTCCTTTTTTCACCGGTAAGACGCTTTTTTCATAGAATAATAACAGCGAAGAAAGGGGCGTGTATAAAGTGAGCTTTGCACTGACGGCATTGTTAATGGTTTGCGGTTGTGTTTTTTTGACAGAGCAGTTTTTAACATGGTTGTGGAAACCCGATGATATACCGGAGTTTATTTTTGTTATACCGCTTAAAGGAAAGGTTGAAAATGCCGAACAGATAGTACGGTATCATGACACATGGATAAAATGGAACACCATGAGCAGGAATTACAGAATAGTACTGCTTGATGACGGAATGGACGAGGAAACGGTAAAGCAATGTGAACTGTTGGTTAGGGAAAACAGTGTAATGAGTATGGTTAAAAGGTAATTTTTTATCAGTGGGTGCGTTTAAGGGATGTTAGTGACGAAGTCTTTAATTTAGCGATGCAATGGTGTATAATTATTTATTATGAATTTTATTGAAAGGGGGCGAGGGAATGGAGCAGCAGTTAACAATTATCGAGGGAACTGTTGAAAACATCGTTTTTCAAAACGAGGATAACGGCTTTACGGTTTTGGAGCTTGACCGAAATGATGAGCTTTTAACCGTTGTGGGAGAAATGCACGGTGTTCAGGCAGGTGAAAGGCTGAAGCTGCATGGTTATTTTGTTAATCACGCAAGCTATGGAATGCAGTTTAAGGCACAGCTTTGTGAAAGAACTCTTCCCTCGACCGCCAATGCAATAGAAAAATATCTTGCATCGGGTGCTGTTAAGGGTGTAGGGCCTATATTCGCAAGGCGTTTGGTTGAGGCATTTGGGGATAAAACCCTTGATGTGCTTGAAAAAGAACCGCACAGACTCACAGAGGTTAAGGGAATAAGTCCTGCAAAAGCACAGAAGATAGCGCAGGAATATGAAAGACTTTTTGGAATACGCACAATAATGATGTATCTTTCAAGGTTTGATATACCTTCGGCTACAGCTATTGCCATATGGAAACGCTGGGGAGCAGATTCCAGAGGTGTTATTGAGAATAACCCATACATACTTTGTGCCGAGGATTTTGGAATTAACTTTGAAACTTGCGAAGATATAGCAAAGACACTGGAAAACCCCGTTGAGCCTAAAAAAAGGATGAAAGCGGCAATAAGCTATATACTTAAAGGCAATACATACAACGGGCATACTTGTCTTCCGAAGGACAAGCTGTGCACTACCGCAATTAACCTTACGGAAGATGGGATAAATGTTTTTGAGGATGCACTGGACGAGGAGTTGGAGGAGCAAAGTCTTATATCTGTGGTGACAAACTGCAGAGAGTACATATATCTGCCGTGGATGTACGAGGCAGAAAGTTTTGTTGCTGACAGAGTTCGGCTGATGCTTATGCTTGACAAAGGTGTTTCAAAGGATTATTCCAAAGAAATAGCAAAGCTGGAAAAAGAAAATGGAATAAAATATGCCGAACGCCAAAAACAAGCCATACAAGCGGCACTTGATAATAAACTGTTTATTCTTACGGGTGGTCCGGGTACAGGTAAGACTACTGCAATAAACGCGATAATATCACTGCTTGAAAAACAGGGGGAAACTGTTTTTCTTGCAGCGCCCACAGGCAGAGCAGCACAGCGTATGGCGCAGGTGACAGGTCGTGAAGCAAAAACCATACACCGCCTGCTTGAAGTGGATTTTACCGACACACGAACCCTTAAATTCCGCAGATGTGCAAATAATCCGCTGCCATGCACCGCAGTAATAGTGGACGAGGTTTCGATGGTGGATATAACCCTTATGCAGTCGCTTTTTAATGCTATGAAAATGGGGGCAAGGCTCATTTTGGTAGGCGATGCCGATCAGCTGCCGTCGGTGGGGGCAGGCAATGTTTTGCGTGATTTTATTGCGAGCGATAAAATAGCCTGTGTGCAGCTCAAGGAGATATTCCGCCAAGCGGCTCAAAGCATGATAGTTACAAATGCGCATGCCATTGTAGAGGGCAGAATGCCTGTACTTAACTGCAAGGACAATGATTTTTTCTTTTTGAACAGAACACAACCGCAAGCAATGCTTGAAACGGTGGTTGACCTTTGCTGCCGCCGCTTGCCTGCAAGCTACGGATATTCGCCTACGGCAGACATTCAGGTTATAGCACCTACACGAATAGGTGCGGTTGGTACGGTTCAGCTTAACCGTGCACTTCAGGAAAAATTAAACCCTAAACGGGAAGGCAAAAACGAAGCGGTTATTGAAGGCAGAACTTTTCGTGAAAATGATAAAGTAATGCAGACAAAAAACAACTACGACCTTCCGTGGACAAGCGAGGACGGCGAAAGCGGTATGGGCGTTTACAACGGGGATATCGGGATTATATCCATGATAGACCGTGGAAGCAAAACCATACTGGTGGATTACGACGGTAAAACTGCCGAATACAGCTTTGAACTTGCAGGACAGCTTGAACATGCGTATGCAATTACTGTTCACAAAAGCCAAGGTAGTGAATTTGAAGCTGTGGTTATGCCCATAACTCCGTATTCAAGCAAAATGCATTACCGAAATCTGCTGTATACCGCAGTAACCCGTGCCAAAAACAGGCTTGTACTTTTGGGAACTGCCGCAGTGGTGGAAAAGATGGTGGAAAATAACCGAAAAACCGTAAGGTACACAAATCTGCTGGAAATGCTGACAGATGAAATGGAATGATGCAAATGTTTTTGAACAGGCTGCTTGGAATATTATTCCCCGAAAAATGTATATTCTGCGGTGAAATTACAAATGGCGGCTATGGCCCTTGTGGAAAATGTGAGTCAAGGCTTCCGTTTATAACGGGAAAGTTGTGTGCACACTGCGGTTTGCCAAGTGAGGAATGCCGTTGTTACAGCAAAAATCATTTGTATGTTAGGTGTATAGCACCTGCGTACTACATTGATGAAATGCAAAAAGCAGTGAAGATGCTGAAGTTTTCTGATTTCCCCAAAGCAGCCATTCCGCTGGCAGCACTTATGGCAAAAAGCGTTAACGAACATTATGCTGGAATACACTTTGATGTAATTGCATCAGTGCCAATGACCAAAAGAGCCGTAAGAAAAAGAGGCTACAATCAAGCAGCACTGCTTGCAGATGAACTTGCTAAGCTTATAAAAGTGAAGCATGACCCGTTGCTGCTGTATAAAAACAGAGAAACAGGTATTCAGCATAAGCTTTCGGCAAGAAACAGAGTGCAGAATGTAAGCGGTGCTTTTAGTGCATCACCAAGGGTTAAGGGGAAATGCGTTTTGTTGGTTGATGATATATCCACTACCGGTGAAACTTTTGCGGTATGCACAAAGGCACTTTTGGAACAAGGTGCATCAAGCGTTTACTGTGTTTCGGCAGCTGCAGTGATTAAACAATGATTTTAAAGGTAATTTTATACAAAAGACTTGCCAAAACAGCCGTAAACGGGTAAAATATCTTTTTGTACCTGTGAAGAAAGGATTGAGCAAAATGGACATCGGGATAGATTTGGGGACAGCTACTGTCATCATCTATATAAACGGCCAGGGAATAGTGCTTAAAGAGCCTTCGGCAATTGCTGTGAATGCATATGACAATACCGTTTTAAAGGTAGGCAGCGAAGCATTTGCAATGCTTGGTAAAAATCCTGACAAAATTCAGGTGGTGATGCCGCTGAAGGATGGCGTTATTTGTGATTATGATATGGCGGAAGCCATGATAAAATATTTTATAAAAAAAATTATGGAAGGCAAAATAGTTAAACCACGAATTGCTATTTGCGTTCCGTCCAATACTACAAGTGTTGAATCTAATGCGGTTGTTGATGTTGCGGTTTCGGCAGGTGCAAGAAAAGTTTATCTTATAGAAGAACCCATAGCCGCAGCAATTGGTGCAGGGCTGAATATTCGTGAATGCAACGGTCAAATGATAGTTGACATTGGCGGCGGAACTGCGGATATTGCAATAATTTCCCTTAGCGGGATAGTAAATAAAATATCCATAAAGGATGCCGGAAATCGTGTTAACGAAGATATAATTCGTTATGTGCGAAGCAAGTACAGTATATCCATAGGTGAAAAAACAGCCGAGAACGCAAAAATTGCGATTGCGAATTTTTATGAATCTCCAAATGAAGAAACATTTGTGGTAAAGGGTATTAATGTGCTTAACGGACTGCCTGCAAAGCAGGATATAACACGAAACGAGCTTGTACCGATTATAAGACGCCATGGTGATGTTATAGTTGAAGGTATACGCTCGGTTTTGGAAAAAACTCCGCCAGAGCTTGTGGGTGATATTGCAAGAAACGGCTTAATAATGACCGGAGGCGGTTCGCTTATAGGCGGTTACTGTGAATATATTGAAGCAAAAACCGGAATTAAAACCCGTGTTGCGGAAAACCCAACGGAGTGTGTTGCGATAGGTACAGGAAAGTCGTTTGAACACATTGAATCGTTGTTTGACGGTTTTGAAAATACTCCGACATACAATTACGAATAATAAAAAAGGAATTCGGATAAAAACCGGATTCCTTTTTTGTTTTTGGGAAAGATAATTGGGAAAAGCAAAAATAAGGAGGTTTTACCATGACTGTACGAGAACTGTCGGTTATAAAAACTCAGCTTGAAATGGAACAGCTTATGATACAAAAGTATACGGAATATTCAAAGCAAACACAGGACCCACAGCTGAAAAATAAATGTGAACAGATAGCAGCAAAGCATATGGAGCATTATGAAAAGCTGCTTGGTCAGCTGGGATGAGGTGATTGGAATGAGCAGTAAAAAAATGCAAATGTCGGAAAAAAGAATGGTTAGTGACCTTGTATACAGCCAAGCAATGATTTCTGCCGGTTACAACAGAGGTGCTTGTGAATGTGTAAATGCTGCAATAAAAGCCGAACTTATAAATATTCTTAATGAAGAACAGCAGGTGCATCAGGAGCTTTTTGCAGAGATGTTAAAACGAGGCTGGTATCAGCCGGAACAGGCAGCACCCATAAAGGTAGCGCAGGCAAAACAAATGTACGGCAGAATGTAAAACAGTGTTGGTGTGCAACCTAAAATAAACAATAATTGGCAACTGTTGTTTTTGATTTAATCCCGTTGCCAGAACCCATAATTTTGTTGCTTGCAAGGGCAAGAAAGTTTACAGGGTTAGGATGTGCAAGGGGTGTATATCAATAAAGTTGAGATTTGCGGAATAAATACGGCAGAGCTGCCGGTTTTAAAGGAAAAGGAAAAAACCGAGCTTTTGCGAAGGATACGGGAAGGCGATGCAAAAGCAAGGGACGCAATGGTTTACGGAAATTTAAGGCTTGTATTGTCGGTAGTGCAGAAGTTCAGCAACAGGGGAGAAAATCCCGACGATTTGTTTCAGGTTGGATGTATAGGCTTAATGAAAGCAATTGATAATTTTAACCCCGACCTTGATGTTCGTTTTTCGACATACGGTGTACCGATGATTGTTGGAGAAATAAGGCGATATCTTAGAGATAACAACAGCATAAGGGTGTCGCGTTCCATGCGTGATACAGCTTACCGTGCAATGCAGATAAAGGAAAAACTGACAAATGAAGCGGGCAGAGAGCCCACCATAACCGAAATTGCCAAGGAGCTTGGTGCATCAAAGGAAGATGTTGTGCTTGCACTGGAAGCCATTGTTGACCCGGTGTCTTTGTACGAGCCTGTTTATTCCGATGGCGGAGACACCATATATGTAATGGACCAAATAGGCGATAAAGAGGATGACAGAGACTGGTTGGAAGAAATTGTGATGCGTGATGCCATGCAGGGATTGGCAGACAGGGAAAAAAATATACTGTCGCTGCGATTTTTTGGTGGTAAAACACAAATGGAGGTTGCAAAAGAGATAGGAATAAGTCAAGCGCAGGTAAGCCGTTTGGAAAAGGGAGCAATGGAAAAGATAAAAAAACAGCTGGGATAGTATGAAGTACAAAAGTATGATACAATAAAACAAAATCACACTTTTGGAATTTAAAAGGGGGCGGCGGTATGGAAAGTCCACGCGTTATACTTGTTGACCTGCACGATGAACCTAAAGGTACGGTGGAAAAAATACAAGCTCATGAAAAACCGCTGCTTCACAGGGCATTTTCGGTTTTTATATATAAAGGTGACAGGCTTTTAATTCAGCAGCGGGCAAAGGGCAAATACCATTGTGCAGGTATTTGGGCAAATACCTGCTGTTCACATCCCAAACCGGGAGAGGAAACCTTGCAGGCTGCCCAACGCAGGCTGAAGGAGGAAACGGGAATTATACACAACGAGCTTTGCGAGTTGTTTGCTTTTACCTATCATGCGGTATTTGACAACGGATTGCATGAATATGAGTATGACCATGTTATTGTTGGTGAGTATACCGAACAGAAAATTGATTTTGACAAAAACGAAATAGAACAGATGGCATGGGTAAATGTTGATGAGCTGCTTGAGGATATGCAGGAAAACCCATGCAAATACGCACCGTGGTTTATTACGGCAGCACCAAAGGTAATAGAGTGGATGAAATCAAAATAAAAATGTCCCCGAGCGGATATATCTTCAAAGTCAGATTATTTGAAGATATATTGGTTTGGGGATTAATTTTTCAGGGTAATTGTACATAGGTAAAACAAATGTTATTTTAGCATTGCTGTGTTGCGAAAAATGGCAGTTTCTTATAAAATATACAAAGAAAATATATTCTGAAAGGTGGTAATCCTTTTGATTTACGATAATATTTTACAGGCAGTTGGGAATACTCCGATGATTCGTTTAAATAAAATTACAGAACCCGGTGAGGCTGAAATACTTGTAAAGTATGAGGGTCTTAATGTTGGCGGTTCGGTAAAAACAAGAACTGCATGGAACATGATAAAGCAGGCTCGTCTTAGGGGCGAAATAAATGACGATACAATAATTGTCGAGCCAACCAGCGGAAACCAAGGGGTTGGCATTGCGTTGGTAGGTGCGGTTTTGGGTTATAAGGTGAAAATTGTAATGCCAGATTCCGTAAGCGAAGAACGCCGAAAACTTGTGCGTCAGTACGGGGCGGAAGTTATTTTGATACATGACGATGGCGACATTGGTAAATGTATAGAAGGCTGCCTAAAAAAAGCCGAAGAGCTTGCAGCTGCTGACCCACGAGTATTTATACCGCAGCAGTTCATTAATGCCGATAATCCTCAGGCACATCGCAGCCAGACAGCAGCCGAAATACTTGAACAGGTGGATGGTCCAATTCACGGATTTTGTTCGGGTATTGGTACGGGCGGAACAATTACAGGTATAGGAGAAGTGCTTAAAGAAGCAAATCCCGATATGCTTATATGGGCAATAGAGCCGGAAAATGCTGCAATATTGTCGGGACATAAGGTTGGTACACATTTGCAGATGGGTATTGGTGATGGTCTTATTCCTGAAAATCTGAATACAAAAATTTATGATGATATTTGTATAGTGACCGATGAAGAAGCAATAGCGGCAGCAAAGGAGCTTGCGGCTAAGGAAGGCTTGCTGTGCGGTATTTCGAGTGGTACAAACATTGTTGCTGCAAAAAGAATGGCAAAAATTCTTGGCGAGGGAAAGCGTGTGGTAACACTTCTGCCCGATACAGGTGAAAGATATTTCAGCACAAAGCTGTTCGATTGATTGAGGTGCTTAGGTTTATGGATAAAATAAAGACAGAGGCATTAAAAGCTGTCGAAGAGTTAATAGAGCACGCACGACTGGGAAAAAATGATGTTTTGGTTATAGGTTGTTCCACCAGTGAGGTGCTGGGTGAAAAGATAGGTACAGCTTCGAGCGTTGAGGCTGCCAAGGCGATTTTTGATGTGGTATATCCTGTGCTGAAAGAAAAAGGTATATTTTTGGCAGCACAGTGCTGTGAGCATTTGAACAGAGCGTTGGTGGTTGAGCAAGAAACGGCTGAAAAATATTTTCTTGAACAGGTAAATGCTATACCGCAGCCAAAGGCGGGAGGTTCGTTTGCGTCTGTTTGCTATGCAAATTTTGAGTCGCCTGTTGTTGTGGAAACACTTGGCTGTGCCAAGGCAGGTTTGGATATTGGAGATACTCTTATTGGTATGCACCTTAAAAAGGTTGCTGTACCTGTAAGATTGTCGGTTAAACAAATAGGAAATGCGCACCTGCTTGCGGCAAGAACACGCCCTAAATTTACAGGCGGTGAAAGAGCCGTATACAATGCGGAGTTATTGTAAAGAGAGGCGAAAATAATGCTTATAGAAGAAATGCTTGATTACAA
>JAFYSU010000018.1 GCA_017559185.1 Oscillospiraceae bacterium
CAGGACTACGCACTTTGCGGCAAAAATGCTGTGGACTCCTTCCGTGAGCTTGGCATTAAAACAGTTTACAACACAACAGTTGACATAAATTACATTAAAGAATTCGCCCCTGATTATGTTTTTGTGGCAACAGGAAACAAACCGCTTATTCCGCCAATCCCAGGCATTGACGGCGAGCAGGTGTTCCTTGCAGTTGACCTGCTTAAAGGTGGCTGCCCTGAAAAGATGGCTCGTGTTAAAAAAGGCCCTATCGCTGTTATCGGCGGCGGTGCAATTGGTCTTGAAAGCACATTGTGGCTTGCACATTCCGCTTTCTCCACCGACAGCACAATCGACTTTATGCGTGAATTCCTTGACTCCGACAAGCTGCCTAAGCAGGAAATTCAGCCACGCATTACCGTTATTGAAATGCTCAAAAAATGCGGTAACGGCATGGGCAGCGAACGCTGGATTATGCTTAAAGCACTTAAAGAACGCGGTGTTGAGCTTATGGCAAACACCAAGGTTAAAGAAATTCTGCCCGGTATAATTATTGCAGAAGACATTGAAGGCAACGAAGTTAAAATTCTTGCCGACAGCGTTGTGCTTTCCATGGGTTCCCGTCCAAACGACTGCGGACTTGGTGCAGAGCTTGAAGCTGCGGGTATTCCATTCAGCAAGGTGGGCGATGCACTTAAAGTAGGCACTGCTCACACCGGCATGAAATCCTCTTGGGAAGTTTGTGCAAGCAAAGAATTCAACGAGCTTATGACACGCTGATTTTTAAATTAAACAGGACAGCCCGCATGGGCTGTCCTTTAACCTGTCTTACAATTCAACTAAAGAAAGGAACATCATCATGGACGCACCAATGCCTAAAATAGTTTACCATTACTGCAATCTGCCTGTTTTGGATGCTATTATGACCAACAGCACTATCCGTCTTACCGATAAACGCTTTGATATTGCAAAGCTTTGCAAGTTTTACAATGATGTACAAAACCTTGAGCTTACCAAAAACACCATGAAGCAGCTTGGCATGAGCGACAGCGACATTGAATTCGGCATTGCAGCCGCACAGAAAAAGCTTAACGACATTATAGTTTATGCTTGCTGTTTTTCCCGTTTTGGCGACAGCCCTGACGAATGGTTCTACGCAGAAGACGGCAACGGTGTTTGCCTTGGCTTTGACACCGATGTACTTTCCACCCTTTCCCCTTACCTGCGTTTTCAGTTCGTAACAGGTATGCCAATGAAAGACTTTGTTGCAATGCCAAAGAAATTCGACGAGGCTTCCACCCACGAATTTGCAGCACAAAACACTGCCTTTGCAAAATTTGACGGTGACCCAAAAGAACGCGCATACCGCTTGGTATACATTGGCACACACACCAAAGGTACGGACGAAATTTCCAACTTTGCACATCACAGGGGTGCAATGGTTAACCGTGACGGCGACAAGGTTGAATTCTTCGACATCAAGCTGCCAATGGCAAAAATCCTTAAAGAGGTTTGCATTGGGCCTAAATGTGACCCTGAACAGGCTAAAGCACTTCTTGAAAAAGCAGGAATCGACCTTTCGAGCGTTGATATTCAGCTTTCTAAAAATTAAACAAAACACAAAACCCACCGCACGATTAAATCATACGGTGGGTTTAATTTTTTTGTTTTAATCCTTCATCAAAGTAACAAGCACAGCTTTTTGAGCATGCAGGCGGTTTTCCGCTTCGTCGAAGATTTCATTTGCGTGTTCTTCAAACACTTTCGCAGTAATTTCTTCTTCACGATGTGCAGGCAGGCAGTGCAGCACCATTGCGTCCGCTTTTGCCACAGCCATGAGCTCATCGTTTATCTGGTAGCCTTTAAAGTGTTTTTCGCGCTCAAGCTTTTCCTGCTCCTGTCCCATAGATGCCCAAACATCGGTAATGAGAACATCGGCATTTTTTGCCGCTTCGGCAGGGCTTTCGGTCATGGTGAATTTGTCGCCGTACTGTGCAGCGAAGTCCAAAATTTCCTTTGGAGGCTGGTACGCTTTTGGGCAGGCAATTGCAAATTCCATACCAACTTTAAGGCATCCCGCTATAAGTGAGTTTGCCATGTTGTTGCCGTCACCAACATAACACACTTTAAGTCCGTCAAAGCCGCCTTTGTGCTCACGAATAGTCATAAGGTCGGCAAGCACCTGACAAGGATGTGCAAAGTCAGTAAGTGCGTTTATTACAGGAATTGAGCCGTATTTTGCAAAGTCCTCAACCTCCTGCTGCTCAAAGGTGCGTATCATAACACCGTCAAGGTAACGGGAAAGAACTCGTGCAGTATCCTGTACAGGCTCACCACGACCTATCTGCAAATCGTTGGAGCTTAAAAACAGCGGATAACCGCCCAGCTGATACATACCTGTTTCAAAGGAAACCCTTGTTCTTGTGGAGGATTTCTGGAAAATCATACCCAAAGTTTTACCTTTAAGGATATGGTGCTGTATACCGTTTTTGTTTTCGTATTTCAGTTTGTCCGCCAAGTCAAGCAGACCGATTATTTCTTCCTTTGTAAGGTCGAGCATTTTAAGCAGATGTTTCATTTTGTGTCACCTCGTATTATCCAAGTTGGTCAAGTTTTGCCTTTACCCATTCAAGCTGCACAGCCACAGCTTCGGGAGCAGGTCCGCCCGCAGCCTTACGCTGTTCAACACAGGTTTGCAGGTCAATTGCCTTGTAGATGTCTTCGTCAAAAATTTCGTTTGCGGCTTTGTAATCTTCAAGCGGCAAGGTTTCCAGCGTGCAGTTCTTTTGAATACACAGTGCAACCAGCTGTCCTGTGCATTTGTATGCATCACGGAAAGGAACACCTTTCTTTGTAAGGTAGTCGGCACAGTCGGTAGCATTTATAAAACCTTTAGCCGCTGCCGCACGCATTTTTTGTGTGTTTTCGTTCATGGTTTCGAACATTGGTATAAAGGTTTTAAGGCACAGCTTAACGGTTTCCACACTGTCGAATATTGCCTGCTTGTCCTCCTGCATATCCTTGTTGTACGCAAGCGGCAAGCCTTTCATCATTGTAAGCAGGGTTATCATGTTGCCGTTTACTCTGCCTGTTTTACCGCGTATAAGCTCGGCAATGTCGGGGTTTTTCTTCTGCGGCATAATGCTTGAGCCTGTTGCAAAAGCATCGTCAAGCTCTACGAATTTAACTTCGCTGGTGCACCATGTAATAACCTCTTCGCAAAAACGAGAAAGATGAGTCATTACAAGCGAAAGCGCACTGTTAAGCTCGATGCAGTAGTCCCTGTCAGACACACCGTCAAGGCTGTTTTGTGTGATTTCACGGAAACCAAGCATATCACACACCAGCTGACGGTCGATTGGGTAGGTTGTGGAAGCCAACGCACCGCTGCCCAATGGCATTACATCCATTCGTTTGTAGCAGTCGTCCAAGCGTTCAATGTCACGCAGGAACATCTGCACATAAGCCAAAAGGTGATGTGCATAGGTTACAGGCTGCGCAATTTGCATGTGTGTGTAACCCGGCATAATTGTAAGGGTATGTTTTTCTGCCTTAGTTACAAGTGCGTTTACAAGCTCTTTTACCAGTGCACGAATTTCCTGTGTTTGAATTTTGAGGTACATTTTGTTGTCCAATGCCACTTGGTCGTTACGGCTGCGGCCTGTGTGCAGGCGTTTGCCCACATCGCCCAAGCGTTCGGTTAACACCTGCTCGACAAACATGTGAATATCTTCGGCATTCCAGTCGAATTCCAAGCTGCCGTTTTCAAGGTCTTCACTGATTTTTTTAAGCTCGGCAACAATGGAGTCGGCATCGTTTTGAGGAATTATTCCCTGTTTGCCCAGCATTGTGGCATGAGCAATTGAACCTTCAATATCCACACGGAACATAACATGGTCGAAGGATATGGAGGAATTGAAGTCGTTGGTTTTTTTATCAAGCTCCTTGCTGAAGCGGCCTGTCCACATTTTCATAACTGCAAATGTTCCTTTCCTTGCAAATTGTATTTGCAAAAGGGTATCCCGACAGTTTGCAGGATACCCCTTTTTATTTTAAAGCATTTTGTTTATTATTTGCCTTCTTTAGCCAATTTTGCATCAAGCTGTGCTTTTACTTTGATTGGCAGCCCAAACAGGTTGATGAAACCTTTGGAGTCCATCTGGTCGTAAACTTCGTCTTCGCCGAAGGTTGCAATTTCTTCGGAGTACAGGCTGTAAGGGCTTGTTACGCCTGCGTTCATCATATTGCCTTTGTACAGCTTAATTTTAACTTCGCCGGTAACGGTTTTCTGGGTTTCATCCACAAATGCAGAAAGTGCTTCACGCAAAGGAGTATACCACTGACCGTTGTAAACCAAGTCTGCAAATTTAAGAGCAACATGCTGTTTAAAGTGCATTGTGTCTTTATCAAGGCAGAGGGATTCCAAAATTTCGTGTGCAAAGTAAAGAATGGAACCGCCCGGTGTTTCGTAAACGCCACGGCTCTTCATACCAACAAGACGGTTTTCAACCAAGTCGGTAAGACCGATGCCGTTAGCACCGCCAACCTCGTTAAGTGCTTTAATAATTTCGGTTGCGGACATTTTTTGACCGTTGAATGCAACAGGGCAGCCTTTTTCGAAACCGAGTGTAACATAAGTAGGCACATCAGGAGCTTTTTCAGGAGAAACGCTCATTTCAAGGAAGCCTTCTTTGTTGTAATCAGGTTCGTTTTCAGGGAATTCCAAATCCAAGCCTTCGTGGGAAAGATGCCACAGGTTTTTGTCCTTGGAGTAGTTGGTTTCACGGTTAATTTTAAGCGGAATGTTTCTTTCTTCCGCATAAGCAATTTCGTCCTCACGGGATTTAAGGTCCCAAACACGCCATGGTGCAATAACAGGCATTTCAGGAGCATACGCTTTAATTGCAAGTTCAAAACGAACCTGGTCGTTACCTTTACCGGTGCAGCCGTGAGCAATTGCATCTGCGCCTTCTTTTTTAGCAATTTCAACTATTCTTTTTGCAATAATAGGACGAGCAAAAGATGTGCCAAGCAGATATTTGTTTTCGTATACAGCTCCTGCTTTCATTGTAGGAATGATGTAGTCGTTAACGAATTCATCAACCAAGTCAAGTATGTACAGCTTGGAAGCACCTGTTTTAATAGCTTTTTCTTCCAGACCGTCAAGCTCTGCGCCCTGACCTACATCGGCAGAAACCGCAATAACTTCGCAGCCGTAGTTTTCTTTGAGCCATGGAATAATAATGGATGTGTCCAATCCGCCGGAATATGCCAGAACAACTTTATTGTATTTAGCCATTTTAAAAATCTCCAATCCGCACTTGGCGTGTATTTTTATTCGGTGATTTTTTACTGTCACCACACTGTCAAAACCGTTTATTTATGCAGCACACATCTAACGGCTGTGAATTTTATTTCACTTTACATTCATAATTATACACCCACATCCAATAAAATCAATAGTTTTTTTACCAAATTTTTCACACGGGCGGTTTTTTATAACTTTGCACAGAACCTCATTACACAAACAAGCGGCATTTAGTACTTTTCCAACAATCATCCACCGAATTTTTAGCTGTAAAAAATATATAAAGCGGCACAATCATTTTGCGCCGCTTTGTTATTTACTTGTTTTTATTCATCGATATGCATATTCATCAGCCGGCAACTCTTTCAAATCGGTCGTACGGTGCACGCAAATCATTTGTTACGGCAATATCCCCGTTTTCCAGCTTCATTATCAATGTAAAACCGTTTCCGTCATCATAAACTGCCATGTCGTTATCGGTAAGTGTTGCTTTTGCGTTGCGCAATTTAGCAATACCATTAACATAAAGCGAAAACATTATTTCATTATCATTAATCTTTTTAACATCAAGTCTGTATTTTCTTTCGGTGGTTCTTGTGCGATATTCACCTGTCCATTCGCCCAAGTCCAAAATATCGTTCTTACACAGCGACAGCATACCTGCCACACAAGTTAATAATGCAAAAAATAATGTATAGTTCATAAGCTCGCCCCCGGCAGTCAAAATAATTATAATAACCGTCCAATTACGGTTTTCCTTCTCTCATTTTCAGCAACATCAAAATTTGATTTAAATTTTCATTGCCATCATGCCCTCTCTGTCTATAATTACTAAATTTTACTAACTTATATGTTATTTTCTATGCTTATTATACGATTACACTTCGATAAAGTCAACCTAATTATAAACAAATTATTAATAAAGCCAATACTTCCGTTCATAATTTGATTATTTTAAACAACAAAAAACCCAAAAGCGCAAATTTTACACCTTTGGGTTTTTAAAAGTATTATTCAACTGTTACCGATTTTGCAAGATTTCGCGGTTTATCTACATCACAGCCTTTTGCACAAGCTGTATGGTATGCCAAAAGCTGAAGCGGTACTATTGCAAGCAGCGGAGCAAACGCTTCCTCGGTTTTCGGGAGGACTATAAGCTCGTCATACGCATCGCCCGACGGAATGTTCTGCTCGGTGCATATTGCAATAATGCGGCCGCCGCGCGCTTTTACCTCCTCAACATTGCTTATTGTTTTGGCTGCCAGACGGTTGTCGGTAACCATGGCAATAACGGGTGTTCCTTCGGTTATAAGCGATATTGTGCCGTGTTTAAGCTCACCTGCCGCATATGCTTCGCAATGAATGTAGGATATTTCCTTAAGTTTAAGCGCACCCTCCAAAGACATGCTGTAATCCTGCCCACGTCCAATGTAAAACATGCTTTGTGCATCAACAAGTGTTTTTGCTATTCTTTCGCAGCTTTCGTTAAGCTTAAATGCTTCCTCAAGCTTATCTACTGTGTCCAGCAGTGCCGCAACATTAGCTTTTACAGTGTCAGCATCGGCTGTTTTTCTTGCAAGTGCCCACTGGAACGAAAGCAGATACAGCACACCTACCTGAACGGCAAAGCCTTTTGTTGTAGCAACAGCAATTTCAGGTCCTGCGTATGTGTAAATAACATAATCAGCCTCACGCGCTATCGACGAAGCCGCTACATTTACTATTGCAAGCGTTTTTATACCCTTAGCTTTAGCGTAGCGCAAAGCTGCAAGGCTGTCGGCTGTTTCGCCCGACTGCGAAATTATTATAACAAGGTCACGCTTATCCAAAACAGGCTCACAGTAACGGAATTCGGATGCTATCTGCATTTCAACAGGAAGTCTGCCGAATTTACCCAACAGGTGCTTGCCCACACAGCCTGCATAATATGCCGAACCGCACGCTACTATGTGCAGGCGGTCGAATTCTTCAAAAAATCCGTCATGAATGCCGTCTCTTACAAAGCATGGCATACCATTTGATATTCTTGGGCTTAGTGTTGAACGCAGTGCTGTTGGCTGTTCGTAAATTTCTTTGAGCATAAAGTGCTCGTACCCGCCCTTTTCAGCCTGCTGAAGTGTAAGTGCCGAAGTGAGCAGCTGCTTTTCTACTGCTTCACCATCGAAATTAAAGAATTTTACATCATCTTCGGAAAGCAGGCATATTTCGCCTTCTTCCATAAGGTAGTATTTACGGGTATATGCCAAAACCGCAGGAATGTCGGAAGCCAAAAAGCTGCCGTCATCGCTTACTGCCGCAATAAGCGGGCTGCCCTTGCGGACACCGTAAACTCGGTTTGGAAAATCACGGAAAAGTATCCCCAAAGCATACGAGCCTTCAATTTTTTCCAAGGTCTTTTTGATTGCTGCCATTGGGTCACCTTCATAATAAAGGTCAAGCAGGCGGGCAACAACTTCGGTATCGGTTTGGGATACAAAGGATACTCCTTGATTTTTGAGCATTTCCTTGAGTTCCATATAATTTTCAATTATGCCGTTATGTACAAGGCTTAATTTTTCGGTTGCGTGAGGGTGCGCATTTACATCCGACGGTACACCGTGTGTCGCCCATCGAGTATGCGCTATACCGCACTTGGAATTTACAGGCTGGCTTTTAAGTGCAGCCGCCAAGTCGGCAACTCTTCCTTTTGTTTTTACAGTAGTAATTCCGTCCTGTTCAAAAACCGAAATACCTGCGGAATCATAACCGCGGTATTCCAAACAGCCAAGTCCGTGCAGCAAGCATTCGGCAGCTTGGCTCTGGCCTACATAGCCAATAATACCACACATAGTTCGTACTCCATTCTTAAATTAAGTAATACGGGGTACGCAGGTTTGGTCATACCTGAACCTTCTGCCGACATTACCGTATATTGTCGGTCAGGCTTCAACTTGCCGCCCTTCTGTCCCTGTCGTTACCGTCAGGTTTTGTAGGCGTCATAACGCTTGGAAGCACAAACGGGAGGACATCCGCCGAATTTTCGATTCTTCCTCCGCCTCGTCATCCGATTTATTAATCGGCACTGGCGCTTTAAATGTAATTTTGACCTGCTCGCCACCCTTTCAAAACAATACTTACCCATTATCAAGGTATTAGTATTATACACTATATGTATCGTTAAAAGCAAACTTTACTGCATAAGGCAAAAAAATCCCTTTCCCAACAGTGGAAAAAGGATTTTTATATACTTAAAACAAAAGCATGAACACCGCTGCAAAATGCAGTGCCGAACCCAACATTATTAAAAGGTGGAATATTTCATGAAAACCAAAGCCTTCGCATATGTTAGGTTTTTTTAAAATGTATATCACAGCACCCACACTGTATGCCACACCTCCGCCTGCAATAAATGTAAGCGGCAGTGCGGATATAGCTTTAAGGGCAGGGTAATAAAAAACAATTGCCCACCCCATAAGCAAATAAACCGAAGTGTACAGCCAACGCGGAGCATTAAGCCAGCACAGCTTCATAAAAATTCCCGAAAAAGCCATAGCCCATATAACAGCTGTAAAAATAATCCCCGTTTTTCCGCCTACCGCAAGCAGCAACACAGGTGTGTATGTTCCTGCAATAAGCACATATATCATGGAATGGTCCAGTTTGCGAAGTTTTTTGATTTTTTCGGCAGTTCCTTTAACATAATGATAAAGTGCACTTGAGCCGTAAAGCGCTACCATTGAGCACCCAAATATAAGGCATGATGCAACCGCACTTGCACGATGAAGCGGTACATTAAACGAAAACACAAGCAATACCACAGTTCCCACCGCTGCAAGACCTGCACCTATAAGATGTGTAAAGCTGCTCCAAGGGTCGCGTGCATTGTGAAAATATTTCATTGTAGTTTCAACTCCGTTTCATCTGTTTTTTAATACTATATGATATTATTATATTATCCACATAACATGTAGTCAATACATTCTTGCAGTTTTATGGTAAATATTATATTATTCTTTTATGTACTATTTTTGAAAAGAGGTATATGCCATGACAAGCAGGCAGGAACTTTGCGAACTGCTGAAAACCGCTTTTAATTCCGAATGTGTAAAGCCTTCGGATTTTCCGCAGCTTGATTTGTACATCGACCAAATACTAACTGTATTTGACACGGCACTCGGCTGTGAGGAAAGCAAAGAAAAGCCGCTTACCAAGTCAATGATAAACAATTACAGCAAGGAAAAGCTGCTTACTCCCATAAAAGGAAAAACCTACCCAAGGCAGCAAATTTTGGAGCTGTTGGCAATATTTCAGCTAAAAAACACCCTGCCTATGTCGGACATAAAACTGGTTCTTGACAGTATTCGTATCGACGAAAACTGCCCCGAGCTTTTAACGCAGCTGCTTGAACAAACAGCCGAAATTACTGTTGATAACCATGGACTTTCGGATATTTCAAGCGAACCTGACCGCAAAGAATGTCTGAAGCTTTTACTGGAAATGAGCCGTAAAGCATACCTTTACCGCAAAGCCTGCGAAGCACTTGTTGACCAATGCTTTGAACAAAATAAATAAACCATACTGTGAGGTTAGTTATATGAACGATAAATTCCGCAGTTTTCTTAAAGAAAAAAACATTCAAGGGGTAATTTTTGACATGGACGGCACTTTGCTTGATGCCATGCAGCCTTGGTTCGATGTAAGCCGTAAGCTTGTAATTGAAATGGGCCGTACACCTCGCCCAAATTTCGACCAAGAGATGAAGGCTCACGAGGGGAAAAATGTTACCGATTTTCTGATTAAAACCTACGATTTGAACTGCACACCCGAATATGTTTCGGAATACACAATCAACGGTGTAGTTGATGAATACAAAAACGGCGTTCCCGCAAAGCCGTTTGCACACGAGCTCCTTAAAGCATTTGACCAAGCGGGTATTCCGATGTGTGTATGCACAGGCAGCTTCCACGCACTTTGCGACCCTGCTTTTGAACGCTTGGGCTTTGATAAATATTTCAAATTCACCTACACTCCCGAAGATGTAAACGGCAGACGCAAGCAGTTCCCCGACATCTACCTTAGAGCTGCCGAAAAGCTCGGAGTAAAACCCGAAAACTGCCTTGTCTTCGAAGATACACTCCTCTGCCTTACCACTGCACACAACGCAGGCTTTCCGACTGTCGGCGTTTATGACTCCGCTGCTGCGGCATATGAAGAAGATATTAAAAAACTTGCCGATATTTTCGTTCATTCATTTGAAGAACTCTTTTAATAA
>JAFYSU010000019.1 GCA_017559185.1 Oscillospiraceae bacterium
ATGTCAATACCTTTTTTAAACTCAGGGTCAGCACATTCACATGCCAATGCTCTTTCAAAGTTATCTATAATAGGAACGAATTTTTCCACTGTATCTGCTTTAGCCTGTGGATAAATCGCTTCTTTTTCCTTTTGTGTGCGTTTGCGGAAATTATCGAACTCGGCAATTTTACGCAGCAGCTGGTCCTTTGCATCGGCAAGCTCAGCCTGAAGTTTTTCAACCTCGCTTGGCTCTTTAGCTTCCTCGGCAGCGGCAGCTTCTTCCTGCTGTGTTTCCTGCTCAAGCTCTTCTTTAATTTCCTGTTCTTTTTCTGTCATGTGCTATTCTCCTTTCGCTTCCTGCTGTTCAAATGTATCGGACAACAGCGTTCCCAGCAACTGGGCAAAATATGCAATGTTTGGAACCAGCTTTGCATAGTTAAGCCTTATCGGCCCTATCAGCCCTACAACGCCGCAGCGGTTTCCGCCTATCGAATACCTTGCAAGCATTACGGACGAGTCTGCCAGCTCCATTTTGTGGTTTTCTTTACCTATCGATATTATCATATCCTGCTCACCTGACGGCAAAGCACTCAAAACCTTTTCTTTATCGGTGAACATCAACAGCAGGTCGCTTACAGTGTCAGCCAATTCCGGATATGCCAGAAGATTGGTCTGGCCTTCTATATAAAACTGACCGTCGTTTATCTCCTTGCAAAGCTCGTATACACTTGCCAGCAGCGGATTAAACAATGCCGAATATTCCCCAAGGTCTACCGATATTGAATTAAGATACCACATCGATATCTCGTTAAGTGAACGCCCCTGCAAACGGTCGTTCACAAAGCTGGTGAAAAATTCGCAGATTTGAGCATTAACACGGAACATAACTCTGCATACTTTATTTTTAATAACACCGTTTGATGCTATTACAAGTATTACTACCGTTCTGTCGGTTGCAGGTATAAGCTCGACTCTGGACACAAAAACCGTTTTGGGTGTAAAGGTCGAGGTTATGCTCACACATCCTGTCATCTCAGCCAATGTTTTGGCTGCATCTGCCATCAGCTTGTCGGGGTCGGGATTCATAACATTGAACACGGAATCAATCTCCGCCTGCTCCTGCTGGCTCATTGGTATGCATCGCATAAGATTGTTGATGTATACCCTGTATCCCAAATGCGAAGGAACACGCCCTGCCGAAGTATGCGGCTGTTCAAGCAAGCCACGGTCAAACAAAACTGCCATGTCATTGCGAATTGTCGCAGGTGACACTTTAAAGTTCATCATTTCGGCAATTTTTTTTGAACCAACCGGTTCGCCTGTACGAATAAACTGTTCCACGATAGCAGAAAGTATCTTCTGTTTTCGTTCGTCCAAATCCATGCTACTACCTCTTTCGAAGTTTTAGCACTCAATCCCTCCGAGTGCTAAACATAATTTATCACCATTCAACCTAATTGTCAATAGACTTCACAAATTATTTACACAATAGTGTTTTTATCCTAAAATTCGCCTTTAATTCAGGAACCTTTAATATTTTTCAGTTTGTTAAACTAACTTTAATTTAAACAAAAACCGTGTATCCGTTAAATCTTTGCACTCCTCAAATACGCAATCTGCTGATATAATGTAAAAAACTGCTTAAAAATATTAAATATAAAAATTTAAGGTAAATCGGAGGCTTCCATGATAGACTCTTTAACCGAACTTGAAAGCATATGTAAAAGCTGCCAAAAATGTCCGCTTTCACAAACAAGAACCAATGTGGTTTTCGGCACAGGAAACACTAAATCCGAAATAATGTTCATCGGCGAAGGTCCCGGTGAAAACGAAGACCTGCAAGGACTGCCTTTTGTCGGCAAAGCAGGACAGCTTTTGGACAAGTACCTTGCAGCTGCCGGATTAAGCCGAGAAAAAAATGTTTACATAGCAAATATAGTAAAATGCCGTCCTCCGCAAAATCGCGACCCCAAACCTGAGGAGGCTGCTGCGTGCATTGGCTACCTGCGCAACCAAACAGCCATCATCCGACCTAAAGTAATAGTTTGTCTGGGCAGAATAGCCGCATGTCAAATAATAGATAAGGATTTCAAGGTAACACGCCAACATGGTATGTGGTTTGAACGAAACGGCACATTTATAACCGCTACATTTCACCCTGCTGCACTTTTAAGAAATCCGCAAAATAAGCCCGAAGCCTTTGACGACTTCATGATTATACGGGAAAAATTACTTGAAGTTTCCACATCTGAACTTTACAAATAAACAACGGAGAATTTATGCGTACCATTATATATAAGATTACACCCGAACACAGCGGCAAAAAAATACAGGATTATCTTCGGCTTGAGCATGGATATTCGGCAAGAGCAATAACCAAGCTGAAGCAATTACCAAAAGGAATAGAAAAAAACGGCAGCCACGCCAGAGCCGTCGACCCGCTGCACGACGGCGATGTGCTTGCAATACAATTTTCCGAACCACCTGAAAATTCAGGCGTAGGACATATTATACGCAGCAATGCATTTGTAGAAGTCGCCTGTGAAAGCGAGGATTTTATAGTATACAACAAACCGCCTTTCATGCCAGTTCACACCTCATGCGGTCATTCGCATGATACTTTATGCAATGTTTTTGCAGCCTACTGCGACCAAATCGCAAAAGACATTACCTTTCGTCCGGTAAATCGCCTTGACCGTGACACATCAGGTGCAGTGCTTGTTGCAAAAAACCGCTATGCCGCAGCGCGCCTTGCACAAACCTGTCAAAAGGAATACTACGGCATAGTATGCGGCAAGCTGCCGCATAGCGGTACCGTTAATCTTCCCATAATGCGTGAAAAAGAAGAAGAAATGCGCCGTATAGTTCACCCCGACGGTCAGCCGTCAATAACCCATTACGAGGTTTTATCCCAATCCGAAACACATAGCTTTGTTCGATTTATACTGGAAACAGGACGAACACATCAAATAAGAGTGCATATGTCAGCCTGCGGCACCCCCTTGTTTGGGGACACCATGTACGGCACACCTTCCCCCATTATCAACAGACAAGCCTTGCATTGCGGCTGCATAAATTTTCCTCATCCTGTGGATAATATTCAAATCAGAGCCGTTTGCAGCTTCCCCGAAGATATAAAAAACAGCGCCCAACAGCTTGGTTTAACCCTTCCAAATATTTAAGATGGTGCTTTTGCACAAAAACACATTAAAGTAATTCGCCATTTTACAAACTTTCTCCATAATGTTTAAATATTCATATTTTCATGCATAAAACACTTGATTTTCTCGAAAACAGGTGTATAATGGTGATAAATTATTAGTCAGGCACTTCACACAACCATCCGACTGATAAGTAAAAAGCAAATAATTCAAATTTTTATTCTATTTGAAACTCAAGGAGGAAACCAAATTGAAAAAACTTACAGCAGCAGTTCTCGCAGCAATGTTGGCACTTTCCATGACCGCTTGCGGCGGCAGCAAAGAAGCAGCACCTGAAGCATCCGCAGATGCTACCGCACCTGCAACCGAATACACTCTCGTAGCAGACGGTGTTCTGACAATGGCAACCAACGCAGAATTCCCTCCATACGAATACCGTGAAGGCGATGCAATCGTTGGTATTGATGTTGAAATCGCACAGAACATCGCAAACAAACTCGGTCTTGAACTGCAGATTGAAGATATGGCATTCGACTCCGTTATCCCTGCTGTTACAACCGGCAAAGCTGACATCGGTGTTTCCGGCTTCACCGTAACCGAAGAAAGAAAACACTCCGTTGACTTTACTGACACTTATGTTCAGGCTTCCCAGCTCATCATTATCCACAAAGATGATGCTGAAACAATCAAAAGCGCAGCTGACCTGACCGGCAAATCCATTGGTGTACAGCTCGGCACAACAGGTGATATCTACGCTGGTGACATCGAAGGTGCTACCGTTGAGCGTTACAGCAAAGGCTTTGAAGCAGTTCAGGCTCTTTCCCAGAAAAAAATCAACGCTGTTATGATTGACGACCAGGTTGCTAAAGCTCTTGCATCTCAGTCCGAAGATGTTGTAGTTATCGATGAGCCATTCACCGTTGAAGACTACGCTATCGTTGTTAACAAAGAAAACCCAGCTTTGACAGCAGCAGTTAACGAAGTTATTGCAGAAATGAAAGCAAACGGCGAACTCCAGGCTATCATTGACAAATACATTTCCGCTGAATAATTTTTCTGAATGAGCATTTCTGCCCGGCAGCTCTGTCGGGCAGAAATTTTTACAAACACATCGACATAATCGGGAGGGAACAGCATTGTTTTTCTTGAACGCCGGTCAGTCCTCTTGGGACAAGTTCGTAGGCGATTTTGTATTCAACTTAATTGAAAAAGACCGCTGGAAATACCTCTGGAACGGTTTGGGCGTAACCTTAAAAATTACGCTGTTCGCCGTACTTTTGGGTATTCTTATCGGTATGGTGGTAGCTATCGTGCGTTCAACACACGACATGACAGGCAAGATGAAAATTCCTAATTTCATCTGCAAGGCTTACCTTTCCGTTATCCGCGGTACTCCGGTAATGGTTCAGCTGCTTATTGCATATTTTGTTATTTTTACATCCCCCGGAATAAGCAAAGTTATGGTTGCAATTCTTGCATTCGGTATAAACTCCGGTGCATATGTTGCCGAAATATTCCGTTCGGGTATAATGTCTATTGATAAAGGTCAGTTTGAAGCAGGCAGAAGCCTTGGTTTCAGCTATGTTCAAACCATGACACTCATCATTATGCCGCAGGCACTCAAAAATGTTCTGCCTGCATTGGGCAACGAATTCATTGTTCTGCTTAAAGAAACCTCTATTTCCGGCTACATTGCGCTGGAAGACCTTACCAAAGGCGGCGACATAATCCGCAGCCAAACATTCAACGCTATGTTCCCACTCATAACCGTTGCTGTTATCTACTGGATATTTGTTGCAGGCTTGAGTCATCTGCTTACTATCTTCGAAAGGAGGCTGCGTACCAGTGAGCACTAATGGAATAGGAACCGAACTTATTGAAGTTGTCGACCTTAAAAAAGATTTCGGCAAACTCAGCGTGCTTAAAGGCATTAACACCACCATTAAAAAAGGTGAAGTAGTAGTTGTTGTAGGCCCTTCCGGCTCGGGTAAATCCACATTCCTGCGCTGCCTTAACCTTTTGGAAACCCCAACCGGCGGTAAAGTAATTTTTGAAGGTGTTGACCTTGCCGACAAGAAAACCAACATTGACCTTCACCGTCAAAAAATGGGAATGGTTTTCCAACACTTTAATCTTTTCCCACACATGACCATTCTTAAAAACATGACCATAGCACCCATGAAGCTGCAAAACAAATCCGCAGCCGAAGCCGAAAAGCTTGCAATGGAAATGCTTAGCCGTGTTGGTCTTGCCGACCGTGCAAATGCTTATCCGTCACAGCTTTCAGGCGGACAAAAACAGCGTGTGGCAATTGTTCGTGCACTTTGCATGCAGCCCGATGTTCTTTTGTTTGACGAACCTACCTCCGCACTTGACCCTGAAATGGTAGGCGAAGTTCTCGAGGTAATGCAGGACCTTGCAAAAGAAGGTCTTACCATGGTTGTTGTTACACACGAAATGGGCTTTGCAAAAGAGGTTGGTACTCGTGGTATCTTTATGGACGGCGGTCATATTGTAGAAGAAAACAATCCAAAAGAATTCTTTGAAAATCCACAGCACCCTCGTCTTAAAGAATTTTTGTCCAAGGTTTTGTAAATTCTGCGCTCCGTATGTTTTATGTACGGAGCGTTTTATCTTGCATTAAAATATGCTATAATGTAAAGATAGTAATTATATTCGGAGGAAACATGAAGCTATTATTTTTAGGTGATGTAGTCGGTCAGGCGGGGTGCGACTACTTTTTAAAGCATCTGCCCGAATTAAAAAGAAAACATGGTGTTGATGTGTGTATTGCCAACGGTGAAAACTCTGCCGAAGGCAACGGAATACTCCCCCACAGTGCCGAACAGCTTTTTACCAGCGGTGTAGATGTCATAACCACAGGCAACCATGTTTTGCGCCGACGCGAAATTTATGACACTTTGGACAGAGGCGAAGCCATTGTTCGTCCGCTGAATATGCACCCTTCCGCACCGGGAGTAGGGTTTTATATCCTTGATAAAATGCGTTATCAGGTGTGTGTCGTTTCACTAATGGGGCGCGTTTACATGGACTTTGTAGATAATCCGTTTGAAGCTATGGATAAACTTTTGCCAACAATTCAAACACCAAACATAATTGTTGATTTTCATGCGGAAGCCACTTCCGAAAAGCTTGCCATGGCATATCATTTGGACTCCCGTGTAACTGCGGTTTTGGGTACACACACACATGTGCTTACCGCTGACGAAAAAATTCTGCCGGGCGGCACTGCCTACATTACCGATGCAGGTATGTGCGGGGCCATTGATTCCATATTGGGTGTCCGCCCCGAACTTGCACTCAAACGAATAAAAACAGGCTTGCCCGTAAGGTTTGAAACCGCAAAAACCGAACACCAAATGACAGGCGTTCTTCTTGATATTGACGAAAAAACAGGCAAAGCACGCAGCATAAACCGTATTGTTGAATGATAAAAATCCCTCTTTAAGAGGGATTTTTTAGATATTAAGGCAAAAATTTTTAGAATGTTCACATTTAAAGCCGTATTTGTTTGCTTTGTTCATATTTATTATGTATTATAAAATGTAGCTTTATTTTATGGGAAAGGAGTTGTGTCGTGAAAAAGCTTGCCGTTTCAATACTGCTGTGCTGCTTGTGTACAATTGCAGTATCCTGCTTTAAAAAAGAAGAAACTGCACCAACAAACACCGAACTTTCGGACGAAGCAACTGTACAAGCTGTTAAATCCGAACCCGAACCAATAACAGAAATCACACTACCTTTCTCGGGCGAGCTTCCACCCAACCCTTTTACCAACCGCAGCAAGTTCAACACCGACCTTTGCTCGCTTATTTACGACCCATTGGTAAAGCTTGCCCCCAACTACAAACCTGAAATGTATCTTGCGTCAACTGTTACAAGTGTTGATACAGTGCACACCGTACATTTAAGGCGTGATGTAACCTTTTCGGACGGCTCCGCACTTACAGCAGAGGATGTTGCACTGTCTTTTATGTATGCACAGTCTCCCGATTCATTTTACAGCGGAAGCCTTAAAGAAATAGTTTCGTGCGAAATTTCTGACAGCCGCACCGTTGTGTTCCACACCACAGTGCCCGATAATGATTTTGCCAATCTGCTTACCTTCCCGATTGTAAAGGAAAGCCAGAACGGTAAATTTATAGGAACCGGCCGTTATCTGCTCAGCACCTACACCAATACATTAAGGCGAAATTTAAAGCACTTTAAGTCCAACGGCGGTCCCGACTCCGTAAAACTTGTCGAATTCGACAGTTCACAAGGACTTTTAAACAGTCTGCGCAAAGGAACCGTAAGCTGTATTTTTACAGACAGCCCTGACTGGAGTGCTACCTACCTTTCTAACAAGACAGAGTCGGTCGACCTTAACCGACTTGTGCTGCTCGGAATTAACGGACACCGCGGAGCACTTTCAAACAGCACATTCCGTCAGGCAATTTACAAAGCCATAAACCAACAATCACTCAGCCGTAACGCTTTCAAGTCGACAGCAATCCCAACATCAATACCGTTCAACCCTTCGTTTTACCGCTTGGACAACAGCATAACAATAAGTTCAAGCTATTCTCCGCTTGACTCTGCCGCATTAATTGAAAGTCTTGGCTACACAAAAAATGACGACGGATTTTACAATTCTTCCCCTTTAAAACTCATTGTCAACAAAGAAAGCACCATCAAACGAAATGCTGCAAAAATCATTTCCGAACAGCTTGCGGCATGCGGTATTTTGGCCGAAATTTTCGAATACTCATTCGAGGATTACAAAGCTAATCTTGCAACGGGCAGCTATGATTTATATATCGGGGAAATAGCAATTCCGCGAAACATGAACATCAGTGCAGTGCTGACACCAAGCACAAACGCAGGATTTGGTTCGGCATATTCTTATCAGCTTTTGAGTGAATACTCTGCCGTACGCGCAGGAAGCATGGAATATTCAGAATTTCTTGAAACCTTTTACGAGGTTGTTCCGTTCGTACCATTGGCATACCGCAACGGAATACTTGCTTTCACCAATGACTTTTCTGCCGATATTTTAGCCACAGAGCAGGATATATTTTATAATATTGACCAATGGTAACGCCATATATATGAAAAAACATTGACCTTATGGGCAAGATATTATAAAATGTAAGGTGGATATTGTAACATTTTTTATTTTAAAATACTGTTTTCTTGCAGGCTTTTTACTGCCTGCCTCACGGCTTTTTTGCCGGTACAGAATGGAGGTACATTATGATTAAATATGAAAACCACCTCGGTACTATCGAAATTTCCGCAGATTATTTTGCAAATCTTGTTGGTCATGCCGCTTCCGAATGTTTTGGTGTAGCAGGCATGGTAGAAAGCCCTGCTTCTCAGGGGCTTCGTTATCTTCTTCACCGTGATGACAAAGAAGACCGCGGTGTTAAGGTAAAAAATGTTGACGGCAGCCTTGTTATTGATTTGCACATTGCCGTTACCTACGGGGTAAACATCGTTGCTATTGTAAAAAGCATCATCAGCAATGTTACCTATACCGTTGAAGCAGCTACCGGTTACAAGGTAGCTCAGGTAAATGTATTTGTAGACAACATGCATCAGTAATCAAAACGCTTATCTGAATTATTACAGATGCTTTTGCACTGAAAGCAGGTGCTTTTGCTCCTGTGTGCTTTTATTTTCTTTAAGGAGTGTATTTTACTGTGTTGACTGGAAAACAGCTTCGTGAAGCATTTATTTCCGGAGCTAATAATATTGCAAACAACCGCCAGATGGTGGACGCATTGAATGTATTCCCCGTTCCGGACGGCGATACCGGTACCAATATGTCCATGACCATAAATTCTTCGGTTCGTGAGCTTAAGAAACTCAAAGACGATTCTTCGGCAGCTTTGGTTTCCAAAACTGCTGCCGGTGCTTTTCTCCGCGGTGCTCGCGGAAACTCCGGTGTTATTCTTTCCTTGCTTTTCCGCGGCATTTCTAAGGGTCTTGCTGAAAAAGAAACAGCAACCGCAAAGGATATTGCCGCTGCTTTGGCTAACGGTGTTGAAGCTGCATACAAAGCTGTAATGAAACCAACCGAAGGCACTATCCTTACCGTTGCAAGAATGGCATCCGAACATGCTGCTGAGGTTGTTACCGATGAAATGACCGTTGCCGAAATCTTCAACGAAATTATTTCCGCCGGTGAAAAAGCACTTGCTCTTACCCCTGAAATGCTGCCTGTACTTAAAAAAGCAGGCGTTGTAGATGCAGGTGGTAAAGGTCTTTTGGTTATACTTGAAGGCATGAACGCAGTTATTCAGGGCGGCGAACCAATCGAAGTTTCCGAAAGCAAAACAGAAGCTTCCGACGATTCTTTCCGTTCCACAGAACAGGAAATTGCCGACCTTGGCGGTGTTATAACATTCACCTACTGCACAGAGTTTTTGGTTAAGAAAACCGAAAACACTCCTGACTACATGGGGCTCAGAAGATACCTTGAATCCATAGGTGACAGCGTTGTTACAGTTGATGACGACGAAATTATTAAATGTCATGTTCACACCGACAATCCGGGTAATGCTTTGCAGGAAGCTCTTAAATATGGTCAGCTTACCAACATGAAAATCGAAAACATGCGCGAGCAGTTTGAAGACCGTTACGGCTCCGAACAGCCTCCTCAGGAAGGTGAATTCCCTTATGCAGCGGTAGACCCATCCCGTGAATACGGCTTCGTTGCAATTGCTGCCGGTGAAGGCATTAAACAGCTGTTTGTTGATTTGGGTGCAGACAACATTGTTAGCGGTGGCCAAACAATGAACCCTTCCACCGAGGACATTCTTTCCGCTATTCACGCAACTCCTGCTAAAAATGTTTTTGTACTTCCAAACAACAAAAACATCATCATGGCAGCAGAACAGACCATCGCTCTGGCAGACAGAAATGTATTCGTCCTGCAAACCCGCACCATTCCGCAGGGGCTGTCCTCCATGCTTGCATTTGAACCTGAACAGGATGTTAAAACCAACCAGCTCATGATGACAAAAGCATACGAAAGAGTTGGTACCGGTCAGGTAACATTTGCTGCTCGTGACAGCGAATTCGGCGGATACCAGATTAAAAAAGACGAAATCCTTGCTCTTGAGAACGGTAAAGTTGCATTCGTTGAAAAAGATATTCAGAAAGCTGTTGTAAAACTTACAGCCTCCCTGCTTAAAAAGCATGGTTCTAAAGATGAATGCTTCATCACTCTTATTTATGGTGAAGGTGTTACCGAAGAAGAAGCTGAACTTACACAGAAAGCTATTGCCGATAAAGTAGGTGACGGTCCTGAAATTGCCGTTATTAAAGGTGACCAGCCTGTTTACTACTACATTATCTCTGTTGAATAAAAATATTTTAAACGCCCTTTTGGAAAAAGGGCGTTTTTTTGTTTTACTCGGAATAACAAAGGGAATATACGACCAAAATATAATCATATAAATGGATTGAAAGGTGGTTGTTTCCATGCCTTTGCTTGCCGCACAAAAAAACACTCATCATACTGCCGATGTTGATGTTAAAAAGCTGCTTGACGAACTGCAGGCAACTAAAAAAATGATTTTGCAGAACGAGTCTTTGTTCAATACCGTTACCGACCCCGACCTTATAGACTCGGTAATATACGAAAACCTTTCGCTTATGAGCCGTTACAATCATTACTTTACACTGCTCAAAAAGCTCGATGTTACACAACCTGTTCCCGCGCCCGACGAAATAGGTTCACTGCTGCACAAACCTAAAATGCTTTTGAAAGAGTTGATAACATGGACACAGCTGTAATAATATTAAGCTGCCTTTTGTTTTTTTATGTATGCATAATATATATTAAAAACAAATGCATCGTAAAAGGACTTATTTTTAACGGAATAAGCGGTGTTGGCACTTTAGCTGTACTCAGCCTGTACGGCAGCTCGTTAGGTCTTGCCTTACCGTTTTCATTTTACTCAGGAATATTATGCATGGCACTTGGACTTCCGGGTGTTTTGTTTTTAAGCATATTAAAACTTATATGGCTTATTTAAGACATACTGCCGTTTTTGCTGTATTGTGATATACTGTTTTTACGGAAAATAACCGATACCGTAAAAGGAGTTTTTGCATTGACACAGCTAAAAAACGATTGGAAAGATATTCTTTCGGCAGAATTTGAAAAAGAATACTGGCATTCGCTTGTAAATACAGTAGAACATGAATACCTTACCCAAACGATTTTCCCTCCTAAGGAGCTTATCTTCAACGGTCTTAATTCCACCGCTTTTTGCGATGTTAAGGTGGTAATATTGGGGCAAGACCCCTATCACGGCGAAGGGCAGGCTCACGGTTTAGCCTTTTCCGTAAATCAAGGTGTGCCAATACCGCCATCTTTAAGAAATATTTATAAAGAACTGTCGTCTGACTTGGGGCTTGATATTCCCCCCCACGGTAATTTGAGCAGCTGGACACAACAGGGAGTGTTACTGCTTAACACTGTTTTAACTGTTCGTAAGGACCACGCAAACAGTCATAAAGGCATAGGCTGGGAAAGCTTTACCGACAGCGTAATTTCCGTACTCGGTAACCGTGCTGAGCCATTGGTATTTATGCTTTGGGGCAAGCCCGCACAAAAAAAATTACCGCTTATTAAGCCGCATCATCTTGTTTTACAAGCTGCACACCCAAGCCCGCTTTCGGCTTCAAGGGGATTTTTAGGCTGCAAGCATTTTTCGGCAGCCAACGAATTCTTACAGAACAACGGTATTTCCCCTATTGATTGGCGTATCCCTTAATAAATCACCGTAAAAAAACATCACTTCATTTTAAAATGAAGTGATGTTTTTGTTTTTATTGTGTTTTTTTAAAGAAAGCTACTGCTATTGTTCCTGGACCGGTGTGTGTGCCTATAACACTTCCAAGCCTTGTGTACGGTAAATCATCAGCATCGTTTGCCCAAAGTGCCGCACTGTCCTCGATGTATTTCTTCAGCAGCTCATCGCCTATTCCTGCGTAACCAAGCATAATTGGTTTTGAAAAATCTGCACCACCTGCGGAATTAATTTCGTTTGCAAGAAGATTGTTTGCCTGTTTCGAGCCTCTTGCCTTGCCAACAATAACAATTTCCCCGCCTTTAATGCTTATAACAGGCTTTATGGAAAGCAGTCCGCCGGCAAAAGCCGCAGTTTTTGATATTCTTCCGCCTTTTTTAAGGTATTCAAGCGTATCCAACATTGCAAGAAGGTGAACATCTTCTCTTTCCTTGGTAATGCATTGTACAATTTCCTGTGCTGTCTTGCCGCTTTGTGCCAATTCCAAGGCATACTCCGCAAGAACACCCAAAGCAGTTGCAGCAGTTTGGCTGTCAACAATGAAAATCTTGTCTTCATATCCTTCCGAAGCTATAACAGCACTTTGATAAGTCCCCGAAAGCTTTGAGGAAATCGTAAGCACCACCGCAGTGTCACCTGCGTCAGCCACTTCTTTATACACTTTTGCAAAAGCATCAGGAGTAGGCTGGCTGGTGGTAGGCATATCATCGCTTTCAATAAGCATTTCGTAAAATTTTCGATGGTCGATTGTCACACCGTCAATAAATTCCTTATCACCAAAGGTTACAGTAAGAGGAACTATCAAAAATTTATCTTTTACGGTTTTATTAATGTCAGCAGTGGAGTCTACAATTATTCTTACGCTCATAGTACTTTTCCTTTCATAATCACGAAATTCAAGCCGAGCATTTTTTCATCTGTAATGTGATTATTTCAAAAACATTCTAAGCAATTTTTCGTTAAACTGCTTGTATGGGCGGTAACGCATAGGCAGGTCTATCCAGTTCTTTTTGTCTACTATGCTTTTAAGGTGCGAGAAAGTGTCAAAACCTATTTTACCGTGATATGCACCCATTCCGCTTTCGCCCACACCGCCAAATCCCATTTCGCTTGTAGCCAAATGGATTATGGTATCGTTTATGCAGCCTCCGCCAAATTGGCAGCGTTCGGTAATAATATTTGCATTACGCTTGCTTTGTGTGAACAGGTAAAGTGCCAGTGGCTTTGGTTTATCCGCCAGAAGGCTGCAAACCTCGCCGATATCTTTAAAAGAAACTATCGGCAGGACAGGGCCAAATATTTCCTCCTGCATAACTGCATCTGTCCATTCAACATTGTCCATTACGGTAGGCTCTATTTTAAGCTCATCTTTAATAAAGCTTCCGCCATGAATTACTTTTTGCGGCTGTATAAGCCCTACAATGCGTTCAAAGTGCTTTTGGTTTATTATTTTTCCGTAAGCCAAATCTTTAAGCGGCTGTTCCCCGTACTGTTTTTTTATTTGCTTTACAATTTCCGCACAAAGCTGAGCTTTTACCGACTCATGACAAAGTATATAGTCCGGTGCAACACAGGTTTGACCACAGTTCAAAAACTTACCGAAAACTATGCGCTTTGCAGCAAGCTTTATGTTTGCAGTATCGTCAACAATGCATGGACTTTTTCCGCCAAGTTCCAACACAACAGGGGTTAAATGTTCTGCCGCACGGCGGAGCACTTCCTTACCAACATTCTGACTTCCTGTAAAAAAGATGAAATCAAACTTCTGTTCAAGCAGGCAGGCATTTTCTTCGCGACCACCCATTATCACAGCAACATATTTTTCGGGGAAACATTCTTTTACGATTTTTTCCACCACAGCACTTGTTGCAGGTGAATATGCGCTTGGTTTTACCACTGCGGTATTTCCGGCAGCAACTGCTGTTGCCAATGGGTCAATGGTAAGCAAAAACGGGTAGTTCCACGGACTCATTATGAGTACATTACCGTAAGGAGACGGTTTTTGATAGCTGCAAGATGCAAACTGAGCCAGAGGTGTGCGTACACGGCGTTTTGCTGCAAAGCGTTTGGTATTTGCTATCATATGGCTTATTTCGCTCAACGCCATTCCTATTTCGCACATGTAGCTTTCAAAGCCACTTTTACCCAAATCCATGCATAAAGCTTCTGCTATTTCGGCTTCATGCTGCTTTATACAGTTTTTAAGTTTTTTAAGCATATTTACCCTAAACTCTACAGGTAATGTTGCTCCGCTTTTAAAAAATTCCCGCTGTTCATTGATTATTCTTTCAATATTTGCTTTACTCATAAGTCGCGCTCCACCTTGTCGTTTTCTTCCGGTATACCGTCACATTTAAGCGTTTGCAGTTTTAAAGCTATCAGTTCAAGTGTTTCATAAAAAATCTTGCGCTGTTCATCGGTCAAATCACTTCCTACAGCTTCAACCGCAGATTTCGCTTTGCTGCGCACAAAAAAAGCTGCACGGTTTCCCTCTTCAGTAAGTTTAATCATCGACCTGTACCTGTTGCCGCCTTCGCGTTTTATTAGTCCTTTGGACTCCATTTCACACACTATTCGCGAAACCGCTGCCTTGTCCTTGTCACAAAGCTCGCACAGCTTTGAAGCCGTTAACCCCTCAGGATAACGACTGAGCACTACCAAATAATTTGCAAAAGCACCTTTACCGCCGTATTTTACCATTTCGTCTCGCTCAAGTTTTTGAATACTGCGGCTAATTCCCGATATTACAGATGAAAATTGCTCAAATCGGCTAAGCATTTAAAACTCCTCAATAAAAATTATTCCCAATAAAATCATGCTATTCCAAATGTTGATTTATCAACATTTGGAATTATACCCTAAACTTGTTGACTTGTCAACTTTGTAAAATATACCACATTTAAATGCATCTGTCAGCTGCATGCAGGCATGTGTGTTTTTCTCCATTTACCTTTTTTCCAACGGTGGATAAATAAAGCACCTCTTACACATTCGTCAATAGCCATTGCCCACCATATTCCAAGCAAACCATAGCCCATGTGTACACCCAAAACATAACCTGCACCTACTGCGATTATCCATGCCGAAACCACACATATTCCCACAGGGAAAAGCACATCCCCAACTGTTATAAGACCTCGCACCATGGCAATGTTTATTGACCTGCCCACTTCAAGGACAAATTCAACAAGAAGTATTTTTTTGCCGAGTTCCAAAACCATTGGGTTGCTTGTAAAAATACCCAATACGGCATCACTGTTAAAATAAAATATTGCAGTTATTGAGAGTGAAACCCCTATTGAAGCAAGAATTGCATTTCGCATATGCTTGTCCAAATCTTTGGTATTACCCGAACCTATAAGATATCCTATAACTATCTGTGTCGCCTGTGATACGGCAATCGAATATATATACGCAACATTCGCAAGCATACTGCAATAAACTTTAGTTGTTATAACCGCTGTGCCGAAAAAGTTTATCATCTTCATAATGCAGGTTTGAGACAAGCTGTACGACATCGACTCCCCGCCCGACGGCAGAGCTATACCCAAAATTCTGTTCAATGTTCCTGTCGGGAACGGTTTAAGGTAGGATGTCGAAACCCTTGCATCGGTCTTTTTGAGCATAAATGTCGCTACAATTATCAAGCCTATCAGTTTACTGAAGTTTGTAGATATTGCCGCACCAACAATACCAAGCTTTGGAAATCCAAACAATCCGTTTATCAAAACAGCATTTCCCGCTATGTTTATCATGTTCATAATAAACGACGAAACTAAAACCTCTTTTACAAGGGCATAGCTTCGGAGTATCGCTGCAATGGTCATGTATGCACCCTGAACCATTACAAAAGCTCCCGTAATGCGAAGATAAGCGGATGCTTCGGCTATAATCTCAGCAGGTACTTGAAGCCACGAAAAAATCGTTTTTGCTCCTAACAGCAACACCAAAGTGCATACAAAACCCGATACACCTGTTACAAGAAGCGAAACCGTTGCCGTCTCGTTTATTTTTTTATGGTCCTTTGCACCAAGATATTTTGATATCAAAACAGTAGCTGCCGAAGCCATCATATTAAGCAAAACAATTATAAGGTTCATTATAAGGTTGCCGTTGCCTATAGCCGCTACTGCTTCCTGCGATACACGGCTGACCATAAATTGGTCTATATTGCCAACCAAAAGCTGAAGCATAAGCTCCACAAATACAGGACCGGATATCAAAATGACATCTTTTATAGTATATTTTTCCTTTATCATACCAGCATTTTTCCTTTATTTTAAAAATTCAGCGTACTAATAATAGTATGACATAAATTTTATGTCAACACAAATTAAAAACGCTGCTGTTTCACACTTTTACCGCAGCATTTACTTGTTATTGACAAAACACTTCCAACCGTATATACTGTTCTTGACCACCCCCCAGGGGTGGGGTAAGTAAGGAGATGATGTACTTGCATCAAAAATTTAGTGTTACGGGCATGACCTGTTCAGCCTGTTCCGCAAATGTTGACCGAACAGTAAAAAAATTATCAGGTATTTCGGCTGTAAATGTAAATCTTCTTTCCAACAGCATGACCGTTGAGTATGACGAAAAAACAATTTCAGCCTCCGAAATAATCAACGCGGTTCAGCAGGCAGGTTACGGTGCTTCGCTTTATTCCGCAAAAAGTGAGAAAAACAAAAAAACATCACCTGCCGAAACAATCGAAAACGAGCTGAAAAGCATGAAATTCCGTTTGGCAGTTTCTTTTGTTTTTATGCTGCCGCTGATGTACATTTCCATGGGTCATATGCTTAGCCTGCCTATGCCCGCTTTTTTCCATGGTACAGAAAATGCCGTTACCTTTGCATTTACACAGTTTTTGCTTGCGCTTCCCGTGCTTTATGTTAACCGAAAATATTACATCGTCGGCTTTAAAAGTCTGTTTAAAGGTGCACCCAATATGGATTCGCTTATAGCAATAGGTTCTTCCGCATCCATGCTATACGGAATTTTTGCTATATACCGTATTGGTTACGGCTTGGGACACAACATGGTTGAAGTAGTTGACCACTACCGAACCGACCTTTATTTTGAGTCTGCCGTAATGATACTCACACTTATAACGGTAGGCAAATTCCTTGAAACCCGTTCCAAAGGCAAAACAGGTGAAGCTATTGCCAAGTTGATAAACCTTGCCCCAAAAACTGCCGTTGTTGAGCGCGGCGGAGTCGAAATTGAAATTCCTGCCGAAGATATTGCTATTGGCGATGTTGTGGTCATTCGTCCCGGACAAAGCATACCTGCCGACGGTATAATTATTGAGGGCAGCTCGTCAATAGACCAATCGGCCCTTACAGGTGAAAGCATTCCTGTTGTTAAGGCTGTTGGTGATACCGTAATAGCGGCATCCGTAAATAAAACAGGATTTTTTAAATTCCGTGCTTCCAAAGTCGGTGATGATACCACACTTTCGCAGATAATCGCCCTTGTAGAAGAAGCAGCGGCTTCCAAAGCACCAATTTCCAAGCTTGCTGACAAGGTAAGCGGTATTTTTGTTCCAACCGTAATATTTATTGCAATTGCGGCATCTGCCGTTTGGATGCTGCTTGGAGCCGAATTTGAATTTGCACTTTCGATAGGAATAGCGGTTTTGGTAATATCCTGCCCTTGCGCACTCGGTTTGGCTACCCCTGTAGCAATTATGGTAGGTACAGGGAAAGGTGCCGAAAACGGAATTTTAATAAAATCCGCCGAAGCACTGGAAACAGCACACACCATTAATACCGTTGTTCTTGACAAAACAGGCACCATAACCACAGGCAAACCACAGGTTACCGACATTATAACCCTTCCCGGAGTGGACGAAACACATTTCCTGCTTGTTGCAGCAGCTATTGAAAAACCGTCCGAGCATCCGCTTGCCGATGCCATTATTCAAAAAGCTAACGAGCTTGACCTGCCTATACCCGAAGCCGTTGACTTTGTTTACGAAACAGGTCAGGGGGTCGAAGCCTTTGTAGGCGGTGAACGCTTTTATGCCGGCAACAAAGCCATGATGACATCCCGCGGTATCTCTCTTGACTCACTAAGCGAGCTTGCAGTGCGTTTTGCCGAAACAGGAAAAACCCCGCTTTATTTTGCAAATGACAACGGACTTCTTGGAATAATAGCGGTTGCCGATGTTGTAAAGCATGACAGCAAAGCTGCAATATCCCAGATGAAAAAGATGGGATTGGAAGTAATAATGCTTACAGGCGACAATGCTAAAACTGCCGAAGCAGTTTGTCAGGGTCTTGAAATTGACCAACTTGTTGCCGAAGTGCTCCCACTTGAAAAAGAACAAACCATACGCTCGCTTCAGCAGCAGGGCAAAAAAGTGGCAATGATAGGCGACGGTATAAACGATGCTCCTGCTCTTGCTCGTGCCGATGTCGGTATTGCAATAGGCGCAGGCACCGATATTGCCATTGATTCCGCCGACATAGTTCTTTTAAAAAGCAGTCTTGTTGATGCAGTAAGTGCAATACAATTAAGCAAAGCTGTTATTCGAAATATAAAAATGAATCTTTTCTGGGCATTCTTTTATAACTGTGTAGGTATTCCGCTTGCAGCAGGTGTATTTTACTCCGTTTTAGGCTGGAAGCTCAGTCCAATGTTTGGAGCTGCTGCAATGAGCATGAGCTCGTTTTGTGTGGTAAGCAACGCATTAAGACTTAAAATGTTCCGTCCGGTATTGCCACCAATAGAAGAACCCGTAAACGAAGCTGCACAGCAGCCTCAAACAGACGATATAGAAACAGAATACGAAGGAGACGATGATAAAATGAAAAAAGTAATGACAGTAAACGGAATGAACTGCGGACACTGCCAGGCAGCTGTCGAAAAAGCACTCAATGCACTTGACGGTGTTGAATCCGCAAAGGTAGACTTGAAAAAGAAAACCGCAACAATTGTTATGGCGGAAGATATTGCCGATGATGTGCTGATGAACGCAGTTTCCGAAGCCGGTTTTGAACCTGTAAGCGTAACGGTTAAAAAGGGAATATTCGGCTTATAATACCAAAAAGGAGGCTTTATCCGCCATGCAGGCAGATGCCAAACAAATTACAACACTGCTTAAAACCGCTCGCGGACAAATTGACGGTCTTATAAAAATGGTTGAAGACGACCGCTACTGCATGGATATTTCCAATCAGCTTTTGGCTTGCGAAGCAATTTTAAAAAAAGCAAATCGCGAAGTTTTAAAAGCACACTTTAAAGGCTGTGTTAAAAGCGCTTTTGAAAGTGGCAGTGAAGAAGAAAAAATTGATGAAATAGTTTCCCTGCTTGAAAAAATGATAAAATAAGTTGTAAAACACCGCTGTATTTAAACACAGCGGTGTTTTTGCTTTTTACTCACCCATTCACCAATTTTTTCATAGATTATAATTACAACCGCAAATACTGCGCAAGGCTTTTATTACAAACGGAGGTATCATAACAATGGCTATCTTTTATAACCAAGCAACGCTTACCTATAACGGCAATACAACAAATTCCAACATTACCACAGGCGAACTTGTTGAGGTTCTTTCCGCAACCAAAACCGCAGTTACCGACAATTATGTCGCAAACGATGACATTACCTATGTAGTAAATATCGTTAATTCAGGTACAGTTCCGTTCAGCGACCTTACCGTTACCGACAACCTTGGTGCTTACACATTCAACACCTCTACCCTTGTACCGCTGACCTATGTGGAAAATTCAATCCATTATTATGTAAATGGTGTACTTCAGCCAACACCAACCACAACCGTAGGTACTGCACTTGTTGTAAGCGGTATAAACATTCCTGCCGGCGGTAATGCAACCATAATTTACGAAGTGCGTGCAAACCAATACGCACCGTTGGCTTCCGGTTCTACCATAACAAACACAGTTGTAATTTCCAGCGAGTCGCTTAATAATCCTGTAACTGCCGTAGAGACCGTTACCGCCGAAAATACAGCTCAGCTTACCATCAGTAAATCGGTTTCGCCTTCAACCGTTACCGAAAACGGTCAGCTTACCTACACATTCATCATACAAAACTCAGGCAATACCCCTGCCGACGCAGCCGACAATGTCACAGTAACCGACTTGTTCAATCCAATACTCGACCCAATCTCGGTATCCTTTAACGGTACAGCTTGGACAGCAGGTACAAACTACACCTATAATACAGCAACAGGTGCATTTGCAACCATTCCCGGACAGATAACCGTGCCCGCCGCCACCTACACCCAAAATCCCGAAACAGGTACATGGACTGTCAACCCCGGCGTTTCCGTTTTAACAGTAATCGGCACCGTTTAATGCAGCTTAAAATCACCCGAGGTCTGCAATACTTCGGGTGATTTTCGTTATTAAATAAACACTTTTTTCCCCTTGACAAAATCCCCCTAACCCTGTATTATGTATTAGGAGTTAGCTACGGCTAATTTTTAATTTACCCATCGGTTAGCATTGTCTAATCGGTAACAAAAAAAGTCTTGACCAAGGTGGATATCTATGAACTTGACAAATGCAGTGGAAGGCACCGAATACATCATTCAGCAGATAGATACTGATGACGAAGACCTCAACTCTTTCCTCTTTTCACTTGGCTGTTACAGTGGTGAGCCAATCACCGTTGTTTCTCATCTGAAAAGCGGCTGCATCGTTTCGATTAAAGATGCACGGTATAACTTCGACATTCAGTTGGCTGAAGCTATTCACATTTAATGTGTTTAATTTTGGCAAAAAACAATCTGCTGATTGTTTTTTAGCCATCAGTTAGCAATAAGCAACTTGGTTATTATTTAAATATAATTGACTTTTTAGCAGTACACAAATGCAGCATTAGGAGGAAAAAAATATGAGAATTGCTCTTGCTGGCAATCCAAACAGCGGTAAAACAACAATGTACAATGCCCTTACAGGACGCAGTGAACAGGTTGGTAACTGGGCAGGCGTTACCGTTGAAAAGAAAGAACATCCAATCAAAAAGAATTTCTACGGTGGAAGCGAAGAGCTTATCATTGTTGACCTTCCGGGTGCGTACTCGATGTCCCCATTCACATCTGAAGAAAGCGTTACCAGAGATTACATAAAAAACGAACAGCCTGATGCTATTATCAACATTGTTGATGCTACCAACCTTAGCCGCAGCCTTTTCTTTACAACTCAGCTGCTTGAGCTTGGCGTACCTGTTGTTGTTGCGTTAAATAAAAGTGACATAAACGAAAAAAAGGAAACCGAAATTAACACATCTGTGCTCTCGCAAAAGCTTGGATGTACAGTTGTCGAAACTGTTTCCACCTCTGCAAATGGGCTTAACGAAGTTATTAAAGTTGCCGTTTCCCTTAAAGGTAAAGAGCAAAAAGCACCTTACTCTCAGGGCAGCGTTGACCTTACCGATAAAGCAGCAGTAGAAGCTGCCGACAGAAAGCGTTTTGAATTTGTAAACAAAATCGTTGCTGAAGTTGAAAAACGCAAGGTTTTGACTAAAGATAAAAACATTAACGATAAAATCGACTCAATCCTTACAAACAGATGGCTTGGTATTCCAATTTTTGCCGTTGTTATGTTCTTGGTATTCGATATTTCTCAGTCTACCTTTGGGCCTTTCCTTGCCGATGTACTTGTAGGCTGGATTGAAGGTTTTCAAGAAACCGTTGCCGGTATGGTAGAAAATGCTTCCCCACTGCTTCAGTCACTGCTTATTGACGGTATTATCGGCGGTGTAGGTGCTGTTGTAGGCTTCCTTCCGCTTGTAATGGTAA
>JAFYSU010000020.1 GCA_017559185.1 Oscillospiraceae bacterium
CTGAAAATCCTCGTGTCGTTGGTTCGATTCCGACCGGAGGCACCAATTGCGGGTTTAGCTCATCTGGTAGAGCGCCACCTTGCCAAGGTGGAGGTAGCGAGTTCGAGCCTCGTAACCCGCTCCATTTTTTATTAACTTAATAACTTTGGGGGCATAGCTCAGCTGGGAGAGCATCTGCCTTACAAGCAGAGGGTCACAGGTTCGAGCCCTGTTGTCCCCACCAAAAACAAAAGCAAGCTGATAAGGCTTGCTTTTGTTTTTTTATTAAAACTATGCATAAAAAATTTACAATTTTAAAAGTGAACATTTCCATTGTAAAACTATTAAAATAATTCCTTATGTGTTAAAATAAAGTACAATCTCGATTTAAGAGGTGATAACAGTGAAATGTCCTTATTGTAAAGAACAATTAAATGATAATAAAGCAAAATTCTGTTCCTTTTGCGGAAAGCCGATTTCTCATGAGCAGGAGGAACAAGCTTTTGTTGAGTGTGAAAAGCAGGAAGTTATAATTCTTGAAGATACAGCCGTAAAAGTGATTGATGATTCAGCGGATGAAAACATAATGGATGAGGTTAACCGCATGAAGGAGGAAGCCGAAAATATTCCGCCCGAACCTCCGATTATAGTTTTGGATATAGATGAAGACCCAAATGCACCTCAAACACCGCTTGAAAAAGCAAAGATAAAACTTTCCAGAACAGCAGTTGTTTCAATTGTGCTTGCTTTTTTGGTTTTGGGTGGCATAGGGTTGTGGATGTTTACGGGTAACAGTCCGGAAAAATTTATGCAAAACTATATTTCTGCCTATGAACAGGGTGACGAAAATACCCTGCTTGAATATACTGATTTTGATGTCACAACTCCGCGTGAGGGTGAAATAATTGCAATATATGACAGTGTATTTGCGGCGGAACAAAAGCAGGACTTTTTAAGACACATGATGACCATGGGAAATAAAAAATCCGCATACTATCGTGATGACCTTAATTGCTTTACACTGACAGCCCAAAAAGGCTTTTTGGGGAGAAAAGAATACAAAGTACATATCAGCGAATATAAAGTTGAATTAACTACCGGTGTGCCGAATTTGGCTTTGTACGATAATGGTGCAAAAATTGCAGCGGAGAAGGACAGCCGCAAGCTGGAGTTTTACCTGCTGCCGGGAACACATAACATTACAGCAAACTACGAGGAATACGGTGTAAGCTACCCGATAGCAGAACGCAGCTTTACATCTTTTTCGCAAAAACGCAAAAATCTGGGGGATATGTCGCTGCCGCTTGCAAAGGCGGAAATCCGACTTACCTCCTACGAAGACAGTGTAAAGCTGTTTATAAATGATACTCCTACCAAGATTGAGCCTGTAAACGGTTATATTACCGTTGACCCTGCTTTCGAGGGAATGGAGCTTACTGTGCATACCGACAAATACACACAGCGTTTTACCGTTGGAAGTGAAGAAAAACAGCGTTTTGAGCCGTACTATCACCCAATAATAATAGATAACGACAGTGCTTCCGATTTAGACCCGTTCACGCTTATACCTATTCAAATGGATGATACACAGCTTGTTACGGTAGCGGCAGACAGTTACAACACTTTTTACAAGTCGTACCTCAAGGCGATAAATACTTGGGATACAGGTTACATTACAAATGTTTCAACAGGCTTTTTGGATGAGCTTATCGAAAGAATGGAAAAACACAACGAAGGCTATATTTTTAAGCTGAAAAGCATTTCGGCAGATACCGAAAGCGTTGTGCGTTATCTTGACAAAAATAAGCTTTATGTAGAATTTTATGTTAAAGCGAGCTATGACTACGCATATAAAAAGGATAAAGAACGAAAATGGTATGCGGACGGTAACATTCAAAAGGTAACCATGTGTTATAACAGATATAACGAATGGCAGGTTTGCGATATGCAAATTTGCGATGATGGTTATTTCGGAACAAAAACAGTAACCATAAAATCTAAATAGCTTTTTGCCGTATATTATGCGGTGAAAAAAGGAGCAGCAACTTAATGAATCAGGATAAAAAAAGGCGTGCAAACGGTAACTCACGCCCCAAAAAGAAAAAGCGTTACAGCCGCCGGCAAATACTGTTTAACAGATTGTTGGTGCTGGTGGTTTTTCTTGCTCTTGTATTTGGTGTTGTTAAGGGGGTAAGATGGGCATTGGTAAAGCTTGATATTATCGATACACCATCGGTATTTGAATCCGAAGTTATTGTAAAAGACAATAAAGAAACGGAATTGCAAGACACCAATGACGAAGAAAAAACAGCAAAAACAGCTAATGTGGAAGAACAAGCCGAACCTGCCGCAGAGGAAGAATATACGGGTATAGACTTGGAAAATGCTTCTGACCCGTATTACGAAGCACAAACCCCAATGCTTGTAGGCCCTAACAATCCTATTCCAAGCGATTTTGTGCCTAATCTTGTGGATATTTACGGTGGATACAAGTTTGATAAAAAAGCAGTAAAAGCACTTAATGACATGATGGAGGCAGCTAAAAAGGATGGTGTAAGCCTTTATGTGCTGTCCGCTTACCGCAGCTTTGAAAGTCAAACAAGACTGTTTACCCAAAAGGTCGATGAATATGTCGGATACGGAAACGACAAGGAAACGGCTGTGGTGTATGCATCAAAGTGGGTAGCAAAACCGGGAACCAGTGAACACGGTACAGGCCTTGCAGTGGATTTGAACTCACTTGAAGAATCATTTGACCAAACAGCTGCATACAAGTGGCTTCAGGCACATTGTGCGGAATATGGTTTTATAATGCGTTACCCCAAAGATAAAACCGACATAACAAAAATAAATTATGAGCCATGGCATTACAGGTATGTCGGAAGCAATCATGCCAAAATTATAATGGAAAAAGGAATTACTTTAGAGGAATACCTTGCGTAAGTAAAAAACTGCCGCTTTTTAAAAGCGGCAGTTTTTATTCAGTGATTTTAAAATTCTTTTTGTTGGTATACATTTGCTTGTCGGCAAGTTTTATTATTTCTTCAAGATTATCCGAAATACTGCCCGAAGCATATCCCATGGCAATTTGAAGAGGAACGGAAAAGTTTTGTACTTGACTGCACATATACACAACCTTTTCCATTTCTGCCGAGATAACTTTGTCGTTTGGGGAAAGGTAAACTGCAATGAATTCATCGCCACCTATGCGATAAACATTTTCGGCACTGGTAAGGTTTTTGCGAAGTATTGCAGCGGCTGCTGCAATAAAACGGTCGCCTTCCTGATGGCCGTAGGTATCATTTACAATTTTTAAATTGTTAAGGTCTGCAACAATAAAGCCGATAACAGTGTCGCGCTTTTTTCGTTTAAATGATGCGTAGCGGGGCAGGTCACGGGAAAAGCAGTTTCGGTTTTTAAGTCCTGTTGGAAAATCCCAAAGAGCTTGCTTCACAAAATCTCTTTCGGGATTGTCTAAAGCAACGAAAGCACCAATGCAGATAAGCGTTACATCAGCACCTGTAAGCAGCAGCTCGGGAACTAATGCCTGTGCAATTATTCCTATGTACATGATTATCAAAATGGGAATAAGTGCCCAACGAATTCTTCTTTCCAAGCTTTTGCGGGAAGCAAGCAGTAAAATTAAACATATGGTGCAAAGAACAAGAAAAGTGGCATATCCCAAAATAACAAGCGGACCGTAGCTGTACGCAGTTTGGTTGCCTTGCAGGTATTCTACAGGCAGGAAAAACTGCATCACCAAAAACAAGCCTAACATTCCGTAGCCCAAGCCTCTAAGTAAGCGTGCATGTTTGTAAAATGCTGAAAAATTAATAATGTAATTATAAAAGCAAATCCCAAAACCAATGCCGGTAACATAAAAAAGTATGTGAAGCACATGGTTTACAAAATCGGGAACCACATCACGATTATTTACTGTAATAACAGTAATAATATCCAACAAAACATGCATAAGCGAAATGGAGGCAAGCTTTAAAAACAACATTTCCTTATCTTTAATTTTGTTGAACAGGTAGTAAAATATTAAGTACAACAGTATTATCGCACAAACAACCTCTTCGCGAAGTGTGAGCAAAAGCATATGATTTCTCCTTCCTTTTAATCTAAAAAAGGGTCAGGAAATTATTTTAACAAAAAGGGAGAAAAGCGATGTGCTTTTCTCCCGAGTTTTTAGTTTAATAATTTATTTCTTGTTTTTCTTAGCGGAAGAAACAACAACAGCAACTATCAAAATTGCGGCAACAACAGCAGCTATTACCATGAAAGTTTTAACCGGACCGGAATCGTCCCCGGTTGCAGGATTAACTGCGGCTGCAAAAGCCGGCTGAATCATAAATACAGCGGTAGTTATTATTGTCATGAGATGAGCCATGTATTTTTTAACGGAATTTCTCACAAGGAAAACCTCCTTTTTTGCATATTTCTAAAATACCTATAATAAAAATTATACGGTTACAGTGGGCAAATGTCAAGAAGACACACACTTTAACAGGCTGATAAATAAAAAATTTATCAAAAACTTGTGTAAAATGCAGAGGTTGCGGTGAAATATACAGGAGTTATATGTAGAAAATGTTAAAAAAATATCGTTTATCATTAAAACTGTATAATTACGCTTTAGATTTGTGGGAAAAATAAGTCAAAATAAACATAGGCAAAATAAATAAATTATGATACAATTATGTTGTAGTATTGGGTTGTTATAGCCAATATAAAAAGAAGTTTATGAAAATACAGGTGTTGCAAATGATTGATTGGAAAAACGACAGAAACCTTACAATGCTTACCGACTATTATGAGATGACAATGTCTCATGGTTACTTCCGCAATGGATTCAAGGATAAAATTGTTGTATTCGACATGTTCTTCAGAAAAATTCCCAACAATGGTGGATTTGCAATTTTTGCAGGCCTGGAGCAGTTAATCGAATACATGAAAAATCTTCACTTTACCCAAGAGGATATTGAATACCTCCGTGGCAGAAATATGTTCTGTGAAGAATTTTTGGAATATCTTGCAAACTTTAAATTTGAATGTGATGTTTGGGCAATGAAAGAGGGAACTCCTGTTTTCCCAATGGAGCCTATTGTTGTTGTAAAAGGGCCTATCATTCAGGCACAGCTTGTGGAAACAATGGTGCTGCTTACCGTTAACTATCAGTCCTTGGTAGCAACAAAGGCACGCAGAATTGTTAATGAAGCACAGGGTCGTATGGTAATGGAATTCGGTTCGCGCCGTGCACAAAGCTACGATGCTGCAATATTGGGTGCTCGTGCTTCCTACATAGGCGGATGTGATGCTACTGCCTGCGTTATTGCAGACCGTGATTACAAAATTCCTGCGGTGGGTACTATGGCACACAGTTGGGTACAGCTGTTTGATACCGAATATGAAGCGTTTAAAACATATGCCGAAATTTATCCGTTTGACTGCACATTGCTTGTTGATACATACAATGTACTTAAAAGCGGTATACCAAACGCTATTAAAGTGTTTGACGAAATTGTTGTACCAAGCGGTCATCGTCCAAAAGGCGTAAGAATTGACAGCGGTGATATTGCATATCTTTCCAAAGAAGCAAGAAAACTGCTTGATGAAGCAGGCTATGAGGATGTAAAAATTATTGCATCCAACTCGCTTGATGAGGTTGCTATCCGCGGTTTGCTTATGCAGAAAGCTAAGATTGACTCATTCGGTGTAGGTGAAAACCTTATTACAAGTAAAAGTGACCCTGTTTTTGGCGGTGTATACAAGCTTGTAGCGGTTGAAAATGCCGACGGCAGCTATACCCCTAAAATTAAATTGAGTGAAAGCGCTGAAAAAATTACCAATCCGCACTTTAAAAAGGTATTCCGTTTGTATTCCAATGAGAACGGTATGGCTATTGCGGACTATGTTACTATTTTTGATGAAGAAATAGACTGCACACAGCCGCTTACAATATTTGACCCTAATGAAACATGGAAGAAGAAAACTATTTCCGATTTCCATGCTGTTCAGCTGCTGCATCCTATATTTGAAAAGGGTGAATGCGTTTATGAAGTTCCTGCCCTTAATGATGTAAGAACATATTGTGCAGAACAGATGAACACCATTGTTGAAGAAATTCAGCGTTTGGAATGGCCACGCAAATATTATGTTGACCTTTCCGACAAGCTGTACGACATCAAAAAGAAACTGATTTACACTCAGGGTCAGCTTCATAACTAAAAGATAACAAAGGGCAGCCAATCATTTTGAGTGATTAGGCTGCCTGTTTTTACAAAACAGAACAGGGGCGAAATATATGAAAAAAATCGGATTTATCGGAATTGGCGTTATGGGTAAATCAATGGCTGCAAACCTTATGAAAAATGGTTATGAGGTTGCTGTATACAGCCGCACAAAATCCAAGGCAGATGCACTGGTTAATGATGGTGCTGTTTGGTGTGACACTGTCGCTGAATGTGCAAAAGGCAGAGATGCGGTTATTACAATGGTGGGTTATCCGCAGGATGTGGAACAGGTATATTTTGGTGCTGACGGTATTTTGGAAAATGCCGACGCAGGCACATATATTATTGATATGACCACCACAAGTCCGCAGCTGTCAGTTAAAATTTATGAGCAGGCAGTAAGCAAAAAGCTGCATGCGCTTGATGCACCTGTTTCGGGTGGTGACATTGGTGCTGCAAACGCAACGCTTTCCATTATGGTTGGCGGTGATAAGGACGATTTTGACGCTTGTCTGAAACTGTTTGAGGCAATGGGCAAAAACATAATTCACGAAGGCGGTGCAGGTGCAGGTCAGCATACCAAAATGGCTAACCAGATTGCAATCGCTGGTACTGTAGCGGGTGTTTGCGAAGCTGTTGCCTATGCAGAAAAAACAGGGCTCGACCCACAGCTTATGCTTAAAAGCATAAGTGCAGGTGCAGCAGGCAGTTGGCAGATGAACAACAACGGCCCTAAAATGATAGCGGGAGATTATGCTCCGGGATTTTTCATTAAGCACTTTATCAAGGATATGCGTATAGCAGTGGAAGAAGCCGAAGCAGCAGGAATAAAGCTTGGTGTGCTGAACGAGGTTTTGGAAATGTACAAATCGCTTGAAAAAGGCGGTTTTGGCGATTTGGGCACACAGGCGATAGTTGAATATTATCGTGATGACGAGGATGACGGCACAGAACCCGAGCTTCCTGATGTGGAATAATTGAAAATAAACAAAGCCCTCAGCCGCAGGCTGAGGGCTTGTTCTTTTGAAAATCATTAAGCAGCTTTACAAGTGAGGTTTGAGCTAGTGTATTCTTTTTTACAGCTTGCATGGCATCATCGAACGAAAACCATGCAGCATTGTCAATTTCGGTATAGTTGGGGGAAAGGGTATCGTTTTCAGTTATTGCCCAAAAGCCTATTATCAGTGTATTGTCGGGAGCAAAATACCAGCTTGAACACATTTTAAAACAGTTTAGTGTAATCCCAACTTCTTCGCGGCATTCCCTGCAAAGTGCTTGCTCAGCATTTTCACCGCGTTCGATAAACCCCGAAAGCAGTAAAAGGTCATTGTCGTTTTTATGTTTTATAAGCAGGGTTTGGTTTTGGTCTGAATTTATTACGGCTGCAATTACTGCACAGCTGAATGAAGGAAAACAAAATTTACGGCAAGGCAGGCAGTAGGGAATGGGCTTTTTTTCGGAACTGTTGTATTTATCGGAAAGTTTTGTACCGCAGTCGGGACAGAATTTCATGGAAAACACTCCTTTATCTTGAAAAAACATGAAAAATACAGTACCATATAGGGCGATTATTTGATATAATAATTTAATATGTGTTTATAACACGAGTTTTACAATTAAAAGCTTTATTATAAAAACGAATGAATTAATTGGAGGAGTACATGAGTATTTTAACCGTAGAAAATGTTTCGCATGGTTTTGGTTCAAGAAAGATTTTGGAAAATGCATCTTTCCGTCTGCTTAAAGGTGAGCATGTAGGTCTTGTAGGTGCAAACGGTGAGGGTAAATCCACATTTCTTAATATCATTACAGGTCAGCTCATGCCGGATGAAGGTAAAATTCAATGGTGCAACCGTATAACAACAGGTTACCTTGACCAGAGCAGTACACTCACAAAAGGTAAAACCATTCGTGAAGTTCTGCGTGAAGCTTTTTCCGATATGTACAAAATGGAGCAGGAAATGCTTGAGCTGTACGAAAAAATGGGCGAGGTTGAAGGCGACGAGCTTGACGCGCTCATGGCAGATGTTGGCGAAATTCAGGAAATGCTTGAGCACAGCGGTTTTTATGTTTTGGACTCCCGAATTGAAGAATATGCAAACGGTTTGGGCTTGGGTGAGATTGGCTTGGACAAAGATGTTACCGACCTTAGCGGTGGTCAGCGTACCAAAGTATTGCTCACAAAGCTGCTGCTTCAAAACCCAATGATTCTTATCTTGGACGAGCCTACCAACTACCTTGACGAAAACCACATTAACTGGCTTAAAAACTTCCTTCAGAACTACGAAAATGCGTTTATTCTGGTATCGCACGATATACCATTCCTTAACTCTGTTGTAAATGTTATCTACCATGTGGAGGACGCTGTGCTTACCCGTTACAAAGGTGACTACAACGACTTCCGCAATATGTACGAGCTTAAAAAGCGTCAGCTTGAACAGGCGTATGAAAAACAGCAAAAGGAAATTGCCCAGCTCGAGGACTTTGTTGCACGAAACAAAGCGCGTGTTGCAACCACCAACATGGCAAAGAGCCGTCAGAAAAAACTGGACAAAATGGAAGTTATTCAGCTTGCAAAAGCAAAAATTAAGCCTACATTCTCATTTAATACAGCAAGAACACCAGGTCGTGTTGTAATTGAAGCAAAGGATTTGGTGCTTGGTTATGATGAGCCGCTTACAAGTCCACTTAACTTCAAGCTGGAACGCGGTCAAAAGGTTGCTATTAAGGGTGTTAACGGTTTGGGTAAATCCACATTGCTCAAAACCTTGCTTGGCATACAGCCTGCAATTTCGGGCAGTGTTGAGCTTGACCAGTTTGTTCAGGTGGGCTACTTTGAACAGGAACACGCAGGCGGCAGCCATACCGCATTGCAGGAAATTTGGGAAGAATACCCATCCATGACCAATGCCGAGGTTCGTGCGGCACTTGCAAAATGCGGTCTTACCACACAGCACATTGAAAGCCAGATGCGTGTGCTCAGCGGTGGTGAAAATGCAAAAGTCCGCCTTTGCAAGCTCATGCTCAGGGAAATGAACCTGTTGGTACTGGACGAACCTACCAACCACCTTGATGTTGACGCAAAAGATGCACTTAAAGAAGCTGTACAGAACTTTAAAGGCACTGTTTTGCTTGTAAGCCACGAACCTGAATTTTACAGCGGTGTAGCAACCGACATTTGGAATTTGGAAGACTGGACAACAAAAATTGTATAATTTTAAAAAGCGTTCCGTTTTTCGGAACGCTTTTTTGATGTTGTGAATTTATGGGAGTAATTTTGTTCATACTAACCTCGAAAAAAAATTTTTGCCCGAGGTGATGCATTTTGTTCAAACATGAAAAACTCCTGCTAAAACCCGTAGAGGTAGAACGCCCAAATCCGCAGTATGCCGTACTGCTTCAGGAGCAGCTTGGAGGCTGCAACGGTGAGCTTAAAGCGGCAATGCAGTATATGTCGCAAAGCTTTCGCATTAAAGACCCCGTTATAAAGGATTTGTTCATGGACATTGCGGCAGAGGAATTGAGCCACATGGAAATGGTTGCAACAACCATAAATCTGCTTAACGGGCACGATGTGGACAACACAAAGGTAAGTGCGGGTGAAATTCAAACTCATGTCACATTTGGACTTACTCCCGCTTTGGTGAATGCTTCAGGTTATTCGTGGACAGCCGATTATGTTACCGTAACAGGCGACCTTTGTGCCGACCTGCTTGCCAATATTGCATCGGAACAGCGTGCAAAAGTGGTTTACGAATACCTGTATCGCCAAATTGAGGACAAAAAAGTGCGTGATACCATTGATTTCCTGCTTAACCGTGAAGAAGCGCACAACGCAATGTTCCGTGAAGCCTTCAACAAGGTGCAGAACACAGGCTCGAACAAGGACTTTGGTGTTACCGCAGATTCTCGTCTTTACTTTGACCTTTCGTCACCGTCGCCAAAGGGTGGTTTTTCGGATACAAATGTACAGCCGCCAAGCTTTAAAGAACCGTCGTGATAAAAGTTACACCCCTTTTCCGTTCTTGCGGAAAAGGGGTGTTTTTAAAGTAAATTATATTCTTTGGTCGTAAGACTCTAAAAGAATGTTTTTAGCTTCTTCAATATCATCAATCGGATATAGATAAGAACGATAATTTAAAGTCCAAAGAAATTTATCAGGTACCTTTTCACCAATACTATAATCATTTTTAGGATGCAGAGTTAACAACATAATTCTATTTTTTTGAATATGAAGTTCTACAAAATATTTTCCGTTTACTCTCCAACCAATATATTGTGGGATAATGTTCATTTCCACATTGCTGAGAGTGCTGTATACCTCTGTTTCAAGTTGCTTATATAGATTTACCATATCTGCATTTTTTGATATAAGGTATTCATTAAGCGAAATTGGTTGTGCTTTCTTTCTAGAACTTACTTCAATTTCAACAAGTTCAGCAGTTTCTTCAGCATTCTTTTCATCTTCTGATGCTGGGTATAGTTTAAGTTTATCGGTTCGGTCATGTATTTCTGCAATAGCTTCAAGTAGAGAGTAGGCATCCTCTTTAGTCATTGCATAAAACTCTTTCTTCCTAGGTTTGCCATTAAATGTATCAATAGCGCGTAAATTAGGATTGAGTTTATCTATTAAATTATGTAAATTTAAGTCGCTTAGACGCTTTGGAACTTCATATGTTGCGTAAATTCTAAAAGCAAACGGAATACATTCGCTTCTGTTTAAATCAGCTAATCTTTTTTCAACATTATCGGCGTATCCAATTTTAACATAGTCGGGAAATGAAGGATTTGTGAGAATATAAATAACACCTTTTGAATCTGACATAATTATTTCTCCTTGATTTCTTAATAAACCCCAAGCTGTGAAATGTACTTATCAATCTTGTTAAGCTTGTCGGCGTTGGAAACTCCGATTTTTTTACTGATGCAGGCGCAAAGTGCCTCGGCAACAAAAACTACCGCTACATATGAGTTGAAAAAGGTGTTGCTGTCCACATTTACGGTGAAGAGTGTGGAAGCGTAGCGGGCAAGGGGGGAGGTTGCCTTGTCGGTTATAAGTATTATTTTTGCACCGCTGTCGTAAGCCATTTGTGCTGCAAGCAGGTCCATTTGGGAATAGCGCGGAAAGCTTATAAGTATAAGGCAGTCGTTTTCGTCAATGTCGGCAATATGGTCGATAACATTTATTGCAGGGTCAGAGCAAAGAAAAACATTGGGCAGCATGTGTTTTAGCCAAAGCAGCATCATGTCACCAACACCCGAGTTAGCACGGGACGAAACCAAAAACTTGTTGCGGCTGCCCATAATTATTGCGGCGGCGCGTTCGAAGGTGTCCATTGTATTTTTACTCAGTACAGAATCAAGGTTGTCACGCACATTGGCAAGGTGGGTTTGAACGGTGTTAGCCTCGCTTTGCTCAATGCTAAGCTTAAGGCGCTGTGCAGGAACATCAATGCTGCTTTCAATGTGCATTGCCTGCGTGTAGCTGCTGCGCATTGCACGCTGAAATTCCATGTATCCGCTGTAACCCAAGGTTCGTGTAAAACGAATAACCGAAGAGTTGCTCACACCTATTCTGGAAGCCATGTCTGTCGAGGTCATAAAGCAGGCTTCGGTAAAGTTATCCAATATAAATTCCGCTATAAGCGATTCTTTTTTGGTAAGGCTGGTCGAGGAAATCATTTCCTTTAATTTTTGTGTCACGGTTTACCCTCCCTAAAGAGCAATATAACTAATTATAATCGTATATAAAAAAATAACCTTGATTTTAAAGCCTTTTTTCCTCTTGCTGTTACTAATTTACACCAAATTTACACCACTTTCAAGAAGTTTATTACTACACACCAAAAACAAGAAAAAGGAGAACTTTAAAAATGAATATCTTTAATCCTGCTATTAACTTTAATTGCTTTGAAACAAACAAGTATTTTACCCACGCTCAATTTTACGGCAAAGATATAATCCCAGAAGGATATTTTACAATGGCTGATATTATAAAAACATCAGAAGGTGTTTTTATTGATTTTGTATTTACACACTATAACACTATTTTCGATGAACAGGGTGAAACAGCCATCGAGTCAGCCGTAAAAAACAAATGTGAGATTGCACCATTAAGCACATTTAAAGGTATTAACATAGTTGTACCAGATAGCGAAAATATCAACAGTTACTACATAGCTACATTTTTTGATGATGACGGTTTTATTGATAACTACCTCTTGCAACTTGATACAATGGATAATGAATATCCAGTGTGCTTATCTTCAAAACAAATTTGTTTGCAGCTGTTTTGTTGGGAAAAAATCAATCCTACAATAGAGCAAAGTTTGTACATTAAATTCTGTTTCATGAAAGCACTTAATGGCAAAGACTATAGCCAAGTGAGAATAGTTGACGATATAGAAACTATTGCAGACAAATGCACTATTCCACCAATTATTGATAAAACCGCTACACTGCAAGAAACATTAAACAGTGTTAAAACAAGCCTTGAAACCATAGAAAAGCAAATAAACAAATAAGGCTGTTTCCGAGCCGTCGCAGGATATGAGCAGTCTATTAGCGTGTAGTTGGATTGAGTGAAGGCAAAACTACGGCTTTGCCGACACGAAATACAATAGCTAATAGACTGCGAATGTGACACCGCAGTCGCTTGCGACAAGGGGGAACTGTATACTAAAACACTGAATTTATAAATCTTTTACAATCAAAAGGGAGCTGTTTATGGTACTATATAAATAATAAAGAACTATAGAAGGCTGCTAAAAACAGCTCCCTTTTAAAAAATCAAGACTGGAGGTTTCAGCATTTGAAGTACACAGATGAACATTATATCCGCAAAGTTTCACAGCTCCCCAATGGCGGCACAGAGTTCAGCAACTATTTAGAGCTATGTGAATACTTTGAATTAGTTCCCACCAAAGGGCAACAGCGTGAAAGACATTTTAAACAACTCAGCAGATTTGTTGATATTGAACGCACAGGACGGAGAATTACAGTTACACCGCTACAAGCCTACATTCCTAAAAAAACCATATCCACCAACTATCAAGCAGTACAAAGCATTTTACTATACCACTTAAAGGACAATACACTAACCGCTAAAAAAACACCTTTTATGAAAATGTGTGGTTATGATATAGAGCCTGTAATAAACACCGCCAACAGGTTTGAAACTAAAGCCATAGCTAAACATTTAGATAAGTTTGACTTAGAGAGTTGGGAACGGCAAGATATGGAGAAAATGCTAAACCGTTGCAAGCTATCTAAACTTAAACAAGCCACAGGCAAATTTGTATCATTACAAAGAGCATTGAACGCACTGCAAAAGAAAAAAATTATTCAATGGGAACGCAAAGAGTTTTACTATATTGCAGAGGTAGACAAGCATACAGAACACCCACCAATTACAGGCAATAACAAACTTAAAGAAGTTGTATCGGCTGTCATTAACGATAAGCCAAAATGTAAATTAGATTTTAAGACAGGTCAACAGTTCCCATTAACAGACACAGACAAAGCACGATTTGAAAGCCTTAAACAGGAAATAAAAACATTTATGCAGACGGATTTTAAACACTATCCAGACTTTAACGCTTTATCGAGCGAAGTGTATAACCGCTATCAATGGGAAAGCGGTATTTATAATATGGGTGCAGAAATATCCATCACCATACCACCGAACTACACAAATAAAAAAGTCCTTGCTGCTGAATACAACAAGGCACTAAAACACCAACAACAGCAATTTTTAAAGCAACTAAAAAAATCCATTGTTGAACAATATGAATGTTGGCTGAAGATACTAACTTATTATCAAGCTTTTGAAAAGATACGCCCCGAATATGAGGAAATTCTGCAAACTATACTCATCGACACTTGTGGCGATATACTTAAACAGTACACCAAGAAGTCTATTACTTGGGAGTTTATAACCAGTTAACGCAGTATCAAAAGTGACGGTACATAAAATAGTATCAAAACTTATTGACAAACGGCACTAAATCAGATAAAATTATAGTATCAATTCTATCGTTCGTTAGATTTGATACTTAACGGATATGTCAACAAGTTTTTTACAATTTTAAAAACTTTTTTGAAAAGGTGAAAATATGGAAAATAATGTAAAATTTAATGCTAAGCAATTTGGGGATAATTTGAAACAAGCAAGGACAAATAAAGGAATGTTAGCGGAACATATAGCGGATTATATAAATATTAGTTTAGTGGCATTATCCAAGTATGAAAATGGTCACAGAGTGCCAAGAATAGATACAGTGGCAAAAATAGCAGACTGTTTAAATGTTCCGATTGACCAATTGATTAAAGATTGTTTGATTAAAGAATAATGACGGCAGCGTGACAATAAAATTTATATCTGGTATTGAAAACCAGATGAAGCAAAGGTGAATTGTTGCTAAAAGTGAGGTGTACCAAATGACAGTTTACGGCTATGCAAGGATAAGCACAAACAAGCAAAGTATTGAACGGCAGATAAGGAATATTTTAACGGAGTTTCCTACCGCTGTAATAGTACAAGAAACTTACACAGGTACAAAGATAAACAGGCAAGAGTGGGAAAAACTCTATATCACAGTTAAAACCAATGACACAGTAGTGTTTGATAGTGTATCACGCATGAGTCGTAACGCTGACGAGGGGTTCACAGCTTATCAAGAGTTATACAACCGTGGAGTCAATCTTGTATTCCTTAAAGAACCACACATAAACACAGAAACATTTAAAACTGCATTAGCTAACAGCCAACTTACCAAAACAGGCACAGCGGTTGATTATATACTGGAAGGTGTAACAAAGTACCTTATGGCATTAGCTAAAGAGCAGATTAAACTTGCCTTTGAACAATCAGAAAAGGAAGTACAAGACCTACAGCAGCGTACAAAGGAAGGCATAGAAACAGCAAGGCTAAACGGTAAACAAATTGGACAGCCTAAGGGTAATAAGCTGACAACTAAAAAGAGCATAGCCAAAAAGCAAGAAATTCAAGAGTATTTAAAACGCAATCTGTCAGACAGTGAGATAATAACATTAACAGGACTTGCAAGGAATACATACTACAAGTATAAGCGTGAGTTAAAACAGGAATAAGTGTAATAATGGCTAATAATGATTAGGGGGGTACTTATCAAGTATTCCCCTATTTTTTTGCCTAAATGTTTATGAGGTGGTCAAAACAACAGCAGAGCCTAAATTTTTATAGTACCGAAGAACAAATGTTTTCGCTGTTTTTTACTCAATTTTTCAGTGTTACCCTATATAAAAAACACCTTGTATTTACCGCTAAACTATCTGCCGAATACCTAAACCCTACCCCTACAATGCCCACTTTTGCCTTTTTGATAGACATACAGTGCAGAGAAAATAATTTTCTATCCTGCATAGGGTAACTATATCCCTACCCTACTAAAATATTTTTTCCTCGATAAATACAAGGGAAAAAAGGTAAAAGTGAACATTACCCTAAAATAGCGTAGCGGTATAAACTACAAGCTATTTAATAAGATACCCACTTTTACCATTTTGCTACATAAATAGCCAATGATTTTTTTATTACTCACTTTATAGGTATCTGTACCTTATGAGATACAGAAAAAAATTTTCCCTTAGTTACTATCCACACAAAAAGGCAAAAGTGAGCATAATAAAAAACGCATATGGAAGATAGTGTTTTTATACTGGTAAAAATAAGACTACAAACTATTTACTGTATTTTATAGTAAACTACACGACACAAAACACAAAATAGCTTACAGAGGCATTTTTGAGTGTCTAATGCAATATCTATACACGCAGATAACCAAAATAACCGCTACAAGCTATTTTTATATTTTATGCATATCACTAACCAATACCAATCAAAACAAGCCACAGGGGCGATTTTACTTGTTTAGTACAATGTTATGACGGCAGCACAAAAACACTTTAGCATAATAAACCAGTCAACTTTGCAAATTTTGACAAAGTGAAAAAATGGAGTTAAACTAAAAGTGAGCTGTAAATGGTGTACAGCTACTAAAAACAAGAAAGGATAATTATATCAGTTTAAAAAATCGTAGTAATAAACCTCTTGAAAAACAAGGGGGAGCTACACGCATTATGAGCCGTAAAGACAATAAAAACAAAGTCCTGCGTAAAGGTGAAAGCCAAAGAAAAGATGGTACATACCAATACCGTTGGACAGACAACAACGGCAAAAGGCAAATGGTTTATGCAAGAACACTTGATGAACTAAGGAAAAAAGAGGATAGTATTCAGCGTGATATATTAAACAATATCACTTACTCTAACATTACACTAAATGAAGTCTATGAGGAATGGATAAGCAATAAACAGGGTATTAGAGAAGTTTCAAGAAAAAATTATGAAAAACTTTATAATAACCATATACGCAACAGCATAGGCAATATGAAAGTTAGAGATATTAAAAAATCAACAGTAAGCAAATTATACTTTAGCTTACTTAAAGACAAAAACTTAAAACATTCATCTATTGCGTGTGTAAATAGAGTGGTAATGATGATTTTGAAGTATTGCGTTGCTGAAAACTATATCTTAAAAAATCCTGCTGAAGGTGCTTTTGCTGAACTTCCAACCACAAACAAAAACAAAAAACAACCGCTAACCAAAGAGCAGCAAAAGGTGTTTTTAGACTTTTTACAATCCAACTATCCACAATTTTACAGGTTGTTTGGATTTATAGCCAATACTGGTTTGAGGTATGGAGAAGTAGCGGTGTTGCGTTGGTGTGATGTTGATTTTGATAATAACACAATTAGCATAAATCACAGTTTATCAAAAAATAAGATTGTAAGCTGCAAAACCTCTAACAGTATTAGAGAATTGCCACTAACTAAACAAGCAAGGCAAATACTGTTAGAAGAACATCAAAACGCCAAACGCTGCACACAAGTAATTGATGATTATACTGATTTTATTTTCTTAACAAGAAACGGAACATTTTACCAAAACGCAACAATGAACATACATTTAAATAAACTTATACAAAAGTGTAATAAACAGTATAATGCAAACTTGCCTAAACTATCAGTACATATGCTAAGACACTGTTTTGCCACCAGAGCATTTGAGTCTGAAATGGATTTAAAAACAGTATCTAAGTATTTAGGACATAGTAACATCAATATTACTGCTAATGTTTATGTTCATCTAACTAAAGACCACACTATCAAGCAAATAGATAAACTTGATAGTTATTTAGATTCTTAATTTACACCAAATTTACACCATTTTTAAAAAACAGAGGTGTAAAACTGGATTTTTCAGTATTTTAAGAATGGTTAATTTAACCCATAACAAAAGGCTTAATAATCACAAAACGCTGAAAAATTGAGGCTATATAATTATAAAAAAAGCTACCTAATTATAATCGCATATAACGGCAAAAAGCAAGCTCCCTGAAATTTAGGGAGCTTGCTTTTTTAAGGTAAGGACTTATTCCAAAACTGCGCCTGTATTAGCGCTGCTGACAAGTCGTGCATAGCGTGACAGCCAACCTGTTTTAATGTTAGGTTCTTTAATAACAAGCTGTTCACGGCGTTTTGTAAATTCTTCGTCCGAAACAAGTGCGTTTATTTTACTTTCGGGGATGTTAATTTCAATCATGTCGCCTTCGTTAATCAGTGCAATAGCACCGCCCGAAGCCGCTTCGGGTGAAACATGTCCAATGGAAGCACCACGGCTTGCACCGCTGAAACGACCGTCGGTAATAAGTGCAACATCTTTATCCAGCTTCATGCCTGCAAGGGCAGAGGTTGGATTGAGCATTTCACGCATACCCGGACCGCCTTTAGGGCCTTCGTAACGAATAACAACAACATCACCTTTTACAATTTTGCCGTTGTAAATAGCGTCGATAGCTTCGTCTTCGCTGTCAAAAACTCGTGCAGGGCCTGTGTGGCAGAGCATTTCGTCGGCAACTGCGCTGCGTTTAACAACACAGCCGTCCTTTGCTATATTACCCCACATAACAGCAATACCGCCTGTTTTTGAATATGGGTCTTCAAGAGGACGAATAACGCTGTGGTTGGTGTTTTTTGCACCTTTAATGTTTTCGGCAACGGTTTTTCCTGTGCAAGTAAGCAGTGAGGTGTCAATGTGACCGCCTTTTGCCAGTTCGGAGAATACTGCAGGAATACCGCCTGCAACATTAAGGTCCTGAATGTATGTAGGACCTGCAGGAGCAAGGTGACACAGGTTAGGTGTGCGTCCGCTTACTTCGTTTATCTTTTCAAGAGACAGCTCAACACCTGCTTCATGTGCAATAGCCAAAAGGTGAAGTACGCTGTTTGTGCTGCAGCCCAGTGCCATGTCACAAGCAAGGGCATTGCTTATTGCTTTTTCGGTTATAATGTCGCGAGGCTTAATGCCTTGTTTAAGCAGTTCCATTATCTGCATACCTGCAAGTTTTGCAAGCTGTGTACGGCCGGAATGAACGGCAGGAATTGTGCCGTTGCCGGGCAGTGCAATGCCCAAAGCTTCACACAGACAGTTCATGCTGTTTGCGGTGTACATTCCCGAACATGAGCCGCAGCCGGGGCAAGCGCCTTTTTCAAGCTCTTCAAGCTGTGCATCGTCAATCATGCCTGCTTTTCTTGCACCAACAGCTTCGAACAGTTTGGAAAGACTTGCGCGTTCACCGTCGGCAAGACCTGCAAGCATTGGGCCGCCGCTTACCACAATGGACGGAATATTAAGTCTTGCAGCAGCCATTACCATACCGGGAACAATTTTGTCGCAGTTAGGAATGAGCACCAAAGCATCAAAACCATGAGCCACAGCCATTGTTTCCACGCTGTCGGCAATAAGCTCGCGGCTTGCAAGGGAATACTTCATACCAACATGACCCATTGCAATACCGTCGCAAACACCGATTGCAGGAACCAAAACAGGTGTACCGCCTGCCATGCGTACGCCTGCTTTAACAGCATCAGCAATTTTATCAAGGTGGGAATGACCGGGAACAATTTCACTGTGTGCGCTTACAACACCAACCAAGGGGCGGTTAAGCTCCTCGGTGGTGTAGCCCATTGCGTAGAATAATGAACGGTTTGGAGCACGCTCCACGCCATGTATTACATTTTTACTTTTAAGTTCCATTTCAAGCTCTCCTTAAAAGGTTAAGACTTATTTTTTAAGCCAGCTCATCATGTCACGCAGTTCTTTACCTGTTTTTTCAAGTGGATGTTCAGCTTCAAGGCGTCTGCAAGCCAAGAATTTTGCCTGACCGCCGCTCTTGAATTCGGTAATGAATTCGCTTGCGAAGGTACCGTCCTGAATTTCACGCAGGATTTTTCTCATTTCAGCACGAGTTTCTTCGGTGATAATGCGTTTGCCTGTACGGTAGTCACCGTATTCAGCAGTATTGGAGATGGAGTAACGCATTTTTGCGAAACCGCCTTCTGCAATCATGTCGATGATGAGCTTCATTTCATGGATACATTCAAAGTATGCCATTTCAGGTTCATAGCCTGCTTCTACCAGAGTATCAAAGCCTGCTTTCATCAGCTCGGTAACACCGCCGCACAAAACAGCCTGTTCACCGAAGAGGTCGGTTTCGGTTTCTTCGCGGAATGTGGTTTCAAGAATACCTGCACGGCCGGCACCAATACCGGAAGCGTATGCCAGAGCATATTCTTTAGCTTTGCCTGTAAAGTCCTGATATACTGCAATAAGGCTTGGTACGCCTTTGCCTTCTTCGTACTGGCTGCGAACGGTGTGGCCGGGGCCTTTTGGAGCAACCATAATAACATCGACATTTTTAGGTGGTTTAACCTGAGCAAAGTGGATGTTGAAGCCGTGAGCAAACATGAGCACATTGCCTTCGGAAAGGTTTGGAGCTACCTGAGAAGCATAAACGGATGGTGCCAGTTCGTCAGGTACAAGCATCATTACCAAGTCAGCAGCTTTAGCAGCGTCAGCAACTTCCATTACTTTAAGGCCGCATTCTTCTGCTTTTTTCCAGCTTGCAGAACCTGCACGCAGACCAACTACAACATCAACACCGCTTTCATGCAGGTTAAGGGAATGTGCATGCCCTTGGCTTCCGTAGCCGATAACCGCAACTTTTTTGCCGTCCAACAGTCCCAGATTACAGTCTTTGTCATAATACTTTTTAATCATTTTGAAAAACTCCTTACCGTTATTTTTTTTATTATTATAAAGAATAAATTTTACATTACAGCACTTCCGCGTTGGAGTGCGGTTACGCCTGTACGGCACATTTCAAGAATGTTATATTTGCTTACTACTGCAAGGAAACCGTCAATTTTGGATGGTTTTCCGGTAAGCTCTACCACCATGCTGTCGGTGGAAAGGTCAACAATGCTTGCTTTGTAAATTTCAGCTGCTTCACGAATAACGCTGCGGTTTGTTTCGTCGGCTGCTATTTTTACAAGCAGCAACTCACGCTGAATACTGTTTTCAGGGGGCAGGGTGCAAATTTGCTTGGTTTCAATAAGCTTTGCGGTTTGCAGAACAATTTGTTCAAGCTCGTCTTTGTCACCCTCTGCTACAACTGTTATGCGTGAAATTTTTGGGTCATTGGTTGCCGAAACGGTGAGCGAGTCAATGTTAAAGCCGCGTCGGCTGAACAGGCTGGCAACTCTTGCCAAAACGCCGGAGTGGTTATCTACCAGAATAGAAAATACTTCTTTATTGGTTGGCATGGGCTTCCCTCCTTGTTATTCGGTGATTATATCATCAAACGAGCCGCCTGCCGGTATCATTGGAAGAACTCTTTCGTCTTTGTCTATACGGCAGTCAATCCATGCGGGTTTACCGCTTGCAAGAGCCTGTTTGAAAGCTTTTTCAAATTCTTCGGGAGTTTCGGCACGGTAGCCTGCAAGCCCAAAGCCTTCGGCAAGCTTTACAAAGTCGGTTTTTCTTTCAGGTGATGTGGAAGAATAACGCTTGCCGTAGAAGGAGGTTTGCCACTGACGAACCATGCCCAGTACGGTGTTATTCATAATTACGGTAATTACAGGCAAATCGTAGCTTACGGCAGTACAGCCTTCGTGCAGGTTCATGTGGAACGAACCATCGCCTGTGATGTGAACAACGGTGCGGTCGCCAACTGCAACTTTTGCGCCAAGTGCTGCACCGTAACCAAAGCCCATTGTGCCAAGACCGCCGCTTGTAAGGAAACTGCGTGCTTTTGTGCGTTTGCAGAACTGCGCCGCCCACATTTGGTGCTGACCAACATCGGTAACAAATACGGCATCATCGCCTACATTTTGGTTGATGATGTTCATTATCTGGTGTGGTCTGAGCTTGCCCTCAACATCTTTAGGACGATAATCCGAAGCTTTCCAGCCTTGGATTGCGTTTATCCACTCGGGACGCTTGGTGGAATTTATCATTGGCAGCAGCTTTTGCAGAACATCTTTTACATCGCCCACTACGCTGCAGTCAATGTGAACATTTTTGTTTATTTCACTTGGGTCAATATCCAACTGGATAATTTTTGCCCTGTGTGCGAATTTATTGGGATTAAGAGCAACACGGTCGCTGAAACGAGTACCTACAGCAAAAACAACATCAGCTTCGTTAACAGCTTTGTTTGCTATAACATAACCGTGCATACCCAACATACCTACATTTAATGGAGAACGGTAATCAACCACACCTGCACCCATAAGAGTATGACAAGCAGGAATGTCTGCCTTTTCCATGAGCTCGTGAAGAATGTCGGAAGCCTCACTGCTTACAACACCGCCGCCGAACATAATAACGGGGCGTTCACATTCATTAAGCATTTTTGCTGCTTGCTCAAGGCTTTCCTGTTTTGGAGCAGGAGGTGCAGAAAGAGGTGCCACAGGCTGCGGTGTGAATTCACATTCAGCAGCGGTGATATCTTTTGGAATATCAACCAAAACCGGACCTTTGCGTCCTTCCTGTGCAATACGGAACGCTTGACGAATGGTGTCGGCAAGGTCTTCTACCTTGCGTACAACAAAGTTGTGCTTTGTAATTGGCATTGTAATGCCTGCAATGTAAACTTCCTGAAAGCTGTCACGCCCTATGAGCGAAGTGCCTACATTACCTGTAAGTGCAACCATGGGAACACTGTCCATATAAGCGGTGGCAATACCTGTTACAAGGTTTGTTGCACCGGGGCCGCTTGTAGCCAATACAACACCGGTTTTACCGGTTGCTCTGGCATAGCCGTCAGCTGCATGGGAGGCTCCCTGCTCATGAGCTGTCATAATATGATTAATTTTATCACTGTATTTATAAAGCGAATCGTATGTATTTAGAACTGTTCCGCCCGGATAACCAAAGATTGTGTCTACGCCTTGCTCCAGCAAAACTTCTACGATGATATCAGCGCCTGTCAATTTCACAAGATTTCCTCCTTTTACAGTTAACATTCATTCACTAACAAGCTGTATGCTTCAGCTTATAAAAAAACGCGCCTTTGTCTCTTGGAATTATCAAGAGACAAAGACGCTGTAAAGCTTTCTCTGCGGTACCACTCTTATTGCCGTACGAATACGACCACTTTCAAATGAACTTCTGCCTTTTCCGTTGGTCTAAAGTTCAAACACGATAACGAGTGTTAAACGGCTGCATCTACTTTATTTCGGGCAGCTGCTCTCAGGTGATTTTCAAAAAAGCAGTCATCATTGTCCTTTCAGCATACGGACAACTCTCTGTGGATTTTACCTTTTTTACTTTTCCCGGTCGTTGCATTTGCTTGTTATGAAATTAAGGCTTATTATATCGCAAGGGTACAGTGGTGTCAAATGGTTTTTTGTGAATTCACCAAATTTTGTGCAGAAAACAGATAAGTCAAAAGAATTGTGTATCTGTGTTTAGGGAGTTTGGCAAAATATTATAAATTTGCAAGCACAGACATCGTTTAAATGTTTTCTTCCTTTTCGGCTGCAAGCTCGTTTGCACGGGTAAGGTCGGCAAACTGTCTTGCTGTACGCGGACTGCGGCCACCGTTGCGTATTGCAAAAGCTTCAGCTTGAATAACAAGCTTGTACAAAGGCGTTTTAAGGTTGTATTCCTGAGCCAAATGCTCCAGTATGGAATGATACAAGTCTTTATCCGGTTTGGAGAATGTAATTGTAAGACCAAAGCGGGCGGAAAGGCTGGAAACTTCCTCCAAAGTATCTGCAAGGTGCAGTTCGTCGCCTGCACGGTCGGAAAAGGTTTCCTTAACCAAGTGTCTGCGGTTGCTTGTAGCGTAGATAGCCACATTTTGCGAACGGGCGGCAACACTGCCTTCAAGGATAGCTTTGAGTGCTGTAAAGCCTTCGTCGTTGGAGGAGAAGGAAAGGTCATCTATAAACAAAATGAATTTAAGCGGATTGCAAGCAAGTCTTTCCATAAGGTCGGGCAAGAAATGCAGTCTTTGCTTTTGAATTTCAATAAGGCGCAGACCCTGTTCGGCATATTCGTTTACAATGGCTTTAACGGTACTGCTTTTGCCTGTTCCTGCATCACCGTAAAGCAGAATGTTGTTTGCGCGCATACCGTCCAGCAGTGCAAGAGTGTTCACAACTACCTTGCGGCGTTCGTTTTCGTAGCCTATAAGGTCATTCATTCGCTGTGTGTCAGGGTGGCTTACCGGAACAAGCTCACCGTTTCCGTTAACCGAAAATACATGGTGCTTTGCAAAAATGCCGTAGCCTTTTTTGTGAAGCTGTTTTAAACGGTCATTGTAGGCTGCTGCAATATCAATACCTTCGTTTTCCCAACAGGGAAGTGCAATGTCGGTCGAAATTATCATTTGTATTTGTGCGCAGGATACCTCCGAAACCTCCTGAAGCACTGCAAGTTCTCTGGTAAGGGATTCACTCATAAATTCGGAAAGAGATTTACCTTGTGCTGTGAGCAATACGCAGGTGTTTTCGTCATCCAAAGCAAGTTCAAGCAGACAGCGGCTCCAGTTCGAGCCTGTATCATATAATTTAGAAGTAAAGTCGCAGTATGCATCAACACCGGCAGCAATATCGTTTGAACCGAGTTCTTCCAACAAGCTCATGAACGATTTAATTATTGGCTTACTAAGCAGGCTGCGAAAAATTACAAGGCTGTGTAGTTTAAGATTTAAGTTTTTCATAGAATTCATGAGCTTTTTTCCTTTCGTAGTGGAGTAATTGTAATTTAGTATAGCACTGTGTAAAATTTTTTCAAGATGCTGTATTGACAATCTGTGGAATTTTGTGGTAATGTAATACACAAAATAAAAGGAAATGCGTTGAAAAGGACAGATATTCACACTGGAAAAGCGCAGAGAGCCGTCGGTTGGTGTAAGGCGGTGTGACCTGTGAAATGTCAATCACCTTGTAGCAGTCCTCCGAAAGGGCGTAAGCCTGAATAGACAGGAACGGCAAGCCCCCGTTACAGGGCAGCATATTGTTTGATATGCGTTGAGTGACCGCTGAAAAGGCGGTAATTAGAGTGGTAACGCGGAGAATTCATCTTCGTCTCTTGGAAATACAGGAGACGGGGATTTTTTGTTTTTAAGCAAAATTTTAATGAGCAGGAGGAATTTGTGTTATGTTGACCTTGGATAAAATCTATCATGCGGCATTTGTGCTTAGAGATGTTGCCCGTAAAACCGACCTTATAGAAGCTCGAGAACTTTGTAAGGACAGCAAGATTTACCTTAAAACCGAAAATTTACAGGTAACAGGTTCGTTTAAAGTGCGCGGTGCTTACTACAAAATTTCACAGCTCAGTGCCGAAGAAAAGGAAAAAGGCGTTATTGCTTGTTCGGCAGGCAACCATGCACAGGGGGTTGCTCTTGCTGCGGCAAAAAACAACATACCGTCGCTCATTTGTATTCCCGACAATGCACCAATTTCCAAGGTTGAAGCAACAAAAGCCTACGGTGCACAGGTTGAGCTGGTAGCGGGTGCTTATGACGATGCCTACGCTCACGCCTGCAAGCTGCAAAAGGAACAGGGAAGAACATTCATACATCCTTTTGATGACGAAAATGTTATTGCAGGTCAGGGGACTATCGGTCTTGAAATACTTGACCAGCTGCCCGATGTTGATGTGGTGTTTGTTGCCATAGGCGGCGGCGGACTTGCAAGCGGTGTTGCATATGCAATAAAAAATCTTCGTCCCGAAGTTAAGATATACGGTGTTCAGGCGGCAAATGCTCCGTCAATGCTGCGTTCTGTTGAACAGGGCGAGCCTATTACACTTGACAGTGTAAACACCTTTGCCGATGGTATTGCTGTAAAACATCCCGGCGATTTGACATACGAACTGGTTAGCAAATATCTTGACGGCATAGTAACCGTTACCGAGGACGAAATTGCTTGTGCGGTTTTGGCACTTATTGAAAAGCAAAAGATGATAACCGAAGGTGCGGGTGCGGTGTCGGTAGCGGCAGCAATGTTCAACAAGGTTGATATTGCGGGCAAAAAGGTTGCTTGTGTGCTTTCGGGCGGCAACATAGATGTAAACATTTTAAGCCGTGTTATAACTCGCGGGCTTGTTATGGCAGGACGAAACTCCACACTCACAATCCGCCTTATTGACAAACCAGGTCAGCTTACCGCAGTTTCCGAAATTATTTCAAGACACGGCGGCAATGTTATTGGTGTTTTCCATGACCGCGGTGATGCAAACATGGCTATTAATGGCTGTTACCTTAAAATTGCTATGGAAACTCGTGACCACGAGCAGGTAAACGAAATCCGCAAGGCATTGACCGAAGCAGGCTTTGTTTTGGTATAACGGGAGGCATTTTTACAAATGGGAATTTTGTTGGATTGCCACAGCCACAGCAGTTATTCATTTGATGCACATGATTCACTTGAAGCAATGTGTGAACAGGCAATAAAGCTGGGACTTCAGGCATATGCGGTGACTGACCACTGTGAATGCAACGGGTATTACGATGCGCAGCATTACGGAAAACAGCCTAATGAATTTGAAGTTTTTGGTTGTGCAAAAACTACCCAAATGTCTATAGAGCATACAACAAGGCTTAAAGAAAAGCTGGACGGAAAGCTTAATTTGATATGCGGTGTTGAGCTTGGTCAAGCAACATTTGACCTTGAAGCTGCCGAAAATGTGGTTTGCGATAAACGACTGGATTATGTTATAGCATCAATGCACCAGCTGCCGAATACACTTGACTTTTACTTTTTAAAATATGAAGACCCAAGCAAAGTCCCTGCAATGATGTATGCGTATTATGAGGAAATACTAAAGCTGTGCCAATGGGGGAAATTTGATACTCTTGCACATCTTACCTATCCTTTAAGATACATCGAAGGGGAACATGCAATAAAAGCCGATTTGCGAAACTGTCGTGAGCTTACGACAGAAATACTGCGGACACTTGCTCAAAAAGGCAAAAGTCTTGAAATTAACACTTCGGGATACCGTCAGAAATATGGCAAAGCTTTTCCAGAAGCGGAGCACTTGAAGATGTTTCGTGAATTTGGCGGAGAGTTTATATCGCTTGGGGCAGATTCACACAGAACCTCTGATATTGCCGCAGGCATTTTGGATGGTATAGAATTTGCAAAAAATGCAGGGTTTAAATATGCGGTTTATTACCGTGAACATGAACCCAAAGCAATAAAGCTTTAATATTATTTTTAAACATAAAAACGCGGCTCACAGCGAGCCGCGTTTAGCTTTGTTTTTTAATTCCAACCGAGTATTTCAGGCAGGAAACTTGTTCCTGCAGTACGGTCTTGTGTGGAGAAAATATCAAGAATGGTTGCACTTACATCGGCAAAGGTTTCGCGTATGCCAAGGTCAACACCGGGACGAACACTGCGACCGTAAACAAGCAGCGGAACATACTCACGAGAATGGTCGGTACCCGGAGCAGATGGGTCACAGCCGTGGTCGGCTGTAATAATAAGCAGGTCTTCACCGCCCATTTTTTCCATAAGCTTGCCAAGCTGAATATCAAACTCATTCATAGCATTGGTGTAGCCTTCAACATCGTTGCGGTGACCGTAAAGCATGTCAAAATCAACAAGGTTTGTGAATACTATACCGCGGAAAGGTGAGTCGGCAAGGTCAAGCACACGCTGCATACCTTCAAGATTGGTTTTTGTTTTTGTTGCTGCGGAAATATTCTGTCCTGCAAATATGTCATAAATTTTTCCTACCGTTATAGTTTGCAGACCTGAATTTTCCAAAGCATAAAGCATGTTTGGAACTGGTGGTGTTAGCGAAAAATCATGACGGCTTGTTGTGCGTGTAAAGTTTGGATATTCCCCAATAAAAGGACGAGCAATTACTCGGCAAACGCCATGCTCACCCTGAAGGATATCTCTTGCAGTTTGACAGCAGCGGTAAAGCTCCTGAATAGGAACTACCTTTTCGTGTGCTGCAATCTGGAAAACGCTGTCGGCAGAGGTATAAACAATAAGTCCGCCTGTTTCCATGTGTTCTTTACCGTAATCGACTATAACATCGGTTCCGGAATAAGGCTTGTTGCAAAGGCATTTGCGGCCTGTGCGTTTAGTGAGCTCATCAAGTATTTCCTGAGGGAAGCCGTTGGGATAGGTAGGAAACGGTTTTTCGGAAACAATACCTGCAATTTCCCAATGACCTATTGTTGTATCCTTGCCGGCAGAACGCTCAGTCATTTTTCCGTAAGCACCAATAGGGTGTTTGAAAGGCTCACCCAAGTCAATGCCCGAAATATTAAAAAGTCCCAGTTTTTCCATGTTGGGAACATTAAGCTTTCCTGTGCGATGCAGGGCTTTAAGTGTATGACTGCCTTTATCACCATATTCAGCAGCATCGGGAAGTTCACCTGCACCTACACTGTCAAGCACTATCAAAAAAACACGATTTATATCCATTTTGGAAGTACTCTCCTTTATTTCCTATAACACATAATTACACTAATAAGATGTTATCCTTTATTATAGCACTTTATCACTGAATTACATACCCCAATATTATAAATTCACCATTTTGCTGTAAACGAATATAATAAATTTGTACAATTAAACTATATGGAGGCTGTGTATATGGAAATTAAGGGAAGCATGACTGTTAAAGAGATTTTAAAAAATCCTAAATGCCGTGCAGTTTTGAATAAGCATTTTCCCGGACTTATAAATAGTCCAAAAGCAAAACTGGCAGGCGAGCTGACGGTACAACAGGTACTTGTGAAAGCCAAGGGTGTTGTACCCGCGGAAAAAATTGAAGCAATACTTAATGATTTTAAGAAAATATAAAGCTTTCGCTTATAAACACAGTTGCTATTTTAATGTTAAATACTTGTGAAAAAACGATTGTTGTGGTAAAATATTATGCGGCTGTTGTCCTAAAGGGTACCGTGTAAAGGGGTTTTCTTCAGAACGGCAGCAATAAAAGAAAATCCGGTAATTCCGGAAAACTCAGCCGAAAGGAAGATATTCCAAATGTCAGGCCATTCTAAATGGAGTACAATCAAACGTAAAAAAGGTGTTGCCGATGCCAAAAGAGCAAGTATGTTTACTAAAATCGGCAGAGAAATATCGGTTGCAGTAAAGGCAGGCGGTGCAGACCCAAGCTCCAACAGCAAACTGCGTGACCTTATTGCAAAAGCAAAGGCAAACAATGTTCCTAACGACAACATTGACAGAATTATCAAAAAAGCCAATAACGAAGGCGATAAAGATAACTACGAAGAAATCGTATACGAAGGATATGGCCCAAGCGGCGTAGCGGTAATTGTTGAAACTCTTACAGACAACCGCAACCGTACAGCAGGCGATATTCGTCATTACTTTGATAAATATGGCGGCAACATGGGCCAGAGCGGTTGTGTAAGCTACATGTTCGATAAAAAAGGTGTAATACTTATCGATAATGAAGAAGGCGAGCTCGATGAAGACAAAGTAATGGAAGATTGCATGGAAGCCGGTGCAGAAGATGTTGACTTCGGTGAAGAAGGCGAAATCGAAATCCTTACCGCACCAAACGATTTTTCCGTTGTTCGTGAAGCACTTGAAGCAAAAGGTTACAAATTCGCTTCTGCACAGGTAGAAATGGTTCCTTCCACAATGACTGCCATTGCAGACGACGAGCTCAGAAAGAAAATGGCTAAAATGCTGGATATCATGGAAGATAACGACGATGTTCAGAACATTTGGCACAACTGGGAAAACCCAATTGAAGAATAATAAATGAAAAAAATCCTTCCGATTTGGAAGGATTTTTTTGTAAAAACAACTACCGCCCTCAAAAAGAGGGCGGTATTTGCTGTGTGTGTGTATATCAAATAAAATAGATGTTTCTTAAGTTAATGATTTAAAAACCGAAAAGTAGTATAGCACATTTAGTACTGTAAAACAAGTGGTACACAAAAAACAAATGATTAAGTATAAAAAACGCTTATTCTTTTGGAAGTGAGGTTTTTGGTGTATATCTAAAATGTGAAACGATATAATAATAGTAACGAAGCATCAAATTAATATGAATATTATTGTAAAACCATTAAAAACAGAAAAAAGCCCTTAAACTTAAAGGGCTTTTCCTGTTTTTTTGTGTGTATGTCAAGAGTGTGAGTGGATGACTAATTGATAATTTAAATGAAAATTGACATTTACTAAATGTCAATTTTTTTACAGCATACCATATAATTCAGTAGGTGGCAAGTGTTGCCGTCAGATTTGTATGGAGTGTGTATATGTATAAAAACAGAGCTGACAACGGATTAAACAATGTTTGCGGCTTTAAGGTAAAAACTCTGCGCAAAGCAATGCCTAATGCGCCGTCGCAAAAAAAATTTGCAGAAATGCTGCAACGAGAAGGATTAGACCTGGATAAAAATGCAGTACAAAAAATTGAATGCGGAAAACGCTTTGTAACCGACATTGAATTAAAGGTAATTGCAAAGGTGCTTAATGTAACCTACAGTGAATTGCTTGATGATTAGGATGCTATCGCTTTAGAGTGATAAATTTTTTTCTTGACTTATTTTATAAATAGTTGTATAATACTGTTCAATTCAAACAAAATATTACCATTAAAGACTGTGAAGAGAAAAAGTACCTGAAGCAATAGTTGCAGAGAGCTGCCGGTTGGTGAAAAGGCGGTACGGCGTTTCAGCGAAAGAACATCTTGGAGTTGCTGACCGAAAGTGACCAGTTCATTAGTAGACTCAGACGTGTTTGGTGCGTTAAACCGATAGGCAATGTTTATGTGCCGAAAGTGGGCTGAAAAGCCTGAATTTGGGTGGTACCGCGGAAGAATTTACAGCTTTCGCCCCAATATGTGGGGCGAAAGCTTTTTTATTTATCGGGAAGAAAAGGAGCTGATTGCGTTGAAAAGAACTCTTTATTGCGGACAGCTGCGAGAAGAGCATATTGGAAAGCAGGTTGTAGTTAACGGTTGGGTACAAACCAAGCGTGATATGGGCGGTGTTATTTTTATTGACTTATACGACAGAGAAGGCACCCTGCAGGTAGTATTTGATGCTGCCGACCTTACTGCTGAACAGTTTGCTGTTACCGAAAGTCTGAAAAGCCAATCGGTAATAGGTGTAAAGGGTACTGTTCGTCTGCGTTCGAAGGAAACTGTAAATCCCAAAATAGCAACAGGAACAGTTGAGCTTATGGCAGAAGCAATCGAGCTTATTTCCTCGGCCGAAGCACTTCCTTTTTCTTTGGATGATGATACCAATGTTCGCGAGGACCTTCGCCTTAAATACCGTTTCCTTGATATAAGACGCCCAAAAATGTTGGGTAATCTTCGTTATCGTCACCGTGTGCAAAAGGCTGCCGAAGACTTTTTGGATGCCGAAGGCTTTTTGCAGATAGAAACCCCAATACTTACAAAAAGTACACCTGAAGGTGCTCGTGACTACCTTGTTCCAAGCCGTGTGCATGCAGGAACATTCTACGCTTTGCCGCAGTCACCGCAGATATTCAAACAGCTTTTGATGGTTGGCGGGGTAGATAAATATTATCAGGTTGCACGCTGCTTCCGAGATGAGGACCTTCGTGCCGACCGTCAGCCTGAATTTACTCAGGTAGACATGGAAATGTCGTTTGTTGAGCAGGAGGACATACTTGTACATCTTGAAAAGCTGTTTAAACACATCTTTAAAGAAGTAAAAGGTATAGACTTTAAAGAACCATTCCCAAGAATGACATGGCATGAAGCTATGGACAGCTACGGCAGCGACAAGCCTGACATTCGTTTTGGTCTTCCTATTGTAGATATAACCGAAATTTCCCGTCAGTGCAGCTTTACCGTATTCCGCAAGGTTGCGGAAACGGGCGGGGTTGTTCGTGCAATAAATGTTAAAGGTTGTGCGGATTTCAGCAGAAGCACAATCGAGGAGCTTACCCGCAAAGCCATGAGCTACGGTGCAAAGGGCATGGCGTGGATTGCTATTCGTCCCGACGGCGAAATTTATTCGATACTCAAAAAGCATTTTGCACAGTCCGATTTGGACGCTATTATTGAAGCTGTAAAAGGCGAACCGGGCGACTTTATTCTGTTTTGTGCCGACAAGCTTGATGTTGTTCGTAAAACCTTGGGTGCACTTCGTCTTGACCTTGGCGACTTGCTTGGTCTGCGTGACAAACAGGATTACAAATTCCTTATTGTTACCGACTTCCCACAGTTTGAATGGTCGGAGGAGGAAGGCCGCTTTGTTGCGACCCACCATCCGTTTACAATGCCTTACCCCGAAGATATACAGTATCTTATGACCGACCCCGGCAAGGTTCGTGCACAGGCTTACGACTTTGTTCTTAACGGTGTTGAACTGGGAAGCGGAAGTATTCGTATTCACAAGCAAGATGTTCAGCGAACCATGTTCGAAGCACTTGGATTTTCGCAGGAAGAAATTGAAAGCCGCTTCGGCTTTATGGTGAATGCATACCGTTACGGAACACCACCTCACGGCGGTTTTGCATTTGGTCTTGACCGTTTGGTAATGCTTATGGTTGGTGCGGATTCGCTGCGTGAAGTAATTGCATTCCCAAAACTGCGTGATGCTTCCTGCCCAATGACAAACGCTCCCGATGTTGTAGACCAATCTCAGCTTGAAGTGCTTAACCTTGGTATGGGTGCTGCAAAAGCAGGCGTGGTAAGCACTGCTTCCAAACTTAAGCGTCCATCTACCGAAATAGATGTTGATAATGTAGCAAATCTTGCAATGCTCAATATGACCCGCGAAGAAAAGGATGCAATGGGTAAAGAGCTTGCTGCAATAATTTCGTTTGCTGACCAGCTTAGCAGCTTGGATACAAAGGATGTTCCGATTACTGCTCATGTTGTTCCGATGCAGAATGTTTTCCGCGAAGATAAAGTTGTATGTGCAGTAGACCGTGATGCACTGTTGGCAAACGCACCTACACAGCAGGACGGTTACATCTGTCTGCCAAGAATAGTTGAATAATAAAGGAGGAAAGAATTATGGCAAAAATAGTTGAACTTACCGTATGTGAGCTTCAAAAGAAGCTTAAAAGTCGTGAACTTTCCTCTTTGGAGGCAACACAGGCTTATCTTGAAAGCATTGACAGCTCCGACAAGGCTGTTGGTGCATACCTTACAGTAACCTCGGAACAGGCACTTGAAGCTGCAAAAGCTGCCGATAAACTTCTTCAGAGTGGTGAAAATGTATCCCCTCTTACAGGTGTACCGGCAGGTATTAAAGATAATATTTGCACTAAAGGTGTAAAAACTACATGTGCTTCCAAAATGCTGGAAAACTTTGTTCCTCCATACGATGCTCATGTAATGAAAAAGCTTAACGAGCAAAATTTTGTTTCTCTCGGTAAACTGAACATGGATGAATTTGCCATGGGTGGCACAACCGAAAATTCATATTATCAGGTAACACGCAATCCAAGAAACCTTTCCTATGTACCGGGGGGCAGCTCGGGCGGTTCGGCAGCAGCAGTTGCAGCAAACGAAGCAGCGTTTACTTTGGGTTCTGATACAGGCGGTTCAATTCGCCAGCCTGCAGCATTCTGCGGTGTAGTCGGTATGAAACCAACCTATGGTTCGGTTTCCCGAAACGGTCTTATTGCTTTTGCTTCTTCCCTTGACCAGATAGGTCCGCTTACAAAGGATGTTCGTGACTCCGCACTCATCATGGATGCAATTGCAGGCTATGATGCAGGGGACAGCACATCGGTAAAACGCGAATATGACAGCTTTTCATCATGTCTTGAACAGGGTGTTAAAGGTATGAAAATAGCCCTGCCTAAAGAATTTTTTGATAAAGGTATTGCCGAAGAAGTAAGAAACAGCGTTCTTGCAGCAGCCAAAACCTACGAAAGTCTTGGTGCGCAGATTGTTGAAACATCCATGGAATCGCTTTCGTGGGCACTTCCCGCATACTATGTAATCTCCAGTGCGGAAGCTTCGTCCAACCTTTCAAGATTTGACGGTGTTCGTTACGGTTATCGTGCAGCCGAATATTCCACAATGGAAGAGCTGTACAAAAACACACGCAGCGAAGGTTTTGGCAAGGAAGTAAAACGCCGCATAATGCTTGGTTCGTTTGCACTGAGTTCGGGATATTACGATGCTTACTACAAAAAAGCGCTTCAGGTAAGAACACTCATAGTTCGTGATTTTCAGCGAGTTTTTGAGGAATGTGACTGTATTCTTACACCGGTTGCACCTACTGCGGCTTACCGTTTGGGCGAAAAAGTATCCAACCCGCTTGAAATGTACATGGGTGATATATGCACCGTTCCTGTTAACATTGCAGGTCTTCCTGCACTTTCGCTGCCATGCGGTGAAACAGCCGACGGCCTGCCTGTGGGTATGCAGCTTATTGGTGCAGCGTTTGGCGAAAAAACACTTTATCGTGCGGCTTATGCCTTTGAACAGGTGCAGGGTGCATATCATCTGCACAAAACAAAGTAAGGGGGTAGGTGCAAATGTATAAGAATTACGAAATGGTCATAGGCTTGGAGGTACACTGCGAGCTTAAAACCAACACAAAAATATTCTGCAGCTGCCCAACCGAATTTGGGGCAGAGCCAAACACACAGTGCTGTCCGGTGTGTATGGGTATGCCGGGTACACTGCCTGTGCTTAATAATCAGGTAGTTGAGTATGCAGTAAAAGCAGGTATTGCTACAAACTGCACTATTGCAGATTTTTCAAAGCAGGACAGAAAAAACTATTTCTATCCCGACTTGCCAAAGGCTTACCAGATTTCACAGTATGACCTTCCGCTTTGTCAAAACGGCTGGCTGGACATTGAAACAAGCGAAGGCAGCAAAAGAATAGGTATTACCCGTATTCACATTGAGGAAGATGCGGGCAAGCTGGTTCACAAAGAAGGCGTTGGAACTCTGCTCGACTGCAATCGCTGTGGTGTTCCGCTTATCGAAATTGTTTCAGAGCCTGATATTCGCAGTGCTGAAGAGGCAGTGGCATACCTCAAAAAGCTGCGTGCTATACTACTGTACACAGGTGTTTCGGACTGTAAAATGAACGAAGGCTCACTGCGCTGCGATGTTAACCTTTCGGTTCGTAAAAAGGGTGAAACTGCTTTTGGTACTCGTACTGAAATGAAAAATCTTAACTCGTTCCAATATATTCTTAAAGCTATTGAGTTTGAATTTAAGCGTCAGGTAGACTTGGTTGATTCGGGTGAATGGGTAGAACAGGAAACCCGTCGTTTTGACCAGTCAAGCGGCAAAACAGTTTCCATGCGTAAAAAGGAAGATGCAAACGATTACCGCTACTTCCCTGACCCTGACCTTGCACCTATTGTTGTTGACAAAAAGGTGCTTGAGCTTATCCGTTCGCAAATTCCTGAGCTTCCAGACCAGCGTAAAGCAGTTTACATGGAAAAATACGGCCTTACCGCACATGACAGCGAAATGCTTACAAGCGACCGTAAAATTGCCGATTACTTCCAAGCAGCTGCTGCAAAAACAGAATATCCAAAACTGCTGGCAAACCTTATGATAGCGGAGGTATTCCGCCTTATGCCTCAGGATTCTTCGGAAATTCCTGTTGCTTCCGAGCACATGGCAGGTATTGCGCAGATGTTGGGTGACGGTACCGTGAACAGCAGTGTCGGCAAAAAACTTGTAAAAGACCTGTGGCAAAACGATTGCGACCCATATGCTTATGTAAAAGAACATCAGCTTGAGCAGATAAATGATGCTGAACTGCTTGCAAAGCTTGCGGATGATGTTATTGCAGCTAATCCAAAATCGGTTGATGATTACAAAAAAGGAAAAGTTGCCGCATCCAAAGCACTTATGGGACAGGTAATGGCAAAAACAGCAGGTAAGGGTAATCCTGTGCTTATTCAGGAACTGCTGGAAAAGAAACTGAGCGAACTTTAAAAAATAATCAATAAACAAAAAATTCCCGTTAAAAACGGGAATTTTTTGTTTTAAGCTTAAAATGAAAAGCTTAAGGCAAGAAAGGTAAGACTATATTATTTTTTGTTTTTTGCAATCATGGATTTTGCAAGCTCTGTCATATTGGGATATATATTATTTGTAACAAACTCAGGACCTAAGGTTGATGCTATCATGTACCTTGCGCAGGATGCTTTGTCACTTTCACAGTATTTTTGTTTATACATTTTACCTAAACCCGATTCCATGCTCATTTGACCTTGATAAAATGGACATTTTGAAAGTTTTTCACAAGTTGCCATAAGATTACCTCCGTCAGTAAAATGAAATTTTCATTCACACAAAAAAGTTAGTTACCATATACTAACATAACAAAAATGTTTTGTCAAATAATGTGTTGTTTGTCTATAAAGCACCAAAAATGCATCTGCTTTCTTGTTTGGAAGTTTTTGTTAATTAGATAATAAAAACGATAATAAAATATACCGCCTGCTGCAGTATGCATCAGGCGGTATATTTTGGCAATTTATTTTGAATTAGAACTTTTTGCGAAGAATTTTAAAGTTAAAAAATTCAGTATAATAGGAAATCGAATACAAAACGGGATGAGTTGGTCGTGAGTAGCTGCGTTCCTCCATTTTGAGCAGTGCGTTTTCATTACTGCAGTTCAGCATACGGCGTATTTCCGCAGGCCCTATAACAGGGGTTATCTCAGTAACATCTGTAGCTACGGTCAATCCGCAGCAGCGTTCAAGAATATCAAAAATAGGTTCAGACCAATTTATTTCGTGAAGCTCAATTCCACTGAACATTTCGGCGGAAAGGTAGTCGGATGAGTATATAACGGGAATGTTGTTTGCTAATATTCTTTTATCGCATTTTATAAGTGTTGCTCCCGATTTAATTCCAAGTGCAGCAGCAATGTGTTCGGATGCCGAAACAAGCGATACATGAAGCAGGTCAGTGTGAGGAATGTGACCGCCTTCGCGAATAAGGTCGGAGTATTCCAGTTTTAAGTCAAGGCGATGTGTCATATTAACAACGCTGCGATTTATTACTGTGCCAATTCCGCGAACACGCTCGATAAAACCTTCACGCTCAATGTCAGAGAGGGAATCGCGTATTACCGTACGGCTTACCCCAAGCATATTTGCAAGCTCCATTTCGGATGGAAGTTTTTTGCAGTTTGAAAAAATACCGCTTTTCAGTTCACGCATAAGCAGTGTGCTTACTTGTGCTGACATCAGTTTTCCGCCAAAATGCGGCAAAGCTTGCATTGACTCCATGTGTAGTTTCTCCTTGGCTGTTTTTGTGTAATATAGAAAGTATATCAAAAAACTGTAAAGTTGACAATCACCTGAGGAAAAAAATAGTTTTTTGTATGTCGTACAAATACAACTGCCCCCTTAATCGAATACACGAAAAGGGGGCAGTTAAAAATAAGTTATCGGCTTTCGGATATTTTACCGCTTACATAGGCTTCAAGGAGCATTTTAAGGTCTTCAATATCAGCCTTAAGCTTTGCGCCTGCATCTGTATCGGCAACGGTCATGCGGTTGGATGCACGCTGCGAAATTATTACGGAAGAAAGAATGTCCGTGTTGTTTTGTATGCAGCTTTCGGCAGATTCAAAAGGCTCGTGAGCAACAAGCCGCATGCCAACAGAATTGTAAATGAGAGTATATCCCGCAATGCCTGTGGTTTTGTGATAAGCACGCGAAAAACCACCGTCAATGTTTATAAGCTTGCCTTCGGCTTTAACCGGATTTTCCCCTTGAACATATTTAACGGGGATATGACCGTTTATTATGTGGGAATATTCATCGAAACAGCCGAATTCGTTAAGAACACGAATACAGGTATTTTTATTGTCGATGTGTTTGTAGTAAGGGTCTTTGGGTTCATTCCAAGCTGTTTTGTCGGCAATAAAGCAGCGTTCAAAGGTAGTCATTTTTTCCTTGCCGAATATTGGGGCATATTTTCCGCACCACAAAAACCAAATGAAATCTTCGCCAAATATCTTTTCTTCCGAACCGGGCATGCTGTAATAGCCTTGGCGTGCGGTAAGGTCGGCATAGTCAAACAACGCCTTACCGCTGTATTTCTTGCCGTTAAAGGTGAATTCACGGAAGCTGCCGTCATCGTTCATAGGTACACAGGCATGCAGCAAAAGATTGGAATTGTAAATTGTGTAAATGCTGCCCTTTGCGTAAAGAAAACGCGCATGAGACTGCAGCTTTTCACTGAGCAAAAATGCTGTTTTAAGCTGTCTTACAAGCTCTTCTTCCTCTTCGGAAAGGCGGTAAGGGTCGGCAGGGTCAATGGTTGGCAGATAGCAATCACGCATATCGTAAACCGTTCCGTCAATGGTAAGTGTTTTGTTTTCGTAGTCTATTTTGTGGAGCAGTTTTCTGTCCTCCATGCCGAATTCAGGATGACGGTCAATAATCTGGCCTTCCAGTTTAAACAGTATTATGGAAACTGCCTTGTGCATTCTTGCAGCCATTGTGATATCTTTTGGGGTTACATTATCGGAGCTGTTGAGCTTTGGATTAAACGCCGAACAATCGCTGTTGCCGTATACTTCGTTTGCAAATATGGCCAAAGGTCTCAAATTAATTCCGTAGCCGGTTTCAAGAACTTCAAGATTGTTGTAGTTTACCGATGTTTTAAGAACACACATTATGCAAGCTTCGCTTCCGGCAGCGGCACCCATCCACAAAATATCGTGATTTCCCCACTGTATATCAACCGAGTGGTGTTCCATAAGGAGGTCCAAAACCTTGTCGGCACGAGGACCACGGTCAAAAATATCGCCAACAATGTGCAAGTGGTCAACGGTAAGGCGTTTTATTGTTTTGCTGATGGATTTAATGAATTCGTCAGCTTGGTTTATATCTATAATGGTGGAAATGATGTTTTCGTAGTACTGTTCCTTGTTGGTGTTATTTCCTACAGTTGCATGAAGCAGCTCGTCAAGAATGTACTCAAAGCCTTTGGGCAAGGCCTTGCGCACTTTTGAACGAGTATATTTGGACGAAACAAGACGGCATACATCAAGCAGGCGGTTAATGGTTACAGTGTACCAATCACGCATATCGGTACAGCTTTTTTTTACCTCTTCAAGCTTTTGCTTGGGGTAATAAATAAGTGTTGCAAGAGATGCGCGTTCCTTTGCTGAAACACTGTTTGAAAAAAGCATGTCGATTTTTTCTTTTATAACACCGGAAGAATTGTTAAGAATATGCAGGAATGCTTCATATTCGGCGTGAATGTCGGACATGAAGTGCTCGGTACCTTTAGGCAATGCCAGAATAGCACTCAGGTTAACTATTTCGGTGCTTACATCCTTAACGGTTGGGTATTGCCTTGAAAGCATTTTTATGTAACGCAGGTCGTTGGAGGCATTTAATTCTTGCATTATAACAACTCCTTAATTATAAATAGTATATGTAGTTCCCAAAAAGTTTGGGGTGAAGTGCATACACCTTAATTATAAATAACACTCTGTGAAAAAACAAGAAAAATAAAGCTGCAAAACAGTTTACAGCGGCAAAAGCTGTAAAGTAATACTAATTTTAAAGTTCAACATAAAAAACGAGTGAATTTTGTTCAGTCGTTATCAAAATTATACCATGGTACGACACAATTTTTGAATTTTATTGACACTTGTGCATTACTTTGTTAGTATTATAAAGAAGTATTCTGCGTTATTTTAGAAAATAGAAAGCGATAAAAAACGCAGTTTTATTTCGGGCAAATCACAAAAACTGCAACATAATGCTTATATAATTTCTGAAATATGGTCAGAAAGTTTCTACTCGGCTACCGCAATATTGCCTGGCTATAAGCACTGTTTTACAGCGTGCAAAAATGGTTTAAAGGCAAGTGGGGACACTTGCCTTTATATATTCATTTGTCAAATTTGGGCTTTATACCCCCAAAAAAGACCGAAAATGGAGGAAGATTAAAATGGTTAAAAAAGCATTGGCACTTCTGCTGGCTGCAGGTATGGCATTTGCGACAGTTGGCTGCGGAGGCTCCGCACCTGCTGAAGAAGCAGCACCTGCCGAAACACCTGCTGCAGAAGCTTCCGCAGGTATTCCAAAAGAAGATATCAAAGTCGGATTTTTGTATGTAGGTCCTATTGGTGACGAGGGTTATTCCTATGCTCACAATCAGGGCAGACTGCAGCTGGAAGAAGAACTTGGCGTTGAAACAGTTTATGTTGAAAATGTACCTGAAAGCGCAGACTGCGAAAAGGTTATTCGTGACCTTATCGACCAGGGCTGCAATGTTATCTACGCAACAAGCTTTGGTCATGGTGAATGGGCTTACAATGTAGCTCAGGAATTCCCTGATGTATACTTTGGTCATGGTACAGGCTATCTGCAGGGCGACAACTTCTCCAACTACATGGGAAGAGTTTACGAAGCAAGATACCTTGCAGGTATTGCAGCAGGTATGAAATCCGCTGAAGGCAAAATCGGTTATGTTGCTGCTATGCCAATTCCTGAAGTAATCCGCGGTCTTAACGCATTTACTTTGGGTGTTCGTTCCGTTAATCCGGAAGCTACCGTTGAAGTTAAATGGACAAACTCCTGGTATGACCCAACAATGGAAAAAGCTGCTGCTGTTGAACTGCTCAATAATGGCTGCGATGTAATTGCACAGCACTGTGACTCCACAGGTCCACAGATTGCTGCACAGGAAAAAGGCGTGTTTGCAGTTGGCTACAATGCTCCAACATACAACGCTGCTCCAAATGCATACCTGACAGCTCCTCTGTTCCATTGGGGTGAATTCTATGTATCCGATGTTCAGAGCATCATCGACGGTACATGGCAGTCCCAGTCCTACTGGACAGGTTTGGCTACAGGCATGGTATCCCTTGACGAGCTTTCCGCTAACTGTGCTGAAGGCACTGCTGAAGCAGTTGACGCTGCAAGACAGCAGATTATCGACGGTTCTCTGTTTGTATTCACAGGTCCGCTGAAAGACAATACCGGTGCTGAAAGAGTTGCTGAAGGCGTTCAGATGACTGATGCAGAAATGTTGTCTATGGATTGGCTGGTAGAAGGTGTAATCGGTACTGTTGGCTGATTTTACACTGATTAAATGAGAACTGACAGGAGGGTTTTGCAAAAATAATGCAAGACTCTCCTGTTATTGTAATTTTATGGGGCTTGCCGTAAGAGCAGTTTTTCGGAACTTATAATTCCGAAAATGTGTTTTTACTGCAAGTTTTGAAAAGTGCAGCAGGGAGGAACAAATGGAAAAGGAAGTTTTTATTAAGCTTGAAAACATTTCGAAAACTTTTGGACCCGTAAAAGCAAACCGAAACATTAACCTTGAACTGCGTAAGGGGGAAATCCATGCGCTTTTGGGTGAAAACGGTTCGGGAAAAAGTACACTGATGAATATTTTGTCCGGGATATATTCTCCGGACGGCGGCAGTATTATGCTTGACGGCAAGCAGGTGGCTTTTGACTCTCCAAAAGAAGCGATTGAAGCTGGTATTGGTATGGTGCATCAGCACTTTAAGCTGGTAGATGTACTTTCGGCACAGGAAAATATAATTGCAGGTCAATGCAAGGGTGTTTTTATCAACAAAGCTAAAATGACCGAAAGCATCCTTACCATCTGCAAAAAATATGGTCTTACCGTTAATCCTAATAAAAAAATCTATAATATGTCTGTTAGTGAAAAACAGACAGTAGAAATAATCAAGGTGCTTTACCGTGGGGCTAAGGTGCTTATTCTTGACGAGCCTACTGCCGTACTGACACCGCAGGAAACTCGTGTCCTGTTCGAAATTATGCGCAACATGAAGCGTGAAGGCTGCGCAGTTGTAATCATAACCCACAAAATGAACGAAGTAATGGAAATAAGCGACCGTGTTACCGTTCTTCGCAAGGGTGAAAGCATTGCAACTATTGATACATCATCGGCAACACCGGAACAGCTTACAGAACTCATGGTTGGCAAGGCAATAGACCTTGACCTTGAACGCGTGCAGGTAGACCCTGCTCTTGTGAAAGAGGTGCTGAAGGTTGAAAATCTTACAGTGCTTAACGGTGAACGCCGCGAAGCTGTTAGCAATGTGAGCTTTACATTGTCCGGCGGTGAAATACTTGGTGTTGCAGGTATTGCCGACAGCGGACAAAAAGAGCTTTGCGAAGCTATTACAGGCATGATGAAAATTAAAAGCGGCAAGGTTGTTTTTAAAGGTGAAAATATTGTAGGATTAAGTCCTCGTGACATAATAAAACGCGGTGTAAGCCTTAGCTTTGTTCCCGAAGACCGATTGGGAATGGGGCTTGTTGCGGGCATGAATATTATTGACAATGTACTGCTTAAATCTTACCAAAATATGCCGGGACTTTTTGTCGACCGTAAAGAGGGTAGGAAAAAAGCTGAAGAAATAGTACAGCGTTTTGACATAAGCACACCCGGTACAAACCAAATTGTAAAGCGTCTTTCGGGCGGTAACATTCAAAAGGTTTTGCTTGGTCGTGAAATAGACCTTGAACCTGAACTTTTGATTACTGCGTACCCTGTTCGCGGTCTTGATATTGGTGCATCATACAACATTTACGATGTGCTCAATCAGCAAAAGCAAAAAGGTGTTGCGGTGTTGTTTATAGGCGAGGACTTGGATGTCCTGCTTGGTTTGTGTGACCGTCTTATGGTTATGCATAACGGTAAGATAATGGATATTGTAGACCCTAAAAAGATAACTAAGGACGAGGTTGGCATGCTTATGGTTGGCCGCAGACCGGAAGGAGGCGAGCTGTATTATGATTAAGGTTGTAAAGAAAAACGAAGCGTCTGCTTTGCAGGCAAATCTTCTCAGAATAGGCTCGTGTTTGGCGGCTTTGTTGGCGGCAGCTATGCTCATGTCGCTGTTGGGATATAACCCGCTTGTGGTTTACAGTGAAATATTTAAAGGTGCAACAGGTACGCTTTATCGTTTTCAGGAAACTGTAAATAAAGCTATTCCGTTGGTTATTTTGTCGCTTGGTATTTCGGTTTCCGAACGCATGAAGTTTTCCAACATCGGTGCTGAAGGTCAGTTTTATGTAGGTGCGCTTGCCGCTACATTTTTGGCTTTTAATCTTCCGGAAAATATTCCTGCTGTGGTAATGCTTCCTTTAATGATGACAGCAGCTGTTGTTGCAGGCGGGCTTTGGTGCTTGTTTCCTGCAATGTTAAAGGTTCGTTTTGGCACAAGCGAAACACTTGTAACCCTTATGATGAACTATATTGCAATAAAATGGGTATCTTATCTGCAATACGGCCCATGGAAAGACCCAAAAGCGTATGGTTTTCCAAAGATGCCAAAGTTTACTGAAAATGAAATTATACCAAAGGTGCTTGGTATACATGCAGGCTGGATAATTGCACTTGTGTTGGTTGTTCTGGTATATCTGCTCATAAGCAAATCAAAACTGGGGTATGAAATTTCGGTTTTGGGTGAAAACGAGCAGACAGCAAAATATGTCGGAATGAATACAACTAAAATTTTGCTTATTGCGGTGCTTATAAGCGGCGGTTTGTGCGGTGCAGCAGGGATGATACAGTCTTCGGCTATTGAAAAATCACTCACCGACTCCATGTCGGGTGGTCTTGGCTTTACCGCTATTATTACAGCATGGCTTGCACGACTCAGTGCGCCTGCAATCCTGGTGGTTTCGTTCCTTTTTGCAATGCTTTTGCAGGGAAGCTCGTATCTGCAAACAGCTTTGCAGATTCCCGCCGCCGCAGCAGAGCTTTTGCAGGGCATAATTTTGTTCTTCGTTTTGGCAAGTGAGTTTTTCACCCAGTATAAATTTGTTGTGAAAAAGTCTTCTAAAGGAAAGGGGGCAGCAGTATGAGTTGGCTTAATGCTGTTGAATTGTTTTTACAGACAGCCGTTCAAATGGGTACACCGCTGCTGTTCGGAACCCTTGGCGGAATTTTGAGCGAAAAGGTAGGACACCTTAACCTTGGCGTTGAAGGTATGATGCTCATGGGTGCTGTAATGGGCTTTCAGGTAGGTGTGCTTACGGGAAATCCTGCGTTGGCAGTGCTTGCAGCAGGCTTGGCGGGTATGATTGGTGCACTTATCTATGCCGTAATTACCATTACATTCATGGGTAATCAGGTTGTAACAGGTCTTGCGCTTACCATTTTCGGAACAGGTTTTTCCAGTTTTATAGGTGCAGGCTTGTCGGGTGTATCGCTCCCCGAAAATGTGCAGGCTTCGCTGGCAGCGGTAAACATTCCGCTTTTAAGCAAGATACCATTCTTTGGTCCAATATTCTTCCAACAGAGCCTTTATTCCTTGTCGGCACTGGTGTTGGCTGTACTGCTGTATGTTTACCTTAACAAAACACGCTACGGACTCAACATGAGAATGGTAGGGGAAAATCCGTCCGCTGCCGAAGCTTCGGGTATAAATGCTACACTTTACAAATATGTTCACATTCTTGCAGGCGGCTTTTGCTGCGGCTTGGGCGGTGCATTTTTGACACTGGTATTTGTTCCTCGCTGGCAGGACAACATTACCGCAGGTCAGGGTTGGATTGCGGTAGCACTTGTAATTTTTGCAACATGGAATCCACTTAAGGCAATATTCGGTGCATATTTCTTTGGTATGCTGCGTGGCTTGGGCTTCAAGCTGCAAAGCGGTATTCCAATCTTTGGGCATAATGTAGTTATTCCTGCGCAAATTTTGGATATGCTTCCTTATATAATGACAATTGCGGTTTTGGTGTTCATTACCATGAACAAGAAAAAGGAAAATCAGGCTCCTGCATGGCTGGGCAGCCCATATTTCCGTGAAGAGAGATAATGAAAAAGGACTTGGTTGGCGGATAAGCTAACCAAGTCCTTTAATCGTGGGGTAAGAGGGTTTCTTATGGATATTAATTTTGATAGTAGTATAATTGAGAATTATCAATCAGGAACACAAATTGCAAGAGTTTTAACTGAAAATTGGATACAGCAAAATATGTATTGCCCACGATGTGGGAATTTACATATCAAACATTTTGAGAATAATCGACCAGTAGCAGATTTTTTTTGTCCAGCGTGCAAGAATGAATATGAATTGAAAAGTAAGAATGGTATTTTAAAAAATAAAATAAATGATGGTGCTTATCGCACAATGATAGAGAGAATAACAAGTAATAATAATCCAGATTTTTTATTTATGAGTTATTCTAAAAAAGAGTTACAGGTAAGAGAACTTATTTTAGTACCAAAGCATTTTTTTGTTCCAGATATAATAGAAAAACGAAAACCATTAGCAGCAAGTGCTCGGCGTGCAGGATGGGAAGGCTGTAATATTCTAATTGATAAAATTCCTGAACAGGGCAAAATTAGGATAATATCAAATGGAGAAGTAATTGATGCAAATGCTGTGATTGGTAAAGTAAATAAAAGCAAGCAGTTTGAAATTAAAGATATAAATAGTCGTGGGTGGCTTTTTGATATTTTAAACTGTGTCAATAGGATTCCAAGACAGATATTTACATTAGATGAAATTTATTTTTTTGAAAAAGAATTACAAACTAAACATCCTAAAAATAATAATATTAAACCTAAAATAAGACAGCAGCTTCAACTATTAAGAGATAAAGGCTTTATAGAATTTGTTGGGAATGGTAAATACAGTAAGATAGTTTAGGAGGATATAATGAAAACATATACTATTGCGATAGAGGAAACTATTGTAGAAGAATTTAAAGTGGTGGCTAAAAACCGACAGGAAGCGTTAGAAATAGCAGAGGATAAATATAAAAAAGGAGAATTTATAATTTCCAAAGGTGAGGTACAGTTAAAGCAAATGGCTGTAATATCACCCAAATGTGAAATTACAGAATGGAGTAACTTTTAAGATGTTATTTTGAAAAAAATGTAAATAATAGTGATAAAAAACATCCATAAGATGTAAAATCATCTTATGGATGTTTTTCTATACAGTATTATTATTTAATCGGTTTCATTGTTGGGAAGAGCAGTACATCACGGATGGAATTGTTGTTGGTCATAAGCATTACCATACGGTCAATACCAATGCCCAAGCCGCCTGTTGGTGGCATACCATATTCCAAAGCGGTGAGGAAGTCTTCATCCACATCGCAAGCTTCGTCGTCGCCCTGTGCTTTAAGGGAAGCCTGATGTTCAAAACGACCGCGCTGGTCAATTGGGTCGTTCAGCTCGGAGAATGCGTTTGCATGCTCACGACCAAGGATGAACAGCTCGAAGCGTTCGGTGTAGTCTGGGTCTTCAGGTTTGCGTTTAGCCAGTGGGGAAATATCAACTGGGTGGCTTGTGATGAAGGTTGGCTGAATGAGCTTTTCTTCACAGTAGGTTTCAAAGAACAGGTTGAGGATATCACCTTTGCCGTGGCGTTCTTCAAATTCAATGTGATGTTCTTTTGCAAGAGCTCTTGCCTGTTCAAGGGTTTCAACTTTAGTAAAGTCAACACCGCTGTATTTAAGTACAGCATCGGACATGGAAATGCGTTCGAATGGTTTTTCCAAGTCGATTGTATAGTCACCGTACTGCAGAACAGCTGTACCGCAAACTGCTTTTGCAACATGACGGAACAGGTTTTCGGTAAGCTCCATAATTCCGTTGTAGTCGGTGTATGCTTCGTACAGTTCAAGCAGAGTGAATTCAGGATTGTGACGAGGGGACATACCTTCGTTACGGAATACACGGCCGATTTCGTAAACCTTGTCAAAGCCGCCTACGATAAGGCGTTTGAGGTGAAGCTCAAGCGCAATGCGCAGGTACATGTCCAAATCAAGTGTGTTGTGGTGTGTAATGAATGGACGAGCAGCAGCACCGCCTGCAATTGTGTGAAGAACAGGGGTTTCTACTTCAAGGTAGCCCAGACCGTCAAGGAAGGTGCGGATTTCGCTGATGATTTTGGAGCGTTTTACAAAAGTTTCACGCACATCAGGATTCATGATAAGGTCAACATATCTCTGACGGTAACGCAAATCCTGGTCTTTAAGGCCGTGGAATTTTTCAGGAAGTGGAAGCAGAGATTTGGAAAGCAGTACAACCTTTTGTGCTTTAACGGAGATTTCTTCTTTGTGGGTTTTGAAAACTTCGCCTTCAACACCAACAATGTCGCCGATATCCCATTTTTTGAAGTCATCGTAAATTTCTTCGCCAACTGCATCTTTACGGATGTAAACCTGAACTCTGCCTTCAGCATCACTAACATCAAAGAAGGAAGCTTTACCCATGCCGCGTTTGGACATGATACGACCTGCAATGGTAACAATGCTGCCGTTCATTTCGTCGAAGTTTTCAACGATTTTTTTAGCAGTGGTAGAGCGTTCGTATTTAGTGATTTCAAAAGGATTTTTGCCTGCTTCCTGGAAAGCGGTCAGCTTGTCGCGGCGAATCTGAAGCAGTTCGGACAATTCTTGAGTGTTTTCGGTTTGTGCGTTGTTCTGGTTGTTTTCAGACATTCGTTGTACTTCCTTTCTTTTAAGTAAGAGAAAAATTTATGTTTTTTGGTGTGAGATTTTATAATAAAATAAAAGGATACTCCCGAACGGGAATACCCTTTGTTTTTGTTTCGGTGGGGATTCTTCGCAAAGGGCAGTTTCAGCCAACATTTGGGATAAATCGCTGTAAATTAAACCTCAATCTTGTCGATGCGATATTCAATTTCAGCACCGGATGGAACCTTTACTTTAACTACTTCGCCAACCTTGTGTCCCATCAAACACTGCCGACAGGGGATTCATCGGTAATTGCTTCCATGTCGTTGTGAGCTTCAACAGAGCTTGCAAGACGGTATACCATTTCGTCACCGAACTCAACATCGGTAATGGTAACTTTGCAGCCGATGGATACAACATCGGAAGAAATGTCTTCCTGCTGAATAATGGTTGCGCGTTTAAGCTGTGCTTCAAGAGTGAGAATACGATTTTCAACAACAGCCTGTTCGTTTTTTGCTTCATCGTATTCGCTGTTTTCGCTCAAGTCACCGAAGCCGCGTGCAACACGGATTTTTTCGGAAATTTCAGCACGTTTTTCGCTTTTAAGATATTCCAGCTCAGATACCATTTCATTGTATCCCTGCTGAGTCATTTTGATTTCTTTAGAATTAGGCATTATGGGTCGCTCCTCTGAATACTGCATTTTATAAAATTTATTGCCGCAATACGGCAAGGTTTTTAAAAAATGATGATAGCGTAAAATGTCGTATTTTTGTATTATAAACAAAACTATAATTCATGTCAAGGATATTTATCAAGGAAACACCTGTTTTAAAGGTGTTTTTTATGGGATAAAAGCTGTTTGTTCCGCCAATGTATCCGTTTTAAGATTTTGGGGTTCGCTGCGGACTTTTTGCAGGTTCAGCTTTATGTATCCCGATATATCTTTAATGGATGATTGTTTGCCCAAGCATGTGCCTGATTTCGCAATACATTCACGCAGAAAGCAATCCGGATGCTTACGGTATACTGCTTGTGCAAAACGCTCCGGAGATATTCCTGTGGGAACATTGTCCAAAAACTGTGCGGGTAGGTTTGGTTTAAGATTATCTATTACCGTACAACTTCCGGAAATGCTGCATTTGTCTGCTGCAAGGATTGGGGCAGTAATACAAAGCGGTGTTTTTGTCCATGTATAATCGGAAGGACAAAAAATTACCGTGCGGTCGGCAAGTGTTTCGGGGGATTCACTTACCATTATTACTGCACCGTATTCCTCCAGCATTTCACGCGCGAAAACTTTGTATATTCCGGGATGATTGGTAACAATTTTTATATTGGGACACAATTTTACAAAGCGTTCGGCAGCTTCAAGGCATAATGCATCAGCATCAATTATTCCCAAACGCTGTTCGTGAGGTGTATGGTGACATTCTTCAAGCAGTTTGCGTACAGTGTTTTCGGTAATACGCTGTTTAAACGGGAGTGCAGGTACTTCATAGCGTTTGAGCTTTTCGGGAAGCGAAATATCATCGGAGGTAATTATTTCGCCAAAGGGTATGCTGGCTATTAAAGAGGTAAGTTCCGATGTTCGTCGGCTGCTGCAGTGTATAAGGTTATAGCTGAATTTGGGATAATAGCATCGTACTTTAACGGACACAAGCGGTCGAAAATAATCTATAATACGGTGGAAAAATCCCTTTTTTTCACCGATGTTTGTTGTGATTACGGTAATCAGTGAAGCTCCCTCCTTGTTTAAATTACAATGTTGGTACATTTGAAAACTTTAACACAGCTATGTCATGAAAAAGGTCGAATAAACAGACATGGCAAGCAACAAGCGTGAGATATTAAATTGTATGCCGATATAATAAAAAAATTCCGAATGAATGTAATTTTTAATACAAGCCTAACGCATACGGGTTTTACTTCCCACAGCTTGTAATTTTTTTTATGTTGTATATAATTTGATATATGAATATTTATTGATTGTAAGGAGCTGAGCGGATGAATATCTTGGTTGTCGGTTGTGACAAGGTAGGTTCAAGGCTGGCAAATGTGCTTTGCCGCATGGGGCATGATGTAGTCGTGATTGATAAGAACAGGGAAAATTTTACCGCTTTGGACGATGATTTTGACGGCTTTACCGTAGAAGGTGTTCCAATAGACCAAGATGTTTTGCGTGAAGCGGGAATAATTGGCTGTGATGCACTTGCGGCGGTTACTAACGATGATAATACCAACGCTATGGTTTGCCAGATAGCTAAAGAGATATTTGGTGTTCCGCGTGTGCTTGCAAGCATTTTTGACCCAAACAGTGAAGCTGTGTTCAAGCATTTCGGAATAAAAATGGTATGTCCTACAAACTTGACTGTATCGGCAGTATATTCACTTATAACAGATAGAGACCAGACCAAGCATGTGGCATTTGATGATACCGTTATATCCTACGCTACCTCGCCTGTGCCAAGAAATCTTATAGGTACAAATATAATGGACCTTGTAAACAACTGCGATGAAAAGGAAAGTGTTTTTGGTATACTGCACGAAGACGGAAGCCTTACACTTATCAACGGAAGCAAATACATCCTGCTTGAATCGGACAGGCTGCTGTTTGCACGAGTTGCTGATTAAACAGGAGGGAATGTTGTGCGAGTAATTATTGTTGGTGCCGGAAAGGTTGGCTACTACCTTGCCAAAACCTTGATGGAGCATGGGCATAGTCCGTATATAATAGAAAAAGACAAGCAGCGTTGTACTCATGTGGCAAATACGCTTGATGTTGTTGTTTTTCACGGTGATGGTTCTACCATGGAAATGCTTGAAATGGCACAGGCAGACCATGCCGAGGCAATTGTAAGCGTTACCGGACTTGACCAAGACAATCTTATAGCCTGCCAGCTTGCAAAGCAGGTGTTTAATGTTCCGAAAACAGTAGCGCGTGTAAACAACCCCAAAAATGCACAGATAATGAAAAAACTGGGTGTTGACATTCCTGTTTCAACTACCGACAGCATTTCGCATCTGCTTGAGCGTGAAATAGACACAAGTGCAATGAAGCAGCTGCTTTCGCTTAATCGCGGTGAAGCTGCCGTATACGAAATAGAAGTGCCTAAAAATTATAAAATGAGTGGTATACGCCTTATGGAGCTTCGTTTGCCGGAAGAATCGGTAATTGCATCCATTACTCGTGACGGTCAGCTGATTATACCGCGTGGTAATACACAAATAATAGGTGGGGATAAACTGCTCATTATAGCTGCAGACAAAGTTATTTTTGATTTAAAGCATAAGTTGGAGATTGAATAGTCTGGAGGAGAAGTTTTTGGTTTTTGAATATGAACAGCTGGGTGAGCATATTAAGATAGCGGTTTCTCCCGAACACAAATTCGGTACAGATGCTTTTTTGCTTTCCGATTTTGCAAAAGTAAAGAAAAAGGATTATGCGGCAGATTTGGGAACAGGCTGCGGCATTGTTGCCATGCTGTGGTTCAGACCGGGTGTAAACGGTGAGGATAACGGTCCTAAAAAGGCTTACTGTGTGGACATTCAAACGCAGGCAATTGAGCAATTAAAACAAACAGTGGAAGAAAATTCCCTGCATGACCGTGTTGTGCCGATGTGCATGGACCTTAAAAATATAAATTCGTCGCTGTTGCCGCAGGAATTGGATGTTGTTACATGTAATCCACCGTATAAAATAGAAGGTACAGGAATACTTAACGATGCCGACCCACATACAATTGCACGGCACGAGGTAATGTGCACCATAAACGATGTTTGTGCAGCTGCGGCAAAAATGCTCAAGTTTGGCGGCAGGCTTTGTGTTTGTCAACGCCCCGAACGCCTTGCCGATGTTTTGCAGGCTATGCGTCAAAATGGTATAGAACCCAAAAGGGTGCGTTTTGTACAAAAGCGTCATGACAGTGCACCGTGGCTCTTTTTGGCAGAGGGCAAAAAAGGCTCGAAACCCTACATGAATGTTGAAGCACCGCTTGTGGTGCAAGATGAAAAAGGCGAGCTTACAGCGGAAATGAAAAGAATATACATGCTTTATGCAACCAAATAAAACAGTCGCTTCGTTCAGATTTATCGCAGAACGAAGCGACTGCTTTTTTATGTGGAAAAACTAAAACAAAGCTATGCAAAAGTATATATGCAAAAAATGATAAACGGATAATTTTGCAAGAAACTTAATTGGCTTATTCTTAATTGTGCTTTGTGTGAAACTACAAAAAAAGGTTTTCAATATGCTTGTGATAGTGAAAAATGCACAATTCAAGTGCTATTGGCTGTAAATTCTGTAGTTTTTATGCGAAAAAACGCAATATAATTTCGTGTTTTAGTAAGGAAAATTGAAAAAGCAAATGCAGGATTTAAAAATGAAAGTTTCATAAATGTGTTGACAAAGCAAGGATGGTGATATATAATAAATCCATCGTGCTAAGCTGCGTTAAGTGAAGCGGCAAAAATACGATGCAGTGAGCTGTTTGCTATGAAGGCAGGTTAGTTTTAATAAAAATTCAAAACCGCGGTGCGGTGTTATTAAATGGAAAGGAGAACTTGAATTGATTCGTGTAGAAAATGTAAACAAGTTCTTTGGAGATGTTCATGTTCTTAAGGATGTAAATCTTACAGTTGAAGAAGGGGAAAAGCTGGTTATCATCGGGCCAAGCGGAAGCGGTAAAAGTACGCTTATCCGTTGTATGAACTACCTTGAAGAACCTACTTCCGGTAAGGTGTACATAGATGATGTGGAACTCACACATAAAAACAAAACCGAAATGGCACGCAAGTGCTCGTCCATGGTTTTTCAGCAGTTTAATCTTTATCCGCACATGACCGTGTTGGGAAATCTTACCTTGGCACCAATTAAACTGCAGGGTGTACCAAAGGAAAAGGCTATTGAAGATGCTTACGGTTACCTTGAGCGTGTAGGATTAAGACACAAAGCAGATGCATATCCGCAAAATCTTTCCGGCGGACAGCAGCAGCGTGTAGCAATAGCTCGTGCACTTGCTACAAAACAGAAGATAATCCTGTTTGACGAACCAACATCGGCGCTTGACCCTGAAATGGTACAGGAAGTTTTGGATGTAATGGTTGAGCTTTCCAAAGAAAACATCACAATGATATGCGTTACCCACGAAATGGGTTTTGCGCGTCAGGTAGCTGACAGAGTTATCTTTATGGATGGTGGTACCATTATTGAAAGCGGAACGCCGGACCATTTCTTTGAAAACCCACAAAACGAACGCACAAAATCTTTCCTTAGCAAGATTTTGAGATAGTTACAAAAAAATAACGGAGGGAAAATACCATGAAAAACTTTTTTAAAAAATTTGTTGCAGTTGCAACTATGGCTACCATGCTGCTCACAACTGCTGCTTGCGGCGGCAGCCAGGAAGCTCCAGCTGACGGCGGTGCAGATGCTGCAGTTGTTGACTCTGTTCAGAAAATTAAGGACAGAGGTGTGCTGAAAGTTGGCGTTAAAGTAGATGTTCCAAAATTCGGCTACAAAAATACTTCCACAGGTGAAGTAGAAGGCTTTGAAATTGATTTGGCTAAAAAGATTGCAGGCGAAATTCTTGGCGATGAAAGCAAAATCGAAGTTCAGGCTGTTACTGCTAAAACCAGAGGTCCGCTGCTGGACAACGGTGAAATCGACCTTGTAATCGCTACCTTCACCATTACCGAAGAAAGAAAAGAAACCTACAACTTCTCCGACCCATACTTCACCGACGGTGTTGCTATGCTGGTTAAAAAAGATGCAGGATTCACAGGCTTTAAAGATATGGACGGTGCAACCATTGGTGTAGCACAGAGTGCAACAAGTAAAGACGCTCTTTCTAAAGCTGCTGAAGAAATCGGCATCACCGTTAACTTCTCCGAATTTGCTTCCTACCCAGAGCTGAAAGCTGCTTTGGACTCCGGTCGTATTGATGTATTCTCTGTCGATGGTGCTATCCTTGCAGGTTATGTTGATGAAAGCTCCGAAATTCTCCCAGACCGTTTTGACCCACAGGAATACGGCGTTGCAAGCAAAAAATCCAACACTGATTTGGCTGAAACCGTTAACAAAGTTGTAAACGACCTCAAAGCAAGCGGCGAAATGGATACAATGCTCGCTAAATGGGAACTTAAATAATTATTTAGAAAATTCCAAGATGTTTTTCACACAATGCGAACCCGCTTTAACAGCGGGTTCGCAAAATGTTATGACAGCACGGTAAAAATGTGTTGTTAAAATGATCCGTTACTGCTCGGCACCTGTACGGATTGTCTTTAAGCTGTCTTGCAGGCAGTCCAAAATCTGCTGAGGAAGGAATTGGTGGTTGCAGTTATGATGTTCAGAGCATTTATGGACGGTCCTTTCGGACCATCAAAATGGATGACTCTTTTTTCTGATTTTTCCGAAATATTTTTGATAGGTTTTTTCACAACCTTAAAGGTTGCTTCACTTGGTCTGTGCCTTGCATTGGTGTTGGGCATAGTTTTTGGTGTGTTTTCCACATCAAACTCAAAAATTTTGCGTACAATAGCGCGTGTTTATGTCGAAATTTGGCAGAATACTCCGCTTGTTATACAAATATTCTTTTTATATAACGGTCTGCCACGCTTTGGCTTGGTTTGGTCGCAGTTTGTTATTGGTGTTATTGGTGTTGGCTTGTACCACGGTGCATATATTTCCGAAGTTGTGCGCACAGGTATCGAGGCTATTCCAAAAGGTCAGTATGAAGCAGCAGCTTCACAGGGCTTTACCTATCTTCAGACCATGCGCTACATAATTTTGCCGCAGTCCATAAAAATAATCCTGCCTCCGCTTACCAATCAGGCGCTTAACCTTGTTAAGAATACCTCAGTTCTTGCAATGATTGCAGGCGGTGACTTGATGTACCATGCCGACTCTTGGTCGACATACAAGCTGGTTTACGGTCCAACCTACATTGTAACAGGTATGCTGTACTTTGTTATTTGTTATCCGCTTTCCAAGCTTGCAGAGCGTTTGGAAAAGAAATCCAAAGAGGATGCTCCGGCTCCTGTAGGTTCTGATGATGCAGGAAAGGGGGGCGCTGAAGCATGAGTGAAATTTTTACCTTTGACAATGTCCGTTTCCTTGCGCAAGGTCTTGGAATGACCATAATGATAGCGCTCATAACCATTGTTTTGAGCATATTCTTCGGTTCAATTCTTGCTATTGCAAAAAACTACGGAAACAAATTTTTCTCCAAATTAGCGTCGGCGTACATCGAACTTTTCCGCTGTACACCAAACCTGTTGTGGATTTTGGCCATTCGCTTCATGGTTCCTATTCCGCCGTTGGCTTCGGGTGTATTGTCGTTTACACTCTTTACAACGGCAGTTGTAGCCGAAATTATTCGCGGCGGCCTTAACTCTATTCCTAAAGGTCAGTTTGAAGGTGCGGCATCACAGGGCTTTACCTTTGTACAAACCTTGTGGTACATAGTTTTGCCGCAGTGCTTTATGAAGATAGTGCCATCTTTGCTTTCGCAGATGATTACCATTATCAAGGATACCTCCTTCCTGTGGGCGGTTGCTATTGAAGAATTTACCGGAAAGAGCATGATTCTTATGGGTCAGCTTCGTACAGGTGGGCAGGTGCTGTGTCTGTTTGCGGTTATCGCAGGTGTTTACTTCCTGCTCAACTTTACACTGTCCTGCGTGGTTCGTAAGCGTCAGGAAAAATCGGCAATTTAATATTGGCATTTAAAAAGGCATGACTTAGGTCGTGCCTTTTTTGTTTTGCCTGTTATTGGGGAATAACGGTATAGTTTGATGGCAAATAATATAATGGGTACAGCTTTTTTGGAGGTTGACATGAACAAGCATGCAGTTTTTTTAAAAGATGTCGCCGTACTGTCTGTTGGACAAGGTTTGGCTCAAATTATACCTGCATTAATTACTCCGTTTACAGCAAGGCTGTATACACCCAAAATGCAGGGAGAATTTGCACTGTATATATCGGCAATAAATATTTTGTCGCAAGTATGTGCGCTTAAATATGACCATGCTGTAAGTGCAGCGGATAACATTGAAGATTCGGCTGCACTTGCCATGTTATCAATGGTAATTTCGTTTTTGTCCGCAGTTATGCTGATATGCCTTTTTCCTTTAATTTTTAAACTGTACGGTAGTTTGGAATGTATGTATTATTTGCCGATTGGTGTTTTAATGACCATGACAGAACTGGTTTTTGTGGCACTTGGTATTTCACACGGTGATTTTTACATTGTATCCGCAGCGTTGATTTTTAGGGCATTGGTGTGGGGGGCTTTTCAAATAATACTGTACCGCATGGGGACACTGGGACTGATATTTTCAAGGATTGCGGGTGATGCAGCAGGTGCAGTGCTTATTGCACGATGCCGATGTATTAATTTTTCTGTATGGAAAAAAATCAGCGAAGTAAAACGCAAGTATGCAAGCTACCCGCGCTATATGCTGCCTGGGGCGGCAGTGGGGGCATTGTCGGGTAACACGCAAAGCTTTTTTATATCATCATTTTATGGGGCGGGACAGATGGGGTACAGCTCAATGGCCGAAAGACTGCTTGGAATTCCGGTTGCGGTGTTTTCGGCTTCGCTGGGGCGCGTGTTTGTGCGAAAAGCAGTAAATGACATGCGTAACGACGGCAGGGTGAATTTTTCAGCAAGAGTTGTGTTGGGCATGTCGGCGGTGTCGGCTGTTGTTTTCGGCGGTATTTGGTTGGTAGCGCCGTACATTGTGCCGTTTGTACTTGGGGATGAATGGAAAGAAGCGGCAGGTTTTATAAGGGTACAAACTATTCTTTATGCAGTTAAATTTGTTGCGGTGCCGTTAACGGTAATACTTCCTGTTTTGAATGAACAGCGTAGTATTATGCTTTGGCAGTTTTTAATGCTGCTGCTTGGTTTAGTAGTTCCTGTGCTGCACATAATATTTGGATTTGAAATACTTGTGTATCTTTTGTGTTCCGCGGTATTGCTTTCACTTGGATATGTACTTTTTGGCTTGTATTGTTTGGCTGTTTTAAAAAAGGGCGGGTGAAAAAAATAAAAACCGAAAAACTTTTTTGTTCAGCAGTGTATGCTGTGTTGTTTTTTATGCTGTTCTGCCTTGCTTCGGAAAGCTCGTTTGGTGCTTTGGAGGCGGCCCTGCTTATATTAATGGTAATGGGTTTTAAACTGCTTCGTCTTAATGGAAAAGAATTTGTGTGTAACAGCATAAAGATATACACAAGCAGCAAGGCTTTTACTGCGGCATTGTTTTTTTATTGTGCTGTAGATGTTCTTACAGTGCTGTATAGCTCCATACCGCTTGTTGCAGTGCAAAAATACAAGGCAGAATGTATGCTGGTTTTGTTTTTTCTTGCGGTTAGTGCATATGCCAGCATAAACAAAAGCTGTAAAGAGTTAATGAAAACCATTGCTGTGGCGGGAGCTGCTGTGAGTGTGGCAGCTGTTTTGAATTTATTTGTTCCTGTTTTTCCGCGTGTTTATTTTCGCAGACTATCATTAAGAACCGATTACAATACATTTGCTTCGGTTTTGTTTGTGTCACTTGTATCGGGAGTATTTTTGCATGGATTTAAAAGCGTAAATATGCTTGCAGGGTGGTGTGGCTGGATGGGCGGATGTATAAGAATGACAGCATCGAGAAGAACATGGCTGCTGCTGCCGCTTTGTGGGATATTCATGCTCATATTGTTTTTGTGCTTTAGAAAAGATATCACTTGGCGGAAACGGTGGCAAAAAATGACAATGCTGCTGGCTGCAAGCAGCATTGTGCTGAGTGTTGTATCAGTTGGAATTGGGAAGTGTATGGAGTATACAGCAGCGGGAAAAAGTGAAGCAGCAGGCGAGGTATACGCAATAGAGCGATACCGTACATTAAAAGAAAACCGCGAAAACAAACGCCTGATACTGTGGAGTATTGCATGGGAGGAGTACCAAGATTTTACCCCAACCGAAAAGTTGTTCGGAAAGGGTGCTGCCTACGATGTTGCATTGTACGATACAGTCAATCTTGACGGCATATATCCCGATGCGGAAAAGGTTAGGGGAAAGCTTTCAGCACATAATTTTTTTCTGGCGGACCTGCTGAATGGTGGTTTAATTAAGGCTGTGGCGGGAATTTGTGTGTGGATTACATTGGCTGTAAATTTGCTTAGGCTGTTTAAGTACAGTCAATATAAAGCATGGTTTTATGGTATGCAGTTAGGTTTTGTGTTTTTAAACAATAGCATTTCCAACAGGTTTGGATTTTTGTACGACCGTTTGTTTTGGATATTTTCGGCAATGCTATGCTTGGAGCTTTATAC
>JAFYSU010000021.1 GCA_017559185.1 Oscillospiraceae bacterium
CTTAGGACCCAATGCTGTTGTTAAGGAATTTAAAACATATCTTGATAAAGTACAAAAGATGTATTAAAGATGTTAAAAAGAAGCAAGAGAGATGTATCCCTCTTGCTTCTTTCTTGTTTTAATGTTTCTTTTTCATTGTTAAGTGTGTAGGTTTAAGACTTCTAATAATGTTTACTTCGTCCAAGTCTTTTTTCAAATCACTAACAAGCATATTTATATAATTCTCAGTAATTGCAAGGCTGCTATGTCCTAATACTTTTTGAAGCGTAACCACAGAACCTCCCATTATAATCCACTTCTTTGCGAATGTATGCCTAAATCTATGTACTCCTGTTTTTCCTACTCCTCTAAAATGGCAATAATCGAATAGTCCATGATAAATTGTGCTTTTAACAAGTTTCTTACCGTAGATATTGCAGAACAGCCAATCATCCGCTTCTGCTTTTCGATATTGAAAATATTCTTTCAAAATTTTTATCATGTCCTCATTTAAAGGAATAATTAGCGGCTTTCGATTTTTCGTAACATTCACATAAAGCATCCTGTTGTCGAAATCTATATCCTTGCATTTCAGATTTATAATACTGTTCTGGCGAATTCCAGTAGAAAGAATTAAACAAATAATAACCCATGAACGATAATTCGCAAAAGTGCATTTGCGCAAATCAGGCTTTATCAAAAGTTTTTGTAATTCATCATCTGTGTATGTTTCTATTGGTTCTTTGTCTGCTTTGGGAATTTTAATCTCAAAATGCTCCAAGTAACCGCAGCGCATAAAAAATCGCATCAAGGTTTTTAAATCTCTTGCATATGTTCCCATTGAAACATCGTTGAGTTTTGGATCATCTCTTAATTTAACAATAAACTCTGGAACTGTTTTTGAAGTTAAGTTTTCAATTGGTGTTTGCGGAGGAATTCTTTTATAAATTTGTTTTATTGATTGCTCATAATGTCTAATCGTGCCATCACGCAAATTTCTCGATTTCATATCAAGAACATATTCTTCAAATCCTTCTTCAAAAGTCTTGTTTTCTGTTGTTGTCATCTTAATCTTTTTCATTAGGCACATCCTTTCATTTTGGAATGATGTGCGCTGCTGGAAACATAAAAACACTGCACACATCATTCGGAAAAACTCGAATATGATGTGTGCAGTTTGATTTAAGACATTAGTTGCGTATTTTTGGGGTAATGCAGCCAACAAATGCGCTTATTTAGCCGCCTGCTGAACCGCTACCGCACAAGCAACAGTCATACCAACCATTGGGTTGTTGCCTGCACCAATGAGTCCCATCATTTCTACATGAGCAGGAACGGAGGAAGAGCCTGCGAACTGTGCATCGCCATGCATACGGCCCATTGTGTCGGTCATGCCGTAGGAAGCAGGACCTGCTGCCATATTGTCGGGATGGAGTGTACGGCCTGTACCGCCGCCGCTTGCAACGGAGAAGTATTTAACACCGTTTTCGTAGCTCCATTTTTTGTAGGTACCTGCAACAGGATGCTGGAAGCGTGTTGGGTTGGTGGAGTTACCTGTAATGGAAACATCAACCTTTTCGGCTTTCATGATTGCAACGCCTTCCTGAACATCGTTTGCACCGTAGCAGCGAATTTTGCTGCGTTCACCGTCGCTGAATGCTTTTTCACGAATTACGGTAAGCTCGCCTGTTGCAAAGTTGTAGTCGGTTTCAACATAGGTAAAACCGTTTATTCTGGAAATAATGTAAGCTGCATCCTTGCCAAGACCGTTAAGAACAACTCTCAGCGGTTTTTTGCGTGCCTTGTTTGCTGTGATAGCCAAACCGATAGCACCTTCCGCAGCCGCAAACGACTCGTGGCCTGCCAAGAAACAGAAGCAGTCGGTTTCTTCTTTAAGCAGCATTGCACCAAGATTACCGTGACCAAGACCTACACTGCGCTGCTCCGCTACCGAACCCGGAACACAAAACGCCTGCAGCCCTTCGCCGATTGCTTCTGCTGCTGCCGATGCTTCGGTAATGCCTTTTTTAATTGCAATTGCAGTACCCAGAGTATATGCCCAAACAGCATTGTCAAATGCGATAGGCTGTACACCTTTTACTGTTTTTTCAACATCTATGCCTTTTTCCAAGCAAAGCTCTCTTGCCTGTTCAAGTGTTTCCATGCCGTATTTATTAAGACATTCCTGAATTTTAGGCATTCTTCTTGCCATACCTTCAAACTGTGCCATTTTAAAATCCTCCTTTCCTTAATTATTCTTCACGAGGGTCAATGTATTTAACAGCGCTGTCATAGCGGCCGTATGTTCCTGTGTTTTTCTCAAGTGCAATACCTGGGTCAAATCCGTGGCGGATATCCTCAAGCATTTTGCCAACACGAACGAATTTATAACCTATAACTTCACCGTCTTCATCAAGACCGAGTGAGAGAATATATCCCTCTGCCATTTCCAGATAGCGCACACCCTTTGCACCGGTGGAAAAAATTGTGCCTACCTGCGAACGAAGCCCTTTTCCAAGGTCTTCAAGGCTTGCACCTATTGGCAGACCGCCTTCGGAAAAGGCTGTTTGTGTTCTGCCGTAAACAAGCTGTTTGAAAATTTCGCGCATTGCTACATTTATTGCGTCGCACACCAAGTCGGTATTGAGTGCTTCAAGGATTGTTTTTCCTGTAAGAATTTCACCTGCCATTGCAGCGGAATGTGTCATACCCGAACAACCCAAAGTTTCTACCAGAGCTTCCTCAATAATGCCGTTTTTAACATTAAGAGTCAGTTTGCATGCACCCTGCTGAGGTGCACACCAGCCAATACCGTGGGAAAGACCGCTTATATCGGTAATCTGATAGGGTTTTACCCATCTGCCCTCCTCCGGAATGGGTGCCGGACCATGATTAACGCCTTTGGCTACCTTGCACATTCTCTCGACTTCATGAGAGTAATTCATTGCCTGTTGCTCCTTTCCCAGCGGCTTGACCGCCCTTTTGGATTTATTCCTTTTCCGCACATTTGTGCAGATTTTTGCATATTCCATTTTATTATAAATGACAATCGGTATAAGTACAACTGTGCAAGACAACAAAAATCCCATATGCTTTCATAATATATATCGTTATTTTGCAAACCTTGCTTTTTTTCAACAGCTTTCAACATATTCACTATTGGCATATCTATGGGAAATTTGAATGTTTTAAACATGGTTTTCAACATTTGTCTTTTTTCACTATCAGCATTTACCACAATATATTGTGATGTTTTTTTATTCGTTTTTAAAATTTCCGCAATATATTGACTGCCAACGCTTTATGTACTACAATATAAAAACGGTAAGACAATACTCGTTATTGCCCGCTGTATTTACATAAAAGTATTATGCTTTTATTAGGGTGCAAGCTCTTTTGGAAGCGTTTGCAAAATACAAAAATCGGGGCCTTCCCTCCGTATTATTTTCTTAATTCGGACGGAGGGTAAATAAATGGCTGCATGTTATACTTATTCAGTATATTTTAAATTCAGAGCAAGCAACGGAAAAGTATTAGGGGGAACAGTAAAAAATGATAAAATCTATCATTAAACGAGACGGGCGAAAAGTAGCCTTCGACCAAGAGAAAATCGCACAGGCTATATTTTCTGCCGCTAAAATGCTTGGCGGCAGTGACTACCAGATGGCACAAGACCTTGCACAAAAGGTTACCGACCAGTTGTGTGCCGTATTCGACGAGGAAACAGCACCTACAGTTGAACAGGTACAGGACACCGTTGAAAAAACACTTGTAAACGAAGGTCACGCACGCACAGCCAAGGAATACATCCTTTATCGTGCTGAACGCACCCGCGTTCGCGACATGAGCAACAAGCTCATGAAAATTTACGAAGACCTTACCTTTAAATCCGCAGCCGACAACGATGTTAAGCGTGAAAATGCAAATATTGACGGTGACACCGCAATGGGCACAATGCTTAAATACGGTTCCGAGGGTGCAAAACAGTTTTATGAAATGTTCATCCTTGACCCTGTTCATGCAAAAGCACACACAAACGGCGACATACACATACACGACTTGGACTTTTTAACCCTGACCACCACCTGCTGCCAGATAGACCTTAAAAAGCTTTTTGACGGCGGTTTTTGCACCGGTCATGGTTTCTTGCGCGAGCCTAACGATATTCAAAGCTATTCTGCGCTTGCCTGCATTGCAATACAGTCCAACCAGAACGACCAGCACGGTGGTCAAAGTGTTCCTAACTTTGACTATGCAATGGCTGACGGCATTAAAAAGACCTACCGCAAATTGTATTATAAAAACCTGAGCAAATCCCTTGAACTGCTTTCCGACGGCAAGGATGTTCAGGCTGTTATTGATACTTTAAAGGAAACCGCACCATGTATGCCTTCCCTTGAAAATAACGGGGAGTATCTTGCTTGGGAAACCCAGCAGCTTTCGGCGGAATTTGATGCAGATGTTATCCGCAAGGCTCAGGCTTTTGCACTTAAACACACCCCAGCCGAAACCGACAAAGCAGCTTATCAGGCTATGGAAGCATTGGTGCATAACCTTAACACCATGCATTCCCGTGCAGGTGCACAAATTCCGTTTTCTTCCCTTAACTACGGAACAGACACCTCGCCCGAAGGCAGAATGATAATTAAAAATGTACTTCTTGCAACCGATGCAGGCTTGGGTAACGGTGAAACCGCAATATTCCCTATCCACATCTTCAAGGTTAAGGAAGGCATAAACTACAACCCAACTGACCCTAACTACGACCTTTTCAAGCTGGCTTGCCGTGTTTCCGCAAAACGACTGTTCCCTAACTTCTCGTTCTTGGATGCACCTTTCAACTCAAGCTACTACAAAGACGGTCGTCCCGAAACCGAAATTGCATACATGGGCTGCCGCACACGCGTTGTTGGCAATGTTTACGACCCTTCCCGCGAAATCGTTTTCGGCCGCGGCAACCTGAGCTTTACTTCCATAAATCTGCCGCGACTGGGCATTATGGCAAACCACAACATCGAAATGTTCTTTGACCTGCTTGACCAGCGTCTTAACCTTGTTTGTGAGCAGCTTTATGCCCGCTACAAAATACAGGCACAAAAGAAAGTCCGCAACTATCCTTTCCTTATGGGACAGGGCATTTGGATAGACTCCGACAATCTTGAAGAAGATGACACTGTTGGCGAAATTCTTAAACACGGTTCTCTTACCGTTGGATTTATAGGTCTTGCAGAATGTCTTAAAGCTTTGATTGGTGAACATCACGGTGAAAGCGTTAAAGCGCAGAACCTTGGTTTGGAAATCATCGGACATATGCGTGCCTTTGTTGACAAACGCGCAAAAGAAACCAAGATGAACTATACACTCATCGCAACTCCTGCCGAAGGTCTTTCGGGCCGTTTTGTTCGTATGGACGCCAAAAAATACGGCAGCATTGAAGGTGTTACCGACCGTGAATACTACACCAACTCCTTCCATGTTCCTGTACATTACAAAATTTCCGCTTTTGAAAAAATTCGCAAGGAAGCACCTTACCATGCACTTACAAACGGCGGTCATATTTCGTACATCGAGCTTGACGGTGACCCATTGGACAACCTTGAAGCATTTGAACAGATTGTTCGCTTCATGAAAGAAACAGGCATTGGTTACGGCTCCATAAACCACCCTGTTGACCGCGACCCTGTTTGCGGTTACACAGGAATTATTGGTGATGTTTGTCCTCGCTGCGGTCGTCGTGAAGGCGAAGCAGTAAGCGTGGAAACACTGCGCAAGCTTGGTATTAACAAATATCGCAATTCCAAAAACAGCGGCTGCTGCGGAAACATTGACGAGGAAGCAGACCGTATTCCGAATACATTGTAATCATACTCAAAAATTAAGGAGGAACTTGCCATGAAAGAGATTAAAACATCATCCAACGGTATGGTTGGCGAAGGCGTTGGCTTTGAAAGAATTCGCCGCATTACAGGTTATCTTGTAGGAACATTGGACCGCTTTAACAACGGCAAGCGTGCCGAAGAAAGAGACCGCGTGAAGCACGCAAGCATCTCCCAGTAATTTAAGAGGTATTGTGTAATGAGCAAGCCAATCCGTGTAAGCGGTATTATTCCGGAATCCATTGTGGACGGCCCCGGCATTCGTTTTGTTTTGTTTGTTCAGGGCTGCCCACACCACTGTCCCGGCTGTCACAATCCCGACACTCACGACTTTGCCGGCGGATATGACCTTGATATCGAGGACATTCTTGAACAGATAAAGCGTGAACCCGTTTTCGGTGTTACTTTCAGCGGCGGTGAACCGTTCGCACAGGCGGGAGCGCTGCTGCCGCTTGCCGAAGAAATTAAAAAACTGGGTATACATCTTATGATTTATACCGGTTATACATTCGAACAGCTGATGGAGCGTGGTGACGAAAGCACAACTAAACTGCTGCAGCTTGCCGATGTGCTTGTTGACGGAAGATTTATGCTTGAACAAAAAAGCCTTACCCTGCGTTTTCGCGGAAGTGCAAACCAACGGGTTATTGATTTACCCGAAACCTTCAAGCAGGAAAAGGTTGTTATTTCACGCTACTCCGTACGCGATGGCGAACCGTTTTAACACGACTTAAAGTCTCCTTGTTAATCAGGGAGACTTTTCATTTTAAGGCATAAAATTCCTGCTAAAAAATTGCCTGTACTGTTTACTTTTTATACTGTAAATTGATATAATACTTGCATATGTGATTATGTAAAATAACATCGGAAGGAGGGCTTTTGTGTCAAAAACAGTTGTAAATATTACCGCACCCTTTCAAAAACCGCGCGAAATAAGTCAGTTGGTTATATTTAACGACAACGAACCTTTTATTTCTGCCGATATGGCAGGTAAATACCTTAACATCTGCCGTCGTTATGCCCTTCATTACGGTGTTTATCTTGTTCCGTCCAGAATAGTTGTGGACAACAATCTTCACCTTTGTTTGTTTGACCCTAAAGGTAATATTGTGGGTATTCAAAGTGCTTGCCGCATAAATCTTTCTTTCAGGGAAAAATTTGAACGCGGTACCGATATAAATATTATTGAAACCCCAATGGGTAAAGTTTTTTTGTGCGTCGATGTGGATATATACGACCCTGCAATAATCCGCCGCGCCGTTATGATGGGGGCTCAAATAATAATAAGCTCACAGTACATCGACTCTTACCAGTTCCACAAAGGCATGATAGACAGCGGAATATGGAACGCCGCACAAACTAACAAGGTGCTTATTATAGGCTGCTGCAATCATTTTAAAGCTATTGCCGCACCAATGGACCTAACGCAAGACGGCAGTGGTTACATTTTACATCCCACAAACGATTTTTCGGCTTTGGGCAAGTTGTTTTTGAACAAGCTTGACCGAGATTCCAATATACCAAATGTAATGCAAAACAAGGATTTTGTTCTTAATTTTTCCCGCGAAATGCTTCGCGAATAAAACTTCGGAAGGGAGGTCATTTTGTTGAACGAATTGGTTTTACGCTTGGGCAGTCATCGTTTCAGCAAAAAAATATCGCCATTTTTAACCAAACAGATAATTGACGATAAAGAACTCCTGCCATCCGACAACTGCAGCAACATTTTACACGGCAGAGTAAGTGCGGCACTTGTTAACCTTGATGCCGTGTGCTATGACACTCTTGCACAGTTTGTGGATGAAATGAATAATTGTGTCGAGCAAGCCGTGGCCAAAGGGGCTCAGCTTGTATGCTTTCCGCAGTATACAGGGCTTCTGCCGCTTACCGTTTTTTCGCAGTACGACATACTTGAAGAGGAAGCGGAAAACGCCCTGCTCGCCTGTGACGAAGCCACATTGGGGATGTTGGGCAAGCTGTACAGCAAATATCTTTCCGACATTGTTTTTGACTGCTATTACAATACTTTTGCACTGCTTGCAATGAAACACAAAATCTACATTCAAGCAGGCACCATTCTTGTAAATACAAGCCGCGGGCTTGTTAACCGTGGATTTTTGTTTGACCCCAACGGTGAGTCGATATTGCAGCAGGACAAGCTATTCCCCAACCGCGGTGAAAAAATGCTTGGTGTGTGCAGCGGCAGTGACCTTAAAACTGCCGAAACTCCGTTTGGTCCGATTTCCATAATAATCGGTGAGGACAGCCTTTATTTTGAAGTCTACCGCCTTGCCGCAAGCCGAGGCTGCAAGTTTGTAATTGCACCTTCCGGCGGTGAGGATTTTCCGTCGGAAGCGCATTATGCAAAAGGAGCATTAATGCGTGCGCAGGAATGCAATCTGTTCGTAATTCAGCCAACCATGTTTTACAACCTTTTCCCAACACAAGGCAAAGGTGCAGGTGCTGTTTACTGCCCTTACCGTATATCCGAAAACAGTGACGGCATTGTTACGGCAAGCAGCAGCCAAAGTGTACTTGTTAAGGAGCTTAATTCCGCAGACCTTGTACGCCTTGTTGATGATTATTGGGGCGACAAAAACGCATTGGTTTACCGCTTGCTGGCACAGGATTATGAAAACGCATTCGGTCACTCAACAACACTTCCGCCGCAGCAGGAGCAGGAAGCTTCCATTGCTTTCCTTGCCGAGTCCGACAGCGAAACCACTGCCTAATCCTCATCGGCAACTTAAAAACAGAGGAGACACCAACTCATGACTAACTTTTTTTCACAGTTTATTTCCAATCCGCAGTCACCTGCGGCTACCATTCTGTTCGTACTGCTTGCAGTTGTGCTTTCCATTGTTTATGTTAAGGTTGAACGCAAAATTAAGCAGAACCGCAAAAAGAAGTAAATACTTCCAAATTGCACATTAAGCAACTTTGCTTTATGTTTACAAAGACTTACACAAGGGGGAATGATATAAAAAATTTCATTAAATAGAATATATGGAAGTTCGGTGAGATTCCGGCACTGTCCCGCAACGGTAATGAGCATTCCGCTACAAGTCCGGTCTTTATTAAACCCTGTGTGCTTCGATGAAAAGCTTGGGATTTATGGAGAACTGCGCAGTTCTCTAATTTTATTTAAGGAGAAAATTATGAAGTTACTTTCCAAAAGCTTAGTCCTTATGGGCTTATCGCTCTTAAAAATAATTGCCTCATAAAAAAGAACGAACGCGTGCATTATTAAATGCATGAGCTCGTTCCTTTTTGTTTATGGACAATCTTTTAAATCTGCCAGCAGTGCTTCAATATCGGGGGCGGTTTTTTCTCCTTTTCTGATTTTATAATAATTATACTTCTTTTTACCGTTTGTGTAATATACCTTTAAGGAGGTCAGCTTTTTCACCTTCTTGCCCCTGCTTTTTGGAACAGTAACATATTGTTTGGATATTAAACCTATCTTCCCCTCCCCCAACTTCTCGTCTTCGGAATATGGAATTGCCTCTGTTTCAAATAACATTTCTCTCATTGCTTTACCGCAGCCGTAAGTAACCTTTGCGTGTTTGAGGTCAAAATCTTTAGGGTCGATTGTGAAGGTCGTTTTGCACCCATTCAATTCCTGCTGAACTGCCGTTATTTTGTCTGTGCTGTACTCAAATGTCATCAGATCGAATTCTTGATTTTTATACTCAAGTGTTATTTTTTTAATGCGATTGATGTTATTGTACACATAGCAATACTTGAATTTTTCCTCACCGTCTGCATAAACACATTTACTTTGAATAAATCCGTCTTTAAACATCAGTTTTTCTCTTATGTTATCGCCTGTATCCTTCATTATAATTTCACTTGGAATACCCTTGCGTTCGTAACTGATGCTGCAGTTATATCTGTCTTTAACATATATACTGCGTTTTGTGCAGACTCCGTTGGTATATTCGCGGTTTATTCTTTTATACCATCTTTTGTTTTCATCATAATATTCAATTTCCGTCACACGCCCGTTTCCATCAAAATAAATTTTTGCAGTTTTTTTACTGTCGGAAGAATGCTTAACCAAAACATTACCGTTCACATCCCCTACTTCATATGTTATCTTTTTGTGATTACCCAAATTCATTTTATCGTAAGGAACATCGGGTGCTTTTTTAAGCCCTTGAATGTCATTGCTGATTTCAGATAAAATCTTGGTGTTTTTAATAATCGAATCCCATTCTTGCTCGCCATCGTTTTCAAAAACATCATGCTCCGTTATATAGCATTTTTCACCAATCTTTTTATACTTAAGATGCTGTAATGTAAATTTGCAGTTTTTTGTATCAGCCACCAATGTTTCTTCCACCTTTTCGGTTGATGTGTCGGTGATTATCATGCATTTCAACACAACTCCTTTCCGCACAACTCCTTCTGAATCGTAAATACATTCTGTTTGGTAATGTTTTTCAACACCTTTCGGCAGCTTCACTTTACACGAACAGTTAGAATATTTTTTATTACGGTATTTTATTGTTTTGTATGAACTATATGTGTTTTTGTCTTCAAGCAATACGCCTTTTTCAACAAATGCCATTACATAATCGGCTGTTCCTTCGTAAAAAAGCTCTTTTTTGTGAGTTGTTTTGGGGATTTCCTTACCTGTTTGATTTTCCTGTTCCTCTTTAACAACAAACACTTGGTGTTTTTCAACTACTTTTCCCCTATAATATTTGTCTTGCAATACATTATAGCCAACCCGAATGTCCGGAAAACCTGTACCACCTTCGTCAACACATGTAAGCAGATGCATTTTTTTGCTCACTATTTCAATTTCAAAAACACCATCGTTTTTACAGCGAAGTGTTACGAATTTGTATTTTTCCGAATTACTGTTGGAGCAGCGCTGACCATCGGTAGTGTATTCTTCTTCTATATTTTCAAAATGTACACAAAGCAAATCTTTCAGCCATTCTTGATTTATTTTGTGCCATTCTTCTTTTGACATCATTTCTATTTTCCCATCACTATTCCTGTTCATTTGCCATCCCTCATTTTTGACATAGCTTGTGCAAATTTGATTATTTCCCTCAGTTCATTTTCGCTCAAATCGGTTTCGATTAATTCCTCGATAAGCTTATTTTTGTTTTGCAGCTCCAAGGAAGTGTTTAATCTTTCCTCGTCTGCCTCTTCGGCTAACATGTACTGCCAAACATTCATAAATCCATAAACTTCCCCATAATTATGAATAATTTTGTCATGGTCTTTCTTAAAATAAGCCGGGGATACCTCCATTGCATCACAAATTTCAAAAAAGCCGTAAACAGACGGCATCATTTCACCGCTAGTTATTTTGGTTATGTATTCCGCACTCATTCCAAGTTTTTCTTTACTCATTTTACGAGCATTTATACCCTTTTCCTTAACCAAACATTCCATCCTGTTGGCAAAAAAATCTTTAAATTCCTGTGGAATTTTTTCTTTTTTATCGGTATTTTTTTCGACTTTCTGTATGTTTTTTTCTGACATGATAAACGCCTCCTATTTTTTAAAAAAACATGCCCAAAAGCCCGTTTTTATTTTAAAAACGGGCTTTTGTATTCAGTTAATATGGCTCGTGCTCCCATTTGTTTGTTCCCACAAACAACGCTTTCCATGCTTTTTCGATTTCTTCCTGAGTTTGCGGAAAATTGCCTGTCAGCGCGAACCAAAGCTCGTAACATTCAGTTCGGTGATCATGCCCCGGCACATTGTCCGGAACTGCAAAGCTGTCGATATAAACAAAATCTGCGTCTTCATCATCGGGCTCGCTTAACTCCCATTTGATGTTTTCACTTTCGGCATATCTTACAAAGCCGTCGGTTGGCATTTCGGTAAAAACAAAAGTAGTGTCTTCACCGTATATGCCCATTTCGTTTTCGACTTCGCATTTATAGTAAGCCGTTGCATGTTCCTCATACCAGTCGTCAAAAAGCTGCTGCGCCTCTTCAACCTCATTTTTCCAGTTTTCCCAGCATGCTTGCAGCGAACGAAAGCGGTCCTCGTTAATTGGGTAATATGTCATTGTATTTGCCCTCCTTTATTTTTCAGCTTTAAATTCACGACGAATTGTCTTGCCGTTTTCATCGTAGTGTAGTGTGTTTACTGCAAAAAGTTCTTGTTTGTCGTCGCTTACCTTTTCATAAATGTACTGCGACTTTTCAATAAGGTTATCATTTTCATTGTATTTTTTGATGCTCTCTATTTGCTCGTCACTATTCGCAAAACAAGTTACGGTTTTACCCAAGCACTTTTGCTCATCGTAATCCCACGATATACACCTTTTTACCTTATTGTCACTATACTCGATTTTTTCAATTGTATCGAAGTAGATATTTTCCTTTTCTTTGCGTTCTTTTACAATCTTGTTTTGGCTATCATCCCAGCTGTGTCCACATACTTTCATAAAGGTAATTATACGCCCTTTTGCCGTATATTCACATGTCGTATAAGCAGTAAGGGCATCGTTTTTTTCTGTAAACTCGGTTACATGACGATTGAACTCGTCAAAACCATAGCCGTGCCAACCCCTTACTTCTTTTTGCTTGTCATCAGAGTACCAGGTTTCGCAGACGAATACTCCGCTTGGACGGTACTCATAGATTTGGTTCCTTCTTTTGCTGAAAAACAGTTTGTTTTCAGGCGCCTGCTTGGTATAGCCTTCTTTTTCGGCAAGCTCGACAGCATCATCACTCTCACATTCATGAATGCCATAAACAATATGTCTGTGTCGGTCGCGAAGTCTGGTTTTCGACACATTGCCTTCTGCATCGTAGAAAGTACGAGTGCTAAAATTCCCATCCAATCCCCATGTTGTTTTACAGATTATGCGTTCGCCCTGTTTGCGAACCTGCTCTAAAAGCCAGCCTGTCTTGTTACAATAAGTGTAGTAATCCCCCCACAGCGGTTCGGCATTGTGAGCTGTTTCGTTGGTAACTTGCGGCTCGTACCACACTATGCTTAAAGGCTCGTTAACTTTGTTAAATTCTGCAATTTGGAGATGTCCGTCACTGTCACGCATGCTAGCTGTTCTTGTTATTGTATTCATAATCAAAATCCTCCGAATGTTTGAATTTTGAAAGCGCTTTCGTTGTCTCTATAATACACCCTGTACTCCCGTAAATCAATTTGCCATCCCTAAAGCACCACGGATTATCAATGCACTTTTATGCTTCCTTTTTTTCATGCTGTCCCTATCATAATTTATCTTTGTTCTTCTTTTGTGCAGTCGGACTCACACAGCAGTCTTTATATGTCAAAAATCTTTCAATATACTAGGTCAATATGCCGAACTTTTTTTGCTTTTGTTATTCTAATATCTGCATTAACCTAGCTTCGCTGTTCCCGTATTGAATATTCTTATCCGCACAACTGTACCGAAGCAATATACCAATAAAAAAGACAAGCTGTACCTTTTTTTATCGGAAACAACTTGTCCATTTTAGGTTTATTCAATTTTTTGCTTTAATTGCTGCGAATCATCTTTGCACAGCGGCACAAAATCTCCTCTACCGCTGCTGTATCTACTTCCTTTATTGTTTTAAGCGGATTTGGCTTTTCACCATACTCAATTATATTTTTTTCGAACCATGTAACATCACGCCAGCTGCCTTGTTTAAAACCAACCGAACGGAAAACCCCCAAGCGTCTGAAACCCATTGCTTCGTGCAGATTTTCACTTGGCTGATTTGGATATGTAACGCAGCCGTAAACATTATACACATTTTGGAGCTTTAAAATTTCCATAAGTGCTGTGTACAAAGCCCTGCCAAGTCCCATTCTGCGGCAGTCCCTGCGAATGTATATAGAAAGCTCGGCACTCCATTGGTATGCAGCTCTCTCACCGTAACGGTGTGCGTAGGCATAGCCTATTATTTCGTCTCCGTTTGTACACACCAAGTAAGGGTATTCCTGCGATATGTCCTTTATGCGCTGCAAAAACTCCTCCTGTGACGGTGTTTCGTACTCAAAGCTAATGGAGGTATCCTCCACATAAGGCGAGTAAATTGAAAGTATTTCCGAGCAGTCCGCAGTATCTGCCATTCTTATTTTTATGCTCATGGGCAGTATAGCTCCTTTATGGTTGTTTTAGCTGAATTCTATTCTGCTTGGTACGCTTGTGTGTGCAAAGGTTTCCACCGAATACGCAAACAAAACCTGGTCGTAATAAAAAACATCGACCGAAAATATATCCGATTCATCCACCTTGGAAAGGTCTATAAACCGTATTTCATCAAAATTAGCCGACAAAAACGGCAGTATTGGCATCATTGAATCATCGCCAAAAACAAGCAGTGTGCGGTTAGGCGCACTGTTGACATTTGCCCTTAATTCAATATCACCGCTGTTTCCACCCAAATAAACATCAATTGGATTTGCGTTTTCTTTGTTTGGGTAAAGGGTATCGTAAATTTGTTCTTCAGGCGTGTTGTGCTTAACCTTAACGCTCCGTTCACTGCGAAGATGATAAAGGCTTATTACATCGGGCTCAACATCCGAAAGCGGGAAACGGTCATAAGTTTCTCCATAAAAATCGTGAGATGTATGCTGAATTGTATAGCGTGTAATATCGGGTGCGCGCACATTCAAACGGCTTGCCAATGTTTGGTAAACATAATATGCTCCCAAGGAAGTAAGCCGCGGGTCTGTGCGGTAGTAAATGTATTTGTCTTGATTTAAAAACAGCGGAAAATATGCATCTACCATACTTATTTTACCTGAAAAAGCGTCACCCACCTGTTCAATAAAATCCTTTTGGTTGAACAGCTGCACATATTCTGCGTTTGGTATTTCCTGCTGTTTTACCGCACATTTTTCGGGAATTATCATTGCATATACAGGCACTGCACTGTCATTGGCAAATTCCAGCATTTTTTCAACATTTCTTTTAACTAACAAATCTGCTGGAGGTGAAGTGTTTTCCAGCAGGATATCATCGCCTATAAAAACACCCTTTTGCATGCTTGTTCCGCCAACCCGCTTAATGCGTATGGCAAAGCTTTTAAATCTGTCCGAGAATGGGAAATTACTGCTTATAAAATTTTCAAATCTTTCATGAAAAGGCACATTTGTACTATCACTTAAGGTTTGGAAGCTAAGCAGCCCTTTTCCTAAAGTACCTGTTGTTAAAAACATTATTAAAGCCATAAACAATATTGCTGTAATTCTTTTGTACATGGTCAAGGCTGTTCACCTCCTTCAAAATTTTATTAAACAACCAATGCTGTGGCAGTTACTAAAACCATAACATTCATTACTACCGAAAGCACATTTGACAGCGCAGGAGTATATTTGTTCAAAAATCTGTTTACCTTTTCGGTTATGCTTGTTGCAAAAATAAAGCTTAACAAAATTACTGCCCAATGCTGCGCAATAATATACAAAAGTGAATTATTGCTGAACGGCATACCGCCAACACCGAACATTGCATTTAAATATTCCGCTGTCTGTGCAAGGTTTTCGCCTGCAAATATGGTAAACGACAGCATAACTATCACGAATGTGTACAGACGCAAAAACATTGGCGGTATTTTGGGTATCCATCTGAAAAGGACATATTTTTCGATAAGAATAAACACTGTGAAATATATACCCCATGCAAGGTTATTCAAGTTTATGCCAAACCAAAAACCCGTAAGCACATTCAAAAGCAATGTGCTTGAGGCATAAGTCCAAAATCCGCCGTATTCTCTTCCCAAGGGATTAGTTACATATTTTTTCAAAAATTCCACATAGGTTATGTTAAAACGCGAAAAGAAGTCCTGCACCGTACGGGATTGAAAAGGATAATAAAAGTTTCTTGGCAGCTCAAGTCCGAACATTTTCCCAAGTCCGCGCGCCATGTCGCAAAAACCCGAAAGCGCATAGTAAAGCGAAAATGTATACGATATCATAAGCAGCCATACCGACAACACGGTAATTTGCCCATCATTAAGCATTTGCAGCTGCTCGTACACTTCATGCATACCCGCCGCAAGTATTGCTTGTTTGGCAAATCCACGAACAAATATAACTACCCCTTCGCCCATTGTGCTGAGCGACCTTTTTTTTGCATTAAGCTGGTCAATAAAATCCCTGCCGTCAACCAATGGACCTGCAAATATTTTGCCGAAAAAGCAGCACAGCAGCGCAAAATCCACAATGCTGTCTTTCTTTTCAATTTTGCCTTTATACAAATCCGTAATATACCCCAATGAGGTCAAGGTGTAAACATAAAGTCCTACAGGTATAGGCATTCCCCGCAGCTGATGCATCATATCACACCAAATTATCATTAATATTTCTTTTGCAGCAAATATTAAAAAAATGATGCGTGAATACTTTTGCGAGCTTTTGTAATCTTCCAGCAAGCCCGCCATTACATAGTCAAAGCAAATCGAAAGCAGCAGCACAACAAGCCACATATTATCTGCCATTGAATAAAATATCAGCGATATGGCAAGCAGAACCAAATTTCTGCGATGGGTCGGAACTGCGTAAAACAACATTACCGACATTGGCAAAAACATATATAAAAACGATAAACTGCAAAATTGCATGCGGCTGTGCCTCCTTTCGCTTTTATTTATCCGTCAGCTGTGTGTTAACCAGCTTTTCATACTCCTCATAAGTCATAATGGTATTCAAAACCGTAAGCAGCCCGTTTGCCGAAAGCCGCTCGGGCAGGTTAAGCTGTTTTTGCAGCTTTCTGCGTTTTTCACTGCTTGAAGCTGTCCCCGAAAGACCTGCTTCAAACAAATCGGTCTTTGTTATCTTTCGTCTTTTTTCGGTGGTAGTGCACCCTGCACCTGCATTGGTTAATATTTCACGCAGAATATTGGCATCTATGCCTTCTACACCCAGCTTGCCTTCCTTTGACGGTGCGGTTTTGCGCTTTTCCTTGCCGAAAAAGTCTGGAATATATGCATCCGTTACATTTTCCTTACCGCAAATATTTCTTAAAAAGGCTCTTATTTTAAAGCCTGCCGCATCGGAATCGGTAAGCACCAAAAGACCCTTGCTTTTTGCAAGCATCCTTAAAAGCTCCTGCTGTTCCTTATCCTTAAAAATCGAAAAGCCGTTAGTTGTTATGATGGTCGAGTCTATCAAGCTTTCCAGCTTTATTTTATCATATTTACCTTCGACTACTATGACCTTATCAAGCTGTATCAATGCTTTTTCTCCTCGCACATCAATTTTTCTGCACAAACAGGTCGGTAATAACCTTTTGCAGTATTATTTCGTCCTCCATACGGCTGCTTTTAAGCTGATAATCGGCTTCGGCAAGAATACAAATGCTTTCCCTTAACCGTGCTACCGAATATTTGCGGCAGTCGGAAAAACTGTTATTTACCCTAAATGCCTGATTTGCAGGATAACCAAAATCCTTTATTACATCTGCGGCTGTTTTTCCGCGGCCGCTTGCCAGTTTGCAGCGGTACAAATCCAAATATGCCGATGTAAGATTGGAAAGTATTACGGTTGGCTTGTTTTTTAAGTACAGCAAATCATCCAATATCTGCACAGCCTGCTCATATCTGCCTGAAAGCACTGCTTTTGCAAGGTCAAACACACGCGCTTCAATTGCTTTTGGAGTTAACAGCTGTACGATTTCAAGGGTTATTACACCCTGTCCGCCAAGATATGCCGTTAGCTTTTCCATTTCATTTTTAAGCGAGGTAAGGTCATCGTTACAGCTTTGCAGCAGGTATTTCACCGCTTTATCGTCAATAGCGCAGCCTTGCTTTTGCGCCAATTTTTGAAGCATGGCACGGTTTTCCATTTCTGTGCGGCGCATAAGCCCTGCCGCACAGCCAAGCTTGTCAGCCTCACGGATAAGTTTGTTTTCTTTATCTTTTACTTTTTTTTCGTAGCTTTGTCC
>JAFYSU010000022.1 GCA_017559185.1 Oscillospiraceae bacterium
GCCCGGCAGAAGCATAGTTGGTGAAGCAGTAACCACCCTTTACACAGTTGGTTGGCAAAAACAAACTCCGCACCGTCGCTATTTATTTGTAGACGGCGGCATGGCCGACAACATTCGTCCGGCACTTTATCAAGCCGAATACTCATGTGACAACGCACTCAAACTTAATCACGAAAAAAGTGTTAACTACACAATCGCAGGAAAATGCTGCGAAAGCGGTGATATATTAATCGAAAACGCACTCCTTCCGCCAATGGAAAGCGGCGACCTGCTTGCAGTATATACAACAGGTGCTTACTGCTACTCAATGGCAAGCAACTACAACCATCTTGGTCGTCCGGCAGTGGTTTTTGCAAAAGACGGAAAAGCAAGATGTGTTCTTCACCGCGAGTCCCCGCAGGCAATGCTTGCACTTCAATGTGACGAGGAGGTGCAGCTGTGACAATACATCTTCCCGTTTCCAAATATCATGGCTGCGGCAACGACTTTTTGCTGATACGAAAGCGTTACACCGACGGCATCGACCTTGAAAAGCTTATAACCTGTGCCTGTGACCGCCGCAGCGGCATTGGTGCCGACGGCTTCATTATAGTGGAGGACTCACCGCTTAGAATGCATTTTTACAATGCCGACGGAACACGAGCCCCCATGTGCGGCAACGGTATTCGCTGCTTTGCACGCTTTTGCATTGACGAAGGCATAACCGACAGCGACTGCTTTGAAGTTATTACCGATGCAGGAGTAAAAACCGTAAATGTTATAAGTCGCGAACCTTTTTTAGTAAAAATAGCAATGGGGCAGCCCGATTATTCCCCCTCATTACTCGGAATACCAAACGGAACACCGCTTTGGGAATACCCGCTTGAGGTAAACGGAACACCCCTTACACTTTACAGCTTTTTCATGTCCACCGTACACACTGTATGCTTTGTGGAAAACACTATGGACGACAGCCTGCTTCCTTTAGCCGAAGCTGCACACGAACACCCGTTTTTCCCAAACAAAACAAATTTCAATCTGGTACAAATCGTGGACGAAAGCACCATTAAAATGCGTACATGGGAACGCGGTGCAGGCTTAACCCTTGCTTGTGGTACAGGTGCCTGCTCGGCGGCTCTTACAGCACACAAAAAAGGCCTGTGCACTTCCGAGGTGGATGTAATTCTTCCAAAAGGAACCCTGCACATTTCAATTGATAAAAACGAAAATATATTTATGACCGGCCCTGCAAGCCGCGTTTCAAAAGGAGATTATTATCATGAATGTTAGAAATATCCGTGGTTCCATCGTAGCACTCGTAACCCCATTCAATGCTGACGGCAGCGTTAATTTTGAAGCTCTTGGCAGACTTATAGATTTTCATCTTGAAAACAAAACCGATGCAATTTTGGTTCTTGGCACAACAGGCGAATCTGCAACCATGACTCACGAAGAAGACGACGAAGTTTGCCGCTTCACCGTTGACCGTGTAGCCGGTCGAGTTCCCGTAATTGCAGGCAGCGGCTCCAACTGTACACAAACAATGCTCGAAAAAAGCCTTAGTTTTCAATCCATGGGCGTTGATGGTCTGCTGCTTATAAGCCCATACTACAATAAAGCTAATGAAGAAGGTATGTACCATCACTTCAAAACCGTTGCCGATGCAGTAAACATTCCATGTATTCTTTACAATGTACCTGGCCGTACAGGCTGCTCCATTTCCGAAAATGTTGTTCGCCGTCTTTCCACCCATCCAAATATCATGGGCATTAAAGAAGCTTCCGGCAACATGAGCTATGCTGCAAAAATTGCTCGCTATATCTCCGATGACTTCCGCATGTATTCAGGCAACGATGACATTATAATCCCTATGATGGCACTTGGCAGCAGCGGTGTTATTTCGGTACTGGCAAATGTTATTCCTCTTGAAACCCACAATATGGTTTGGGACTACATAAACGGCGACCACCAAAAAGCACTTGATGCTCAGCTTAAATACCTTGAACTTACAAACAACTTGTTTATCGAAGTTAACCCAATCCCTGTAAAAACCGCACTTAACCTTATGAATATGAACGCAGGCAGCTTCCGTCTGCCGCTGTACGAAATGTCCCCCGCTAACCAAGAAAAACTTGCTGCTTCCATGAGAGGAGTTGGACTGCTGTGATATCCGTTTTGGTAACAGGCACAGGCCGCATGGGAAAAATGATAATGGAGCTTATTGAAAACGATGAACGCTTCACTCTTGCAGGAAGTATAGGTCACGACAACTGCAACACTCTTGCCACCGCTGCCCCTGCCGATGTCGTTATCGACTTTTCCAACAAAGCCATGCTGCCGCTGATTAGTGAATATGTTAAACGCACAGGCACACCGCTTGTGTGCGGCACCACCGGATTTACCGATGAGGATATGCAGCAGCTTATACAGCTTGGTGAACATGCTCCTGTACTATACAGTGCAAACTATTCCGTTGGTGTAGCGGTTCTTCGCAAACTTGCCGCAATTGCATCCCAAGCACTTGGAACCGACTTCAACATCGAAATAATCGAAACTCACCACAATCAAAAAGCCGACGCCCCAAGCGGCACAGCAAAACTTTTACTTAATGCCGTTGACCCCGAACACACCTTTGATGTTGTTCACGGCCGCGAGGGCATTACAGGCAAACGCAGTCCACGCGAAATAGGCGTACACGCTGTACGCGGCGGTACTGTGGCAGGAAAACACACCGTTGCCTTTTTTGGTGCTGACGAGGAAATCGAGCTTACTCACCTTGCTTCCAGCCGTCGCATTTTTGCGGCAGGCGCATTAAAAGCTGCTGCAAATTTATTAAATCGACCTTCAGGATTTTATTCCATTGATGATATTCTTTTTTCACAAGGAGAAACACCATGAACGCACAGGAAATAATTAACTATATTGCCACTGCGGAAAAAAAGACCCCTGTAAAAATTACCCTTAGGGAAAATTCTCCCATAGACTTTGGTTCTGCTCAAGTTTTTGGTGCAGGCGACAAAATAATCTTTGGCGACTGGAAAGAGCTTGGCCCAATTATCGAGGCAAACAAAGACAAAATCGATGATATATACATCGAAAACAGCTGCCGCAACTCCGCCATTCCAATGCTGGACATGAAAAATATCAACGCTCGAATTGAACCAGGCGCTATTATTCGTGAACAGGTGGAAATTGGTGACGGTGCAGTTATAATGATGGGTGCTATTATAAACATCGGTGCTGTTATTGGCAGCGGTACAATGATAGACATGGGTGCTGTTTTGGGCGGTCGTGCAACCGTTGGTAATCGCTGTCACATTGGTGCAGGTGCAGTTCTTGCAGGAGTTATCGAACCTGCAAGCGCAGTTCCCGTAGTTATCGAAGATGATGTTCTTGTAGGCGCAAATGCCGTTGTTATCGAGGGTGTCCGAGTAGGCAAAGGCGCAGTTGTTGCAGCAGGAAGCATTGTTATAAACGATGTTCCACCAAACGCTGTTGTTGCAGGTGTTCCTGCAAGAGTAATAAAACAAAAAGACGAAAAAACCATGCAGAAGTCAGCTCTGATAGATGCACTTCGTACCCTTTAAAACAGCTTTATTCAAGTATTCAGCTCATATATTTTCTCCTTAAAACCACAAGCAGCCACAATACCAAAGGTATTGTGGCTGCTATATTTTGCAAATAGTCATCAAAAATTCTTTGCAAGCTCTTGGTAAATCTTTTCTCCCAACGCTTCGTCAATCGTGGTCTGCTGCCATATTTCCTGTGCCTTAACCGCTTGGTAAACCAACATATTCAAACCGCTTGTTGCTTTAAGTCCCAATTTCTTGGCTGTTCCGGTAAGCACCGTTTCCAACGGATTGTAAATAACATCCCCAACTGCTTCAAAACGGCTTATAACATCCTGTGTTACAGGGCAGCCGTCCGATTTTGGATACATTCCAACAGGGGTGCAGTTTACCAAAACATCACCCACAAGCTTTTCGGTTTCGTTTATAATGCAGGTTTCAATGTAAGAAAATCTTCCTTTAAGCTCGTCCAGTTTGTCGCTGCTGCGGTTAGCTACCAAAATGCTCTCTGCACCCATATCATGTAATGCAGCAACACACGCTTTTGCTGCACCGCCCGCACCAAGCTGCACAGCTCGTTTTCCTTTTACTTCTATCCCTGCCAATTCAAGCATTTTTGAAAAGCCGTAGTAATCCGAATTATACCCGACAGCTTTTCCGTCAACAAAATGTATAACATTTACTGCACCTATCGCCTTGGCTTCGGGTGAGATTTCGTCAAGGTAAGGCATTATGAGTTCTTTGTAAGGTATGGTAACATTTACACCGCTGTATCCCAGCACCTTCAAAGCATCTACTGCTTTTGAGATATTTTCCCTGCTCACCTCAATAAGAGCATACTGACCGTCTATTCCCATACTGTCAAAAATAATCTTGTGTATCTGCGGTGAAAGTGAATGGCCCAATTTTTCGCCAAGAAGTCCGTACAGCTTCATTATCTGTTACGCCCCTTTCAAAAATTCTGTAAAAAAACAACCATCACGCCGCCAAAGGCAGCATGATGGTTGCATTCAGCTTGAAGCTATATTACAACAAAATAATCTTAGTTGCAAGCAAACCGCACTGTTATGGTTTAAGTCCAAGTTTTTCTTCAACCTTACGGCCGTCACATTCCATTTTAACGCTGTATGGGTCTTCACCTTTGTGCAGTGGTTCCCATACCTGATTAAAGAATGGGTTAACCTGAGCCTGTGCACCGTAGTTCCAATCATCACACATACAATCAGGACACCAGTGACCTGTAAAGAATACCAAGTTTGGAGTAGCTTCGAATTCATGACCAAATGCACAGCGGAATTTCTTTTTGGTTTTCATGTCGCCTGTGGTCATTTCGGTGGAAAGCAGCTTGCCTCCACGGAATTCAGCAGCCTGTTTCAAATCTTCGTAGCCCAGTTCGGACACAGGTTTGCTTTCATCAAAGCCGTGGTCAAGCTTGGTAGGAGCTGCACATGGTACATACAGCGGATAATCCTTCCAATCTTCAGGCAATGCTTTGTATTTTTCAACAGAGTCAAACCAAACTTTAATTCTTTCTTCATCCCAATCACGAACGAACTGCAGTACGCCGTCCTCTTTGGAGCAAACTTCTTTGTTCAAAGCTTTGGTTTCTGCTTTTGTCATTGGTTTATAGTTAGGGTCTTTAGCCGCAGCAGCTTTAGCCATTGCCATGTAACCTTTAAGCGCTTCATCACGAACTTCTGCATAGGACTGGCAGCGGAACGGAACCATTTCTTCAAGTTTGTCAGCATCAAGGTAGAATTGGCCGTGGAAGTTGCCCAGTGCAACCCATTTTGGTTCGTATGTTTCACGCTGGTCAGAGCCAAGGAACAGATTGTGGGAGTAGGTTGTGCTTCTAAAGGATGCACCGCTGCTCAGGTTGTAGCATTTGCCCCAGAATTCTTCAGGCACTTCATCCTTACATACATTACACATCAGGTTGCCGGAATCCTTTGCGGTAGACCATTCCCATGGGTTGTTGAATGGGTTATGGCTTATGATTGGGTAGTATCTGCCAACGGTGCTGGATGGCAGCATACCGCTTTGGCGAATGGATACCCAATATTTAAGACCGGATTCAATAACCGCTCTTTCAGCACAGCATTTGCTTATTGCATAGTAGTCGTAAACCGATGGTTTAAGTGGGTCACCAACTCTGCCCCAGTGAATAGGTGCACGACGGTCACCTGTTTCCGCAAGAGTACCTATGTAAACAAAGTGTGTGGTTTCAGTCTGACCCAGTTTGCGAATGCTGTCCAGCATGTACAGTGTGGAACCGTAGTTTGTGTACATAGCCAGTTCAGGTTTGCCGTCACAAATTGGGGAAAGAATTGCACCTACATGCAAAACATAATCCGCACCTTTAACGCCTTCGTGCAAAGCCTCAGGTTCGTTAAGGTCACCCCAGATTATCTCAATTTTATCCTGATATGGAGCCAATTTAGCTTTATTTGCTTCGGAAGGACGCGCCAGAACTCTCAATGTAAATTTATCCTGGTTTTCCATGAATTTTTTAAGGCTTTCCATACCCATGGTACCGGTTGCCCCTGTAAGAAATACAAGTTTTTTACTCATCATCGTACCTCCTTAAATTATAAAACATCATTTCCGTTAATTATATTTATTAGGTAAGCTTTATACCACATAAAAAATTATACGGCAGACCCCAAGGTTTGTCAATGATTTATCAATTATTGTTTTCTTTACGCTTTAATTTTGGTTTTCTCATATATTTGTTAACTGCATAAGCCACAACAATTCCTAATATTGTCTCAGCAGTTCTCCACATTCCATCTATTACAGGTGGGAGTCCCTGTTCCTCAATCTGCACACTCAAAAAATTCAGTGCAGCTATACTGCACGCTTCCGGTATTCCGATAACATTACAGATATAAATAACTATCATTACCCCCGGTGCCGTCATCAAAACCGAATATGGCTCTGGCAAAAATTCATGAAGTATCAACAGCAGCACACCCGCCGCCGCACCTATTAATGTTCCCCAAATGCGTGTAATTCCCGCCTGCACAGTGTTCTTAACAGATACCTGCATACACAATATAGCCGCAGCACACGACTGAAACCCCGTGCTTATCCCGCTTAAATTACATAAAAACAAGCACACCAAAATTGCCGCACCTGTTTTTATGTTCCGCATACCCAACTTGTATTTGTCTTCCATTCACTTCCCGCCCTTCCGTTTTATTTTTAAACGAAAAAAACGGAATATTCTTTTTCGCCTTCCCTTTACAACGCACAACAAAAAAGCGTTTTGAAGTCATACGACTCCAAAACGCTTTTACATTTAAAATTAGTATGCTTTACCCCAGTAAACCATTGCTTTTGCAGGTTTTCCGCAGCAAACACAAGTGTCAGAAATGTGTTCCTGTTCAAATGGCATACATCTGGATGTAACACCAACAACTTCCTTGAGTTTTTCTTCACACTCAAGCTCACCGCACCACATGGTTTTAACAAAACCGGTTTTTTCTTCCAGCTTTTTGGACATTTCTTCCATGGAGGTTACTGTGAATGTGCGTTCTTCGCGGTTTTTAAGCGCTCTTGCATACAAACCGTCATGAACAGCCTTGAGCAGCTCAGGAATTTTAGTTTCAAGTTCATCCAAGGATACAAACACCTTTTCACGATTATCGCGGCGAACCAGAACGCACTGGTTTTTCTCGATATCCTTAGGACCGATTTCCAAACGCAGCGGAACACCTTTCATTTCGTACTGAGCATATTTCCAGCCAGGCATATTGTCGCTGTCATCAATGGAAGTACGGCAGAATTTAGAAATTCTTTCCTTGATTTCGTTTGCTTTATCCAAAACACCCGCTTTGTGCTGTGCAACCGGAATTACAACAACCTGAATTGGTGCAATTGCAGGAGGCAGTACCAAACCGTTGTCATCACCGTGTGTCATGATGATAGCACCGATAATACGGGTGGACATACCCCAAGAGGTCTGGAATGGGTATTCCTGAGTATTGTTTCTGCCCTGGAATGTAATGTCGAATGCACGAGCAAAACCATCGCCAAAGAAGTGAGATGTACCGGACTGCAAAGCTTTACCGTCGTGCATCATAGCTTCGATGGTGTAGGTAGCTTCCGCACCTGCAAATCTTTCCTTGTCGGTTTTGCGGCCTTTGATTACAGGAATAGCAAGGTAGTTTTCTGCAACATCAGCATAAACATTCAACATCTGTTCGGTTTCTGCTTTAGCTTCTTCAGCTGTTTCGTGCAAAGTATGACCTTCCTGCCACCAGAATTCGGTTGTTCTGAGGAATGGACGGGTTGTTTTTTCCCAACGAACAACGGAACACCACTGGTTGTACAGTTTTGGCAGGTCGCGGTAGGAATTAACAACATCTCTGAAATGTTCGCAGAACAAGGTTTCGGATGTAGGTCTTACACACAAACGCTCGGTAAGCTGTTCACTTCCGCCGTATGTTACCCATGCTACTTCAGGAGCAAAGCCTTCTACATGGTCTTTTTCCTTCTGGAGCAGGCTTTCAGGAATAAACAAAGGCATCATTACATTTTCATGCCCAAGTTCCTTGAATTTTTTATCCAGAATATCACGAATATTTTCCCAAACAGCTGTGCCGTAAGGACGAACGATCATACATCCTCTAACAGAAGAATAATCGCAAAGTTCAGCTTTTTTTACAACATCGGTATACCATTTTGCAAAATCTTCATCCATGGAAGTAATGGCTTCTACCATTTTTTTCTGTTCACTCATTATTTTAATTTCCGCCTTTCTAACCCTTTGCGTAAGAGCTTTATCCCCAAAGCCTGTAAGGCTCAAAAAACATTTACCTTTTTATTATAGTCATACTGCCGCTAATTTTCAATAGCGGCAGCTGCAAAAACAAACGGATTTCAGATACTTATTGTATGTAGATTTATTGTCATCGTTTAAATAATATGTATTTTGGAGGGATTTAATGTGGATATACTCAAAGTCTTTGGTTCAAATGTAAAACAATATCGACAAGCAACAGGACTTTCACAGGAAGCCTTTGCCGAAAAATGTGGTATGCACCGCACATATATTAGCGCAATTGAATGCTACCGCAGAAGTATCTCTCTCGAAAACATTCAGCGTATTGCAGATGCGTTGGAGATAGATACATACAAGTTGTTTTTGGAGGATAAAAATCATGGGGCAAAGAGATAGAGCAACCGGTTGGCAATATGCCAAACTATCAGGACATAAAAATGAGGATTTAGTCAAAAATCGACTTGATACAGACAAGGATTTTCAAGACAGCTTTCTTAAAAGAGTTAACCGAGCATCTGCTAAAATAATCAAAACAACTATTGGTGGTTTGCACGAAACAAATGTCCCAAGTGTAAATGGTCGAAAAACTAAATCAAAAACCGACTTGAAAGTATATCTCAATACCAACGAAGTTATCAATATTTCCATTAAAAAAAGCCTTGAGGGGCAAGTATACTTTGTGAGAGCCGGTCTATTCATTGATACATTTGAAAAACAATTTGGAATAAAAATCCCGCTTGATGTTCAACGAGCAATTAATTTATTTTGGGCTGCTTCTGATGATGCAGTTGAAATTATAGAAAAATTTGGTAATCGTAACAACGCCAAAAGCTATAATATGCAATTACGACACGAAAGCTTAAATGCTACGACCCTTAAGGCTTACAACGAACATCTTTATACTGTGCTGTTACAGTGGTTTACCAATAATGCCTACGAACTTGCTAAACTTTCATTCTCCATGGGTGCTGTGCAAAATCGTAATGAATGGTCGGATTTTGTTTGGTATATAAATCTTCTTGGTGAAAATGACGCAGACGATATTTTTCTTATTGAAGATGTTTGCAAAGCAGTACAAGCAAATTCACACAAAGAAACTTATTATGGTTCTGCTTATGGCGGCACTACCATTCAACTTCCATTTGGGTTTGTTCAGTGGCATCAGAGACAACTACAGTTTCACCATAGTTTCGATAAAATATATACTTTGTTAGGAGAGTGCATATAATGGGAGCTTACACAGGTTTACAAAATTTTTTCAAAAAATCACTTGTTGAAGTGGCACGCAATCTTGATTATGAACAAGACAATTTACTTATTTTAGAGGGGGACCTCCATTCACTTGAAAAATTATTTCCAACAACATTAAAAAATATTCAATCTTGTTACCACCATCGCGACAATAGACCACCCTTGCAATACGCACAAGATATAGTTGCTTCTTGGTTGGTTGAGGATAGTTTTCTTCAGGTTCTCAACAGTAATGGTCTGAATGCCAAACTTAACGGCGCAGACAAAAACCGAAAAATACTTGCAAATGTCAGAACATCTACATCAAGTGATTTTATTGTTTCGTACAATGGTAATTCTAGGAAACTTGAGCTAATGAATAGTTACACTGATTACTGGGTACGAAATGGGGTGCTGGATTTAAGAGACAGTAAATACAAAAGTTTAACTAAAGAACAATCATTATTACTTGCAGTGTCCACCACAACCAAAAAATTTGCATTGTTTGATTTTGTTAAGCCAATACCTGCTCGTTTCATCCAGTCTCATGACCATTACGGTGGAAAACCTGTATATCAAATTAAGATTACTAACGAAATGATGAACGATACAACCTCACATAATATCACAGAGGCAATTAAACTCCATTTATAAAAAAGAGGCTGGAATTTTTCCAGCCTCTTTTTTTATAAATACTCTTCCATTGCTTTTAACATCTGCTTGGCAATCGCGGTTGAAAGTAAAGGCGGAACCGCATTCCCAATCTCAAGTCGCTTCATTCCATCCGAACCATAAAACTTGTAATTGTCTGGAAAACTCTGCAAACGAGCCCCCTCACGAATAGACATAGCTCTGGAATCTCTTGGATGAATACATCTTGAAGACGATGGGCACGCAAAATTACGGGTTATTGTTGTAGACGGGCGTTCCCACCATAGTTTTGCATAAGTGTTACCGTATCCACTCTTTGGTCTAATATCTTCAGGCAAGTCATTTTTAGACTGACCATCTTTAAGTGCTTCCATAATTTTAATTAAGTGTTCACCGTTTTTAGGTGCTGTATGTTCAGATACTTCATTAGCACCGTCGGCTCTAACAAATTCAAGGAAATCATTGTTTACACCGTGAGCATAAACATTGCTTGATTGCCCACTTTTTAAGATTGGTAAATCTCCGATAGCATCTTTTAATTTAACATAAGGTTTTAACTCTTCGCCATGAGTAGGTGCTGGATACTCATAATTATTTTTGCCTTTAATTCCAACTAAAATTACTCGTTCTCTCTGTTGTGGAACACCATAATCAACAGCATTTAGTACCTTGTACTTCAAAAAATATCCCAAATTTTCAAACTCTGCTTGTATTTGCTTGAATAGCCTTCCTTTATCCATGCTCAAAATTCCAACTACATTTTCAAAGACAAATGCTCTGGGTTGCAAAATTTCCAAAATTCTTTTGTATTGCATAAACAGATTAGCTCGGTCATCAATCTGGCGTTTTCCCAAGGTAGAGTATGATTGGCATGGAGGACCACCAACAACTATATCAATTTTTTTCCCTTCCAATACTTCATCCAGTATTTCTCTTGTAATATCCGTAATATCGCAATTTAACATTTTTACTTCTGGATGATTTAATGTATATGCAATAGAGATATCTTTTTCAATTTCATTTGCAGCAATAATATTAAACTCTGGAAGTTTAGAAAAACCATAACTTAAACCTCCTACTCCTGCAAACAAATCCATAATATTATATATGCGCATTTTCTTTCATCACCCTTAACTACAACCTTTGCACTTACTAACAGAATTTGAACTGATACATATTTAATTGTTTCCTTGAAATTAATTATACTAATTTCGCGCGTATCTATTTCGTTTATAGTAGCACAAAATCACACCACCACCAAGTTTGAAAACCAACAACTTATATTACATCCGTACAAAAAACGGATTTCCCGCACCGAGAAATCCGTTTTTATCAGCTCGTTTGCTATTTTACAGGTGGTCTTCGACATATTTTACAATGTCGCCAACAGTTTTAAGAGTTTCAATTTCTTCATCAGGTACTTCGGTATCAAATTCATCTTCAAGTGTCATTACCAAGTCAACAATATCCAAAGAATCTGCACCCAAATCATTAATAACTTCTGCATTCATTGTTACCTGAGACTCATCAAGATCCAGCTGTTCACACAAAATTGCTTTTACTTTTTCAAAAGTATCCATAGTATCCTCCTATTATTTAATAAAATAAGACGGCAAAACAAATTACGCTGACAATTCAGCCTGCCGATTTCGAAGGGTCTTCTGTCCTTATGCTGATTATCATATATGATTTTTTTAAAATTATCAATACCCCAAACACAAATATTTTCCTGTCATATATCACAACCCTTAAAAGATTGACATTCTGTTAAAACTTGGGGTATATTTGTCGTATGAAAAACCAAAGCAGGGAGGACTTGGAAAAATGATTGAAAGAATTGTTCTTTGCGGATTTATGGGAAGCGGAAAATCCACTGTAGGCAAAGCACTTTCTGAAAAACTGGGTTGGGAGCTTATTGACACCGACGAATTTATTGAAGCCCAACAAAATATGTCCATCCCGCAAATTTTTGCCGCAAAAGGCGAAGCCTCGTTCCGTGAAATGGAGCACCATGCAGCCAAACTCCTTGCCGACAAAAAAAACTGTATTATTTCAACCGGCGGTCAGCTTATGACTGTCGAACGAAATGCCGAACTATACCGCGGCAGCGAATCACTTGTAATACACCTTGACCTTGATTTTCCCGCCTGCTATGAACGCATTAAAAATTCCGACCGCCCTTTGGTGGTAAAAAACACAATGCAGCAGCTTGAGGAAATTTTTAATCAACGCAGTTCCTTGTACCGTAAAGCTGCCAAGTTTTCCATACCAAATAACGGCGACCTTTACGATACCGTAAACCAAATAATTTCAAAGCTTAATTCACACACTTAAAGTAAACCATGCGCATAAATTTACGCTCCGTACAATCATTTCAATTTGTACGGAGCGTTTTTTATTCTTCTTTATTGTTTTTTCTGTACTGGAGGTAATTTTCCAAAATTATTGTTGCTGCAACGGCATCAACAACATTTTTGCGTTTTTTACCTCTGGTGTCGGTAACATTAAGGTAATTATGTGCCGAAACGGTTGTGCTTCGTTCATCCCACAAAACAACGGGTATACCCACAGTTTGTTCAAGATTTTTTGCAAATTCTGTACACAGTTCCGAGCGTGGCCCCTGTGTTCCGTTCATGTTTATGGGATTTCCCACAACAATTCGCTCGGCCCTGTACTCTGCGGCAACTTCTGCTATCCTTGCAATTACCTTATCCTTATTATACTGATGCACTACTTCGACAGGTGATGCAAGCATTTCGTGCTTGTCGCAAACAGCAAGCCCTGTTCGTGCATCACCGTAGTCAACCGCAAGAATTATCATTTATTTTCCTCCGCCGTCATATAAAATTTCACCGAATGGTTTTTAAGCTCTTCCGGCAGGTGTGAAATATCATCGCAGTATACCGCCGAAAAACTATCCTTTTCGCTGTCGTACAAGAATTTGCTCACCGATGTATTCTGAACAGAACCTTTTCCCATCTGGTCGGCAGGTTTTCCCGTAACATAATGCATAAAGGTTCTTATTGCACACCCGTGCGAAACTACAATGATGGTTTTTCCGTCATTTTCACGAGCCAGCTCTGTCATTGCCCTGCTTACTCGGTCGTATACTTCAAGCATGGACTCCCCGTTTGGTGCTTTAAATTTTGCGGGAGCATTACGCATATTGTCGATAACATCTGCAAAAAGGCGCATGTTTTCCTCCATGCTTTTGCCTTCCATGTCACCGCCGTTTACCTCGATAACCCCATCGCAAGGGATTATGGGAAGCTGCTTGTACAGGTTAGCTCCCTGTGCTGTCTGCACAGCTCTTTTAAGCGGACTTGAATATATTTTGTCCACATGAATATTACGAAAGCGTTCACCCAAACATTCAGCCTGCTTTAACCCCTGTTCGTTTAGCTCGGCATCGGTTAAACCTTGGAATACACCGTTTATGTTGTTGTCAGTAACGCCATGACGAATTAAATATATTTCTGTCATCATTTTCCTCCGCTTACCACGGTTTTACTGTACCAACAATTTCCGAAATGTTTTTTACACCGTTGTCATTCATCCACTGCTCAATGCCTTCGGCAATTTTTACCGGTGCATAAGGGTCGTAAAACATTGCTGCACCCACCTGCACAGCCGAAGCCCCTGCCATCATCATTTCAATAGCATCTTCGGCTTTTTCAATACCGCCAAGACCTATTACAGGAATATTAACAGCATTGGCAGCCTGCCATACCATTCTAACCGCTACAGGGAATACTGCCGGACCCGACAAACCGCCTGTATTATTGCGCAGTATTGGACGACGGGTTTTAATGTCTATTCTCATGCCAAGCAATGTGTTTATAAGCGATACAGCATCGGCACCTTCAGCTTCAACTGCCTTTGCAATTGCAGCTATATCCGCAACATTTGGCGAAAGCTTTACGATAAGCGGTTTTTTTGCATGTTTGCGTACTTCACGCACCACGCTTGCAGCACCTTCGGGAGATGTGCCGAATGCAACCCCACCCTGTTTAACATTTGGACAGGAAATATTCAGCTCTATCATATCAACATCAGTTTCGCTTATTCTTTGCGCCATTTCGCAGTAATCTTCCACACAGCTTCCTGCAATATTTGCAATAAGAACTGTGTTTTGCTCCTTAAGCCATGGTAGGTCGTTTTCAATAAAAGCCTCTACTCCCGGATTTTGCAGTCCAACACTGTTAAGCATACCCGATGGTGTTTCCGCAATTCGCGGTGGTGGGTTACCCAAACGCTCATGAAGTGTCATACCTTTAAGGGATATGCCTCCAAGCTTTTCCAAAGGATACAGCTTGGCAAATTCTCGACCAAAACCAAAGCATCCCGAAGCGGTAATAACAGGGTTTTTAAAGGAAACACCTGCCAAATTCACCTGCATATCAGCCATTGTTTACCCCTCCTTAATCAAAATCGAGCTGCTGTGCTTCAAACACAGGTCCATGCTTGCACACATGGCTGTATGTGGAGCTTCCGTCCTCTTTTTTTGTTTTGCATGCACAGCCAAGACATGCCCCAATACCGCACGCCATGCGTTCGTCCATTGAAATTTGGCAGCGTACACCGTATTTTTCGGCAATGTCTTTAACACCCTTCATCATTGGTTTAGGGCCGCATGTATGAATTATGTCTACATGATTTTCTTTAAGGTAGTTTTCAAGCATTTGTGTTGTAAAGCCATGGAAACCGCGAGTTCCGTTGTCGGTACAGATAAGCAATTCACAGCCGAGTGCCTGAAAATCTTTTTCCAAAATTACATCGGCACTGTCACGAAAACCAAGAATTGCAGCACAGTTTTTTCCGTAAACACTTGCCACACCGTACATTGGAGCAGCACCAATGCCACCTCCGACAACAACCGCTTTAAGATTGGAATTTTTCACATCAAATCCGTTGCCCAAAGGACCAAGCAGGTCAATTGTGTCACCCGGACGCATGCGGCATATCTCGTCAGTACCTTTTCCCTGTGCTTTTACCACAAGGCGAATTGTGCCTTTTTCAGCATCAATTCCGCAAATAGAAATTGGTCTGCGAAGTGTGTGTGATGTACGGATGTTCACAAACTGTCCCGCTATTGCCTGAGATGCAATTTCGGGGCAGGACACTACAAGCTCGTGAATATCCTTTGCAAGGCACTTGGTATCCAATATTGGGAACTGCTTTTGCAGATAACTCATAAAAATTCATTCCTTTACATCAAACTGCCAAAACATTGGTATTATGTTAATTATAACGGAAAGCCATTTGAAATAAAAGCTTGTATGTCGCAATTTGAAAAATAAAAATCGCTTTGTTGGCGGCTGTAGGCTTTATTGCAAAAAAAGAACTCCGAAACGGAGTTCTTTTTTCTTAACCATTAAAATGGCATATCGTCATTCCAATCATACGCGGAAGTGTATTTGTTATCGTTGTAGTCCTTAAGCATCTTAACAATAACGCCTCCCATAAGCAGTGTACCTGCCATAACCACAAGCCCGATAATAAGTCTTACTGTTTTCATTTTTCTTCCTCCGTTCTAATTTTTCCTATGATATTATCAATAATCGGCAATCACAAATTCTGCCATGCCGTTTTGCTCGTTCAGCTGCGTTTTGTCAAAAGCATACGGAAAAGCACTTCCGTAATGTACATACGGCTTTGTTTCGCAAACTTTAAAGTAATTGCCGTAAATACATGCACCTGCTTTCAGCTTTTCTTTAGGCAGTACATCGGCAATATCATCAAGCTTTATTCTTGCCTGAACTCCCCAATATTTCCCTTGAAGGTCCTCACCCTTGAAAAATCGGTATTCGGCACAAACGGCAGTTTCCTCACCGTTTTCATTCCTGCAAACCGCACTACCCGAAGTTTCGTCTGCTTGTATCACTAACAACTTTTTACTTTCGGGCAGGCTAAATGCTGCTGCGATTTTGCTGTTTTCAATGGAAATTGCCTCGAATGCCAGCATCCTTACCCACAGCCAGCCATCCGAAATACATGCCGCCCCATGTGCATACGGACGATATATCCCTTTTTCAAAAGGATATTCCGTAATTTTTACTATTGGAAGCGCAGTGAAATCCACACTTCCTTCAACCAGGCTTACAGTGTATGCCATTCGGCATTCCTCCTTGCACTGAAAAATCTTCCTTTTAAATTTATTATAATAAACTAATTTAACCTATTCAATACAAATTTGTAAACTTTGATTTTTATATTATATACAGTTCACAAATTTACATCACACTGTATTTATGATATAATTCATTAAACGGTTTTCGGCACACCGCCAAAGCCGTACCGCAAATTTTGTACTATTTTTTAACCATAAAAAGGAGTGTGTTCCCAATGAAGCTGTTTATTGACACCGCCAATACCGAACATATTAAAGAAGCTAACGACCTGGGCGTTATCTGCGGGGTTACAACCAACCCAAGCCTTATCGCAAAAGAAGGCCGTGACTTCAAAGAAGTTGTAAAAGAAATCACCGAAATTGTTGACGGACCAATTTCTGCGGAAGTTATCTCCCTTGAAGCAGATAAAATGGTTGCCGAAGCAAAGGAACTTGTTAAAATCCACAAAAACATTGTAATTAAAATTCCAATGTGTGCAGAAGGTCTTAAAGCGGTTAAACAGCTCACAGCACTGGGTATCAAAACCAATGTTACCTTGATTTTCTCCGCTGCACAGGCTCTGCTTGCAGCTAAAGCAGGCGCTACATATGTAAGCCCATTCCTCGGTCGTTTGGACGACATCGGCACTCCGGGCATCGTTCTTATCGAAGATATCGCTCAAATTTTCGATGTTCAAGGCATTGAAACCGAAATCATCGCTGCAAGTGTTCGCAATCCTATCCACCTCATTGAAGCTGCTAAAGCAGGCTGCCACATTGCTACCGTTCCTTACAAAACACTCATGCAGTGCATCGGTCATCCACTCACAACTTCCGGAATTCAGCAGTTCCTTAAAGACTGGGAATCCGTTCCAAAAAACTAAAATAAAATGTTTAAACCCTCGCAGAAAGCTGCGAGGGTTTTTGTTTTGTCAAAACGCTTCTTTAATAAATCCACCGCCAACTACTATGTCATCCGAATAAATAACACAGCTTTGTCCGGGTGCTGCTGCACGCTGCGGCTCGTTAAAAATTATCTGCCATTCGTCTTTATCAAGTTTTTTCACCTTAACAGGTGCTTCCTTTGCCATACTGCGTATTTTTACACCTGCTTCAAACTCACCTTTTTTCACAATTGGATGATTTGTCATTACACAGCCTGTTAATGTAACCCCTTGGGAATATTCTTCGCCTTTTCTTCCCAAATAAACATTACCGCTTTGTGCATCAATCTTTTTAACAAACACAGGATACCCCAGTGCTATACCCAAGCCTTTACGCTGACCTATTGTATAGTTGAGTATCCCTTCATTTGCACCCACATCCGCCCCATCGGGAGAGATAAAACGCCCCTTTTTGCTTTTGCCGTAATTACAGGTTATAAAGTTGGCATAATCATTATCGGGAATAAAGCAAACCTCTTGGCTGTCGGGTTTATTTGCTGTTGGTATGCCCGCCTGCTGTGCTATCTCTCTTACCTTTGTTTTTTCAAAGGTGTTCAGCGGAAATATCATATGTGCCAAAACTTCCTGCGAAAGCCTGTAAAGCATGTAGCTTTGGTCCTTACCTGTAAGCTCGGCTTTTTTCAAAAATGCACTTTTACCATCTTCTGTATCAAGCCAAACAACATCCGCATAATGCCCTGTTGCCATAAAGTCAAAGCCAAGCTCCACGCGTCTTTTGTTAAGCTGTTCAAACTTTGTGGTCGGATTGCACACTATACACGGATTTGGAGTTCTTCCGCTTAAGTAATCCATAGCAAAGTAGTCCACCACATTCTTTTTAAATTCTTCATGACAGCGAACAACATGCAGCTTTATCCCAAGTGAATCGGCAACGATTTTTGCATCGTTTACCGCCTGTGCATGCTCCGCAGAAAATTCCATTACAACCGCTTCAACATGATATCCCTGACTTTTAAGAAGATGCACACAAGTGGACGAGTCCACCCCTCCGCTTAAAGCAACCAACACACTTTTTCCTGCTCCCTGCAGCATACCTTTTCAACTCCTTTACACTTCATTGCAAAACATTACATTTTTTTGTAATGCTCACTTTGGGCAACTGCCAGCTGGTCGCAGCGTTCGTTTTCGGGATGTCCCGCATGCCCTTTTATCCACACAAATTCAACCTTGTGGCGATGTATCTCATTAAGCAGCCTGTCCCACAAATCACTGTTTAATGCAGGTTTTTTATCCTTTTTAATCCAGTTATTCGCTTTCCAAGATTCTGCCCATCCCTTTGTAATTCCGTTTACAACATACTGACTGTCAGTGCATACGGTTACATGGCATGGCTCTTTTAATGCCTCCAATCCTGCAATAACTCCCATCAACTCCATTCGGTTGTTGGTGGTATCGGCAGCACCTCCGCTTATTTCCTTTTCTTTTCCTTTATATCTTAAAATAACTCCATAACCACCGGGGCCCGGATTACCGGAGCATGCCCCGTCACTGTACATTTCAACTTTTTTAAGTGTTTCCATTGTATAAACCTTTCCTTTGTTTATAGTTCAATATACCCTGTATATTATCACAGGACATTTAACAATCTGTGTATAGTTTTGTATTTTTTATTTATTATATCATGAAGCGGCTAAATCACAAAGCAGCATATAAACATTAAATATTGTATTAAAACCGCTTAAAATGACTATACTCAAATTGCATATATCTTCAAAATTATAATTTCCATTTATTTACATTTCATCTTGACACAGAGTATAATTCAATATACAATTATTTTGATTTAGTGTTTTTAACATTCATTGCATCGGTAAAATTAAAATGAATGTTGATTGCCTTGCCCGTAACCCTCAAGCGTTGGGGCAGCTTGAATATTAGGATACAAACAGAATTTATTCTGTGTATATAAAACTAACATATTAAAACGAATGTCAACCCATGTTCGGCCGTTGGAACGCTATAGACCGCCGATACTTTCAATGTTGACCTGTTCGGCTTGTGTTTGGTTTCGCATATCTGTAAGCCTTCCGTTAAAGGTCTTTGCGAAGCAATTCAGCTTGCCGAACTGCAAAAAACACATCCTTTTCACACTTGTTTTCAACTTTCAGGAAAAACAGGCTTTCATTGTCGTTGTGTTTTTTGGGGTCATATTTATTTTTCTTCTTTATATAGTGTAGTTTTTGTGGGTTGATATTTCCAATCAGACCAAACGGAGGTATCAAGACGTGTCTGAAAACAATAAGAAAACAACAAAAAAACCGTCTTTTTCCGAAAAAGACGCAGGCAAACTATTTGACAAAATCATTGTGGAAGCTGCTGAAAGCGAAACTGTAACCCCAACTCCCAATCAATCAAGACGCCGTCAGTCCGCTGCACGCACCCGCCGTGCAGCTTCTCAGGGAGAAGCAACCGCAAAAGAGAAAAAAGCAACATTCTCGGCTGAAGCTGCCGACAGCGAAAAAAGCTCGGCTAAACCGCGTACTCGTCGCGGCGGCGGCAGAACCCGCAAGCCTTCCCGCAAACCTACCGTTCGCATAATACCATTGGGTGGTGTTGGCGAAATCGGTAAAAACTGCACCGTTTACGAATGTGGTAACGACATGGTAATCGTGGACTGCGGTCTTGCATTCCCCGATGAAGATATGCTTGGTGTTGACCTTGTTATTCCTGATTTTTCCTATATTTTGAAAAATCAAGACAAGGTACGCGGCATTTTTATAACCCATGGTCACGAAGACCATATTGGAAGCTTGGCTTTTCTTCTTAAACAGATAAACATCCCTGTTTATGCAACCAAGTTGACAGTCGGTCTTATTCAAGGCAAGCTGAAAGAGCATGGACTCAGCAGTAAGGTTCAGCTTAATGTTGTAAAATCAGGACAGGTTATTAAAGCCGGATGTATGTCCGTTGAGTTCATTAATGTTAACCATTCCATTCCCGATGCCTGCGGTTTTGCAATAAACACCCCTGCCGGTGTAATAATCCAAACAGGCGACTTTAAGGTTGACTACACACCAATTCAAGGCGAGGTTATTGACCTTGCACGCTTTGGCGAACTGGGAAGCAAGGGCGTTTTGGCACTCCTTCCCGACTCCACCAATGCCGACTCTCCCGGAAGCTGCGCAAGCGAGCGTTCGGTTGGAAGGTCTTTTGAATTTTTGTTCCAACGCGCAATAAATAAACGCATAATAGTTGCGACCTTTGCATCAAACATCGACCGCCTGCAGCAGATAATTCACTACGCTCACAGATTTGGCAGAAAGGTTGCCGTATCGGGCCGCAGCATGGAAAACAATGTTGAAAAGGCTCAGGAGCTTGGTTATCTTGACATTCCAAAGGATACCTTAATAAATATCGACATGATACGAAATTATGCCGATAATCAGTTGGTTATAATTACCACCGGAAGTCAGGGTGAACCCATGTCCGCATTGGCAAGAATGGCAACAGGCGACCACCGCAAGCTTGCCGTAACACCAAATGACCTTATAATCTTTTCTGCTCGTCCTATTCCCGGCAACGAAAAACTTGTAAACAGAGTAGTTAACGAGCTTATGAAGCTGGGTGCTGAGGTTATTTACGAAAAAGCTTATCAGGTTCATGTTTCGGGACACGGCTTCCAAGACGAAATGCGCTTGATGATGAGCCTTACACGACCCAAGTTTGTAATCCCGGTACATGGTGAATTCAAACACCTTAAAGCACAGCGCAACATAGCAACAGGACTTGGCATACCTTTTGAAAATGTATTCCTGCCTACCATTGGTATTCCTATTGAAACCGACGGAGTGGAAATGAAGTACGGTGAGCCGGTTGTTGCAGGACGCGTTTTGGTTGACGGTTTGGGCGTGGGCGATGTAGGCAGCATTGTGTTGCGTGACCGCAAGCATCTTGCCGAAGACGGACTTATTGTAATTGTTGCAACCATCGACTCCGAAACAGGCAAAGTAGTGTCGGGTCCTGATATAATCTCCCGTGGATTTGTTTATGTTCGAGAAGCCGAAGAAATGATGAAGGAAGTCAGAATGATATCCGCTGCCAGTCTTGAGGACTGCGGTGTAAACGGTGTTCGCGAATGGGGAAATCTTAAACACAAAGTAAAAGAAGAAGTAAGCCGCTATGTGTTTAACAAAACCAAACGCAATCCAATGATACTTCCTGTAATTCAAGAAATTTAATATTTTTGCCAAGCAATTAAACCGCCGCTTTCCGTGACAGGAGAACGGCGGTTTGTCAGTTTTATCTTTTGTGCAAAAGAAACAAAATAAAAAACAGGTTGTTTATTGCTAACTCATTTTTACGGTTATCCCCTTCACGCCATTTGTGTTTTTTAACATTTTTTATCCTCTGCGCGACCGTTCATGTGTAACATTTGCCCTTACCATCAACTTTCAAAACAGCATTACAATCACTCGTGTTAAAAATTATGAATTTAGCCGTAAAATCACCGTATTTTACATATTTATTGACATATTGCTAAAAATCCGTTGTGTACCCTCCTTGAATTTAGCCTAAATAGGCAAATATTTTTGATTAAACTCCGTTAAAAATCCGACATTAACTGTCCATTTGAGAGACATTTGGTTGTGTTTTAACAAACAGCTGTCAAAATGACTAAAACCATTTTAAGCACAACAGTCAAACTATAATTTTTCACAATTTTACTTTACCTTATACTCCAATTCCTTTACATAAGCAAAATTTATATGGTAAACTATGAGCATAATGTTGAGGTTTGGCTGTGTGCGATGTTTCATGGTGTGCAGACCTGAAAGCGCAAGCTGCTAAGCTTAAGCGAAATTTTTTTAAAAAAGAAGGGTTCGGTGGTAAAAATGGCTATTAACATGAGCGTTCTCGACGACATCATCACTATTGACAAAAATGTCTGCAAAGGCTGTACCAAATGTGCAAGAAACTGTCCTGCAGGCGCTATCGTTGGTGCTGTAAAAGTTAAACACGAAATTGATCCTGCAAAATGTGTTAACTGCGGTTACTGCGTAAGCCAGTGTATGTTCGGTGCTATCAAAGTTCAGAACGACAAAGAAAGATTTAAAGCTCTCTTGGCTGACCCAAGCAAAAAAGTTGCTGTTCAGTTCTCCCCAGCTACACGTGTTGGTCTTGGTGAAATGTTCGGCGTTAAAGCAGGTACCGATGTTACCGGTAAAATGGTTGCTGCACTGAAAAAACTTGGCGTTGACTATGTTTACGATACCAACGTAAGTGCTGACTTGACAATTCTGGAAGAAACCGGCGAGTTCCTCGAAAGAGTTAAAACAAACGGTAAATTCCCAATGTTCACATCTTGCTGCCCAGGCTGGATTCGTTATGCAGAAAAGAACTACCCAGAATATCTGCCAAACATCTCCACCTGCCGTTCCCCAATGCAGATGCAGTCCCCATTCACTAAAGAATATCACAAACTGATCAAAAACGAAGATGTAGTATCCTGTGCTATCATGCCATGTACTGCTAAAAAATACGAAGCTAAACGTTCCGAATTCATGTACGACGGTGCTCCTGTAACAGAAGTTGTTCTGACCGTTGTTGAACTCGGCGAACTCATCAAAGAAGCTGACATCGACTTCGCTAACCTTGCTGATGTTGCTGCTGACGATCCATTCGGCTACGGTTCCGGTGGTGCTGTAATCTTCGGTGTAACCGGCGGTGTAGCAGAAGCTGTTGTTCGTTACGTTGCAAACACTGTTCTGAACGTTCCAATGGATCAGACAGTTCAGCTGTCCACAACCTGCGGTCTGCGTGACTTTGACAATGTTAAAGAAGCAACCGTTAAAGTTGGCGATCTGGATGTTAAAATTGCTGTTGTTCATGGCCTCAAAAATATGCCTGAATTCATGGCAAAAATTAAATCCGGTGAACTGTTCTACCACCTCATCGAAATCATGGCTTGCCCAACAGGCTGCGTAGGTGGTGCTGGTCAGCCTAAAGCTGATGACGCTCTCAAACAGGTTCGTGGTAAAGGTCTGTACAACTCCGATGCTTCCTACACAATGAAAGCATCCAACGAAAACCCAGCTATGAAATACCTGTACGAAAATGTTATCAAAGGCAGAAATCATGAACTGCTGCACGTTCACTACGAACACTAATTTTATAGCATCTTAAAGCTTAAATAGTTTTAAAAGGCTCTGCCGTATTAACGGCAGAGCCTTTGTTTTTAGTTTACACAAAAAATCCTCTGATTTTCCACAACTGTTTTCGGGAAAATCAGAGGATTTTTAAATTGCTGTTCCGCCGCCCACAACGGTATCACCGTCATAAAAAACCAACGCCTGCCCCGCAGGCACATTTTTTTGCGGTTTTTTAAACTCAAGCTGCACCTTTCCGTTAGCCAAAGGTGAAATCATAGCGGGATATTCCTTCCCCTTAACTCGTTTTTTCACCGTAACCTCCATTGGCTTGTCCAGCTTATCAACCGAAATGAAATTAACATCCTCCAATGTCATTCCACCGGTATAAAGATGTTTTTTTTCACCGAGTATAACGGTATTTGAAAAAATGTCCTTTTCAAGAACATAATGGGGTTCATCAAAGCTTATTCCTATGCCTTTACGCTGCCCCACCGAATAATGTATTAAGCCTTTGTGTTCACCCAACACATTTCCGTCACGGTCTGTAAAATTACCCGAGCGCGGATGCAGCCCCATGGTCTTTTCCAAAAATCCGGCATAGTCACCGTCACGCACAAAGCAAACATATTCTCCGTCTTTTTTTTGAGAATTCACACCTTGCAGCTCATCTGCCATTTTAAAAATTTCTTCCTGACTCAGTTCACCCAAAGGGAACAGCAAACGCGAAAGCTGCTCCTGACGCAAAAAATACAGCATATAGCTTTGGTCTGCCTGTATTTGCGCAGCTTTTTTCAAAAGCCAACGCTTGCGGTTGTCATCATATTCTATTCTTGCGTATGTACCTGTTGCCAGATAATCCATCTTCATTAGCACCGCACGACGAAGAAGCTCACCATATTTTATATAACGGTTGCAAAAAATACAAGGATTGGGATTTAGACCTTTAAGGTATCCATCTGTCAATCTGGTTACCACTTCTCCGTGAAAAGCCGAACTGAAATTAAACACATAATGCTTAAAATCACATCTGTGTGCCAATTCGCGTGCATTTTCCAAATCTTCGCGAGAAAAGGAAAGCCGTTCTTGGTCGTAAAGCGCAAGGCTTTCATCACCAAACAACCGCATTGTTACACCACAAACCTGATAATTTTGTTTTAGCAGCAGTGCAGCAGCAACCGAGCTTTCAACCCCACCGCTCATCGCTATCATAACACGCTTCATCGGCTTGCCCCTTTCCGTACATCAAAACAAAACTGTTTATTATTACTAAAATTAACAAAATTTATTATATAGGATTACGGCACAACTGTCAACAAAAACAAAAAGACCACTAAGCACTTTAATGCTTAATGGTCTTTTACAGTTTAATTTAGTTAGCTTTTTTGTCTTCGCGTTTGATAGCAGGACATTTTTTTGCACAAATTTCTTTTACAATCTGTACGCGAGCTCCCATTGGAATCTCTTTGTTATTGCCATCTTTCGCAGTAAGAGTCGCTTCGAAATCCGCACATTTACAACGGAATGTGCATGTAGCACCCTCCTGTTTAGCCTGACCTATCATAAATCTCTGGCATGGATACAACATTATAATAACTTCCTTTCAAAAATATCGTTACCAAAACAGTAAAAAAGGAACGCCATGACAGCGTTCCTTAACTCTTGGTGGAGACGAAGGGGCTCGAACCCTCGACCTTCTGACTGCCAGTCAGACACTCTCCCAGCTGAGCTACGCCCCCATGATTAAATAAGGATTCAATCACAAGGGTCAGTATAGCATAAACCGTCGGCAGTGTCAATAAAACAGCCCGTCAGCCCGCAGTACAAGCGGATTAGGCGATGTTTAATTGATTTTAAAGTTATTATCTGTTAAGCTATTATAACCAAACCTCAACAATCTTAAAAGGAAGCTATACACATGAATATTACACAAACATTTTACGATAAATTAGCCGACCACTATGACAAGCTTTTTCTTGATTGGTCTTCCGAAATACACGAGCAAGCTTTAATTTTAGACAAGCTTTTCCGTAAAAACGGTTTTGATAAAACTGCTAAAATTCTTGATTGTGCCTGCGGAATAGGCACACAATCCATTGGCCTTGCTGCACTTGGTTATGATATAACCGCTTCGGATATAAGCCGTGCGGAAATTGCACAAGCAAAAAAACGAGCAGCCAATGAAAAAGTAACTGTTCGCTTTGAATATGCCGACTTTTGTGCATTAAATAAAACTTTTTCAGAGCAGTTCGACATTGTTATCGCCATGGACAACGCTCTGCCGCACATGCTTACAAAAAGTGCATTGGAAGCTGCCGTAAACAGCATAGCAAATCAAATTGCGCCAAACGGTATATTGGTTGCAAGTATTCGTGATTACGATGCACTGCTTGCGGACAAACCTCCGTATTCTCCGCCTTACATTCACAAAACAGCCAACGGGCAAAGGGTGTCTTTTCAAACATGGCACTGGAACGATGACTGCTACAAGCTTGTTCAGTACATTATTGATGACGCCTCCTCCTTGCAGGTAAACAAGTTTGAATGTGAATACAGAGCAACCCGCCGCGATGAATTAACAAACCTGCTGCTTTCAAACGGCTGTCGCAATGTTACATGGCTGTTTCCCGAAGAAACCGGCTTTTATCAGCCTATTGTTATTGCCAAAAAACTATAATTCAAACTGAACAACAAAAAAGCTCCCCCTTTGCCAAGTATAGGCAAGAGTGGAGCTTTTCATTTTTTATAAGTAAATAAATCTAAAAAAGCAATCGTTATCTAAGTCTTTTGGCAACGCGTATGTCTTTTCCGAAAAAGCGAAAAGCCTTGTAACTTCCATACACTCTGGACAAAAGTCTTTCACCGTAACGCTCCTGTATTCCGCTTCTTTCAAGATTGGTGGTTACTATGGTTGGCTTGCCAAAAACAAGTCTTCGGTCGATTATATCATTTATTGCCGATACCGCAAACTGTGTTAAAAACTCGGCTCCCAAATCATCTATTATAAGCAAATCACAGTCAACAATTCTTTCACGGTACGGCTCTTCAGCATCGTCATCAAACGACCTTTGAAACTTTTCCTTTTCCAGCCTGCTTACCATTGTCTGTGCTGATGTGTACAAAACACCGTATCCACGATTTATTACCTGTTCGGCAATCGCAAGCGAAAGATGTGTTTTACCAAGTCCGGTAGAACCCATAAAAAGCAAGCTTTCGGAGCTTTCGCAAAAACTGTTTATGTATTCGGCACAGTAATCGTATATCTCTTTCATGCGCACTCTGGGAATTACCTGTGATGCACCATCCGGCTCATTTGAATAGTACGACAGGTCAAAGCAGCTCATTGTATACTGCTGTATATCCCAACCGCTGCCCAATTCCTTGTATGTAAGCTGTTTTAAAATTTGTGTAAAACAGCTGCATCTGCGGTTATTCACATACCCTCTATCCTCACATTCAGGACAGGAAAACTTAACATTCATGTAATCGCATGAAAACCCCGATTTTTCAAGCAGCTCAATACGCTGTTTTTGCAGCTTCAGGCTTTCTTCCTTTCCAGCCTTTACGGCAGCTTCAAGGTCAACCCCTTCGCTAAATGCTGCTTTTATAACTCCTGTACCTGCTGCTCTGAGATTTTTTTCAATCTCCTTGATTTCGGGAATTACCGAGTACACTTCGTTTTTGCGGCGGTCAGCCTGTTCAAATGCACGCTGCCGACGCTCAGCCAGCTCCTGCTGTGCCCTTTGAAAGATATGACGGGGGTATCCCATAAATTTATCCTCCTTATATCAAGCTGTTTTCTGCTGACTTTTTTATCTTCTTCCATGAGTTATAAGCTGCTCAAGCTCGTCCAAATCGCTGCTTGATGCTGCCGAACGCTCTGCTGAATATTGTGCCGCAGCGGGCTTGTTTTCCTCCTGTGCCTGCTGCACAGTTTTAAACCCTTTTGCATGCCAATTGCGAAGTATCGTGTTTATATACGGAAAACTAAGCTTTCCAATTGAATCTATTGTTTTGTTGTATGCCAACGCTATCATTGGCAGCTCGTATCCCAGTTCATCATACCATGATTGAACAAACTTTTTTTCCTGTGCACTCAACGCACGGTCAAAAATTCCAAAAGCCGACTTAACCATGTTTTCACGGCCTCCACTTTCACCTATGCGTATAATGTGCTGTTCCGCCTTTTCGTATGTATCAATTCCCTGTTCAAGCCAGCTGTATATTGTTTTTTCCAGATATCTAACATTATTTTTGCCAAGCTCGCTGCAATAAACAGCAGTCAGCAAAATATAATCCACAGGTACACCCGCATATGTATAAAGTGATACTATAATCTCGCTTTCCATTGGTGAAAGCGCTTTTCCCATGGCAGACTGCATTTCGGAAATAAGCACTGAAATGTTTTCATCGGTTCGTGCAAGCTGTGCCATTTCCTGTTGAGATATTCTTGGCGGCCGTGATGACACCGTCATTACCTTTTGTGCTTTTTCCTTGTTTTGCGGCTGCTCCTCGCAAATTGGCTGCGGGGTGACTTTAGCCTCTTCTTTCGGTACATTCCGAACTCCACTTGTCATCTGCAGCATTCCTGCCTGAACCCAATAATTTAGTGCCTCAACAGTGTCTGCTGTAGTTATTCCAAGCTGTTCGGAAATGCTGTCTATTTCTCCTGCTTTTTTTGTATCGTGCAGCAGCAGCAATATTACTTTAAGAGCAGTGGGTGAACACACCTTCAAGTATTTTTCCACCACTGTATTCGGAACGGCAAAAATCCCGTCAAAATTACTGTACAAAACTTTATATGGCATATTTCCTCCGTTTTTACATCTAAACCACTTTTTTATAATTCTTTTTTATTATATCACTCCCACCGCTTTAAGTGCAAACCGGATATAAAATTTACATCCCAAACAATTTACTAATTTTTAGCGTTATGCTACAATATAATGTATATCAATGTTGTTTTTGGCAGCAAAAAGGCGGTGAATGTATTATGGTAGGCGATTTACACTGTCACACCAACTACTCGGATGGCAGCATGCAGTTGGAACACATAATTTTATACGCAAAACAAATCGGTCTTGATTGTCTTGCAATAACCGACCACGACACAATGGGAGGAACCGCCAAAGCTGTTCTTTTGGGCGAAAAAATCGGTGTTAAGGTCATTCCCGGAATGGAAATGTCCTGCTACGACCCCGATACAGGACGCAAGGTTCACCTTCTTTGTTATTTTCCGCTTCGCCCCGAAGCACTCCGCCCACTGTTGGATGAGCTTCTTAAAAGCCGAAGCCATGCAAATCGTGAATCCATAAGACTTATGCAGCAGTATCATCCAATAACCGAAGAAATGGTAGTTCGTCATGCAGGTTCAATTGAGCAGGTACAAAAATGCCACATTATGCACGCACTGCTTGACCTTGGCTTGGATTATCAGATATACGGCGAAATGTATCGTCATCACTTCAGCCCCGGTGCAAAAGAACATTGCTACTACCCTACACAGTACATTAATATTCATGATGCTGTGCGTGCTGTGCGTGAATCCGGCGGTATATCCGTAATGGCACATCCCGGTGAGTATAATTCAATTGAACTGCTCGACAAGCTTTCGAGCGACGGCTGGCTGGACGGTGCCGAAGTATACCATCCTGCCCATTCCGAAGAGCAGCGCCGACAGATACTTGATATTGCTCGCCGCGACAATCTTATAATAACCGGAGGTACCGACTTCCACGGTTATTACAGCGTACCAAGCAAGATAAATCCTCTTGGCAGCTTTACAACCGATAACGAAAACATTGAACGCATATTTGCATTGTACTACAAACGAATGCGTGAAGGTTTTGAAAAAAAATAACCATAAAAAATGAAAGGAATGTTAATCATGACATACAATTTTTCCCCTAAAGGTGTTTGCTCCCGTCAAATGATAATTGAAGTTGAAAACGGAATTATTCAAAATCTTGAAGTTATAGGCGGATGTGACGGCAACCTTAAAGGTATTGCTTCCCTTGTTCAGGGTCAGCGTGTTGAAGATGTTATTCCTCGCCTTGAAGGAATTCGCTGCGGAAATAAAACCACCTCCTGCCCTGACCAGCTTTCCAAAGCACTGGCAGCTATTGCACAGGAACAGCCGGTTTAATTCAATCACAACCTACTACTAAAAAAGGAAAGGGGCAGGTTTATGTTCCCACTTCACTTAACCGCTGCGGCATTTATGCTGTTTATGCTGCAATACACACAGACCAATCCCCTTCGGGAAAATCTGCTGTGCTTTGCCGAAGATTCCGACATTAAAATTTTCGGCGGTGAAAAAATTAAAACATATCCCAAAAAAGATGTTGCCGAACAGGATGCTGATGAATACATGCAGCACAAGCTGTCCGGTAATATTGATATTGCCAAAGACCTTGGCAAAGACCTTGCCGAATTGGTTATAAACTACCGTTCCAACCACGCACTGGCTCAGGACGATTCGGTGGTTATGCTGCAATGCAAGGTGCTTTTTCTTCATGCCGCATGTACATGCGCCGTGCTTAATTCCCCATCAAGCATTATCTCTGATAATGTAACACAGGTTCTTCTTGATACTGTTCGAGATGAGCTTACCGTTGTGTATGACAATTACAAAGGTTTGGGAAGTGCCACAATGTATAAGTTGGCAGAAAAGGAAGAACACTCAACCGAAAGTATTGGCAAGCTGTTCGCTCGTCTTTGCTCCCAACAGGAACATCAACGCTACATAACCTTTGGCATCGAACTTTACGAAGCTTTCCTTTCCGAATGTGAGGAGCTTTGCAAGAGTGTTTCCTACCGTGAAATTTAAAATATGCAAAAAACGCCTGTTTCAAACAGGCGTTTTTTTGCGTTAGATAAAGTATATTAGTCTTCTTTACGGCGAAGTACAACCGCACCTGCGCAAACTGCGCTTACTGCAGCAACAGCAGCAGCTGCACCAACAAAATCTTCAGCACCGGTTGCTGGGTTGTTTTTATTGCCTTCGTCTACAACACCGTTAGTTTCAGGTGCTGTACCGTTTTCAACGATAGGTGCATCGTTTTCATCTTCAGCAGGAGCATCGGTTTCAAGCTCAACATCAGACATTACATAAGAACCCAAAGTTCTTGTTTTGAACTCGTATGCATCACCGTCATCGGTAAGCTTTGCATTTATAGGTGTAAGGCTGTTGTCTTTGTTGATTTTATAAATGAAGTATTCCATATCTTCATCAGGCATAACAAATGTCATTGTACCTGTAAAGTCGAAGGTTGGATTGCCAAGGAAGTTAAAGAAGGTAAGGTCAGCATCTGCATCTGCTCTTTTGGATACAGCTTTGTTTACATCGTTATCCATCTTCAGCGCAAGTTTACCCTGATTGGACAGCTTAACATCGAATGTGAAATATTCACCTTCAAGGAACAGGTACTCAACACCGTTTTTAAAGTTTACAACATTTCCTTCAAATTCGCTGTAATCAATTGTACATTCGTCACCGTCCACTTCAATACCTTTAACATTGTCGCCTGTAACTTCGTTTTCTCTAACAGTTACCATGTTTTTGGTATTGTCGATTTTATAATTAAAATCGTACTCGCTAAGGTTTGTACCTGTTTTCTTGCTGATTTTTGCTGTACCTTTGATGTTGATGGAATCAACTTCATGGTAACCTTCAAGCTCAAGAATTACAGCATATTTTCCGTCAAATTCGCCTGCTTCAACATCATCAATTTCATCAAGGTCTGTAGCAGTAACATAATTTTGACCGGATGTGATTTTTACAGTAAGTTTAAGCTCATCAAAATCCTTAATATCATCCGCATCAATTTTTCCGTTTGCCAAATCTGTGCCTTCATCTGTCAGGTAAATTTTTTCAGGCATTTCCACATCTGCCGCTGCTTTTACATTCTGTTTTTCAATGTAAAGAGGGAAGTAAACAGCGTCATCACCAGGAATTTTGGTGTGTTCAATTTTAATGTCGGTGTAATCTGCCAGATAATCTTCGGAACGCGCGGATGCTACGGTGGCGCTGTTATCGGACAGAACAGATGTCTCAGCAAAGGATGTTACAGTCATGGAAGCCAACATTGCACAAATAAGTGCAGAAGAAATAATTTTTTTCATGAGAGTGTTTCCTCCTTAAATTTCATGTATCGCGCTCGATACACCAAGTCACCTTTTCTGTGTCAGCGTCACAACAGGGATTTTTCTGCCGTGAAGAAGTTGGGTATTCACTGCCGCGGGATACCCCTCTTCTTCACAGCACAAACTGGTGTTGCTTGACTCTTATTCCGTCGCTGTGACCAGAGTATATCACCGTTTTGTAACCTTTGCAAGCAGTTTGCAACACAATTAACTTTTACTTAACAATTGTGGAAGCATTTGTGTTTAATCGTTGTTTTTTATGGATTTTACGGTCTTTTTTGGCTCAGTACACTGTAATTTTTCGTATTTTAACCACTAATTTTTCTTTAACACCCTCACATTTCTTCACTAAATCCGTAATATAAAATGTTAGATAAACTAAAAAGGTTACATTTTGTAACTAAATTAATTTACAAAACAAAAGCACGGCTCGGATTAATCCCTCTGCCGTGCGCCGATTGTTTATTCATATGTCCGTTAAAACTGCTTTTATGGTTTCAAATATAATCACAACATCATTTTTAAGCGAAAAGTTTTTTATATAATTTAAATTCATTTCCATTTTCAGGGGTAATATCTCATTCATATAAATTTCTTTCGCATTTTCAGCCTTATTTATCAGCTCTGCTTCATTTCTGAAAAAAACACTTGCCCACGATGTTAACCCCGCAGGCAGCAAAAGCGTTGCCAGCCACTCTGCGTTGTATTCATCAACAAAGCAAGGAACTTCCGGTCTTGTGCCCACAAATGTCATATCGCCCTTTAATATATTCCACAACTGCGGCAGTTCGTCCAGATGTGTTTTTCTCAAAAAATGCCCCACTGCTGTTACCCTGTCATCGTTATGTGTTGTAATGGGCAGGTCATGTTCAGCTGTTGCGTACATGGTTCTGAATTTATAAACATTAAACAGTCTGCCGTATCCGGTAAGTCTTTGCTGCTTAAATATTACATCCCCTTCAGAGCTTAACTTTACCGCAGCTGCACAAACAAGCATTATAGGCAGCAATGCCACAAACAGCACCGCCGAAAAAATTATATCTGCAATACGCTTAAACACCAACTGCACAATACGCTGCCTTAAAACATCATAATACTGTTTCACAGCGGCAGACTTAATAAAATCGGGCAGCTTTTCCCATGAAGCAAGCATTTTTACACTTCCTGTATTCATTATTTTCTCGGGTTAGTTTGCTTATTTTGCCCTGTTATATCCTTTAATTTTCAAATTTAATCAAAAAATGCATTTCAAGGGTATTCACAACACCTTTTTTCTGCTATAATAAGTTTTGTATGCAAGGGCTTATGCCCTAAAAATCGCTATACATCTAAAAGGAAAAGGATGGTAAAATACTATGGCTATGGAAAGAACCTATATCATGCTCAAACCTGACGCAATCAAACGCGGTCTGATGGGTGAAGTTATTGCAAGAATTGAAAGAAAAGGCTACCGTATCACCGATGCTAAAATGATGAACTTGAACGAAGCAATTCTGAAAGAACATTATGCACACATCGCTGACAAACCTTTCTTCCCAGAAATCGTTGAATACATGACAAGCGGTCCTGTATTCGGCATGATCGTTGAAGGTGAAAACGCTGTTAAAGGTATGCGTATCATCATGGGCGCAACCAAATTTGAAGAAGCTACCGCTGGCACTATCCGCGGCGACTACGCTTTCTCTACTGCTGAAAACATCATCCACGGTTCTGACTCCGTTGAAAACGGCGAAATCGAAATCAAAAGATTTTTCGGCTAATTAAAAGCTAAACAAAAACTCCTCGATTTTAAAATCGAGGAGCTTTTTATTTAAAAAAGTTTTCCTTTTGCATTCACGCATTTTTTGTTTATAAATCCCTTGAACTCCTCATCCGTTCCTTTGGTAAACGAGTTCCTTTTTACAAGCACCGCTACACCCGGTCTTATCATTAATACATAAAGACTTCGGGTATTAAGCAGGCGTATAATTTTTTCGTAGCGTATGTACTGGATATCAAAAACTGCGGGGTTATGAACCGTAAATTGCTCTTCTCCTGCAACAACCACAGCTTCGGGGGCTTTTTCCTTGTTTAAAATTTTTGCTCTGCCCTCCATAAGCTTACCGCTTCGGTAAACCTTAACAGCAACCGACACTGCCCACAAAACAGGTCCCAACAGCAGCACCGCTTCGGTATACCATTTAACCTGCGGATAAACAAACGGGCCGGCAATTCCTATTATAAACATAAAAATAAACAATCCCCACAGCACCACAATTTTAGTTTGACTGCAAAGATACACTAACTGAAACTGTCTGAGCAGATTTGATGTTATAAAGTACCTGTTTTCAAAAATAACTGTTTTTTCGGTTCTGTGCTCATCAAGCGATATTACTTTATTACTCATTATTATCGGTCTCCCCTGCATATGACCATTTTTTACAGAAATCCGTTAAAAAAAGCTGTTCTATTCCTGCCGAAAATCCACACTTGCGCAAAATAAGCATACCTTGCAAATGTTTTATAATAAATAAATTTTCGGATTGAATAACATCCTGTACCTGCGAAAAATTTATAACTTCCGTCACACTTCCCTTTTGGTATTCAACCGATATACAGCCTCCAACCTTAACCAAAATATGCGGAAGCTGCCCGCCGAACTTTTCCCGCATATCTGCCGAATATTTTTTTGCCTGTATGCCAGTCAAAATCCATGTTGCTGCAAACCACACCAACGGAAGACCTATCAAAACCACTCTTTGTGCCGTTTTAAGACTTTGCGGAACAACAAGACTGAACAAACCCGCTATTAAAAACAGCCTTAAAAGCTTTGCACAAAAATTTATTGTTTTTCTGTCATAAAAGCTTGCTCGGTATGCTTCGGATAAAATCTCCTCTGTCATTATGTATCTGTTTACATATTCCTTTTTGTTCAACAGCCATTTCCCCTTAAAGCCAACTTTTTACACTCAAACAAGCTTTGCTTTTTCTTTTATAAATTTTGAAAAATCGTCTGCATTTCCGCTTATAAACGAGTCTTTTCTAAGTATTACACCCGAACCGCTATACAGCATCATAACAAACAAATTCTTGCTTTCGACAGTAAACACAAGCTCCGTAAAATCAAAGTGCTGTTTTTCGGTGCTTCCTTCTACCGCAACTTCAATATTTTCACCTATCGCAATGGTCAGCACAGGGTCTTGACTTCCGCTTGCTTCTTTGCTTTTTTGGATGTTCTTTTTCACACCTTTGCGGTAACCGTACACAATCGAACCGACCACCAACACCACCACAAATATCAGCCATGCATTAAACAGACACTGGTTTTTTGCAAAATTATATACTGCACCTGCCATAGCAGCTGCCGCCAGCAGCAAAAACAACTTAAACAACGGCGCCCGCTTCATTACAGCCATTCTATACTCAAACAATGTTTCGCTGTCCAACGAATACTTATTTTCAAAAAGCATTTAAAAGCTCCTTTTTTTATTTTGCGTTGTCTTCAAAATATTTAACAAAGCAATCCGCAAGTGTGCCGAACTGCTGCAATGTAAGCTCCTCTGCACGAGCTGTTGCCGAAAGTCCTGCCGACTCAAGCACCGCAGCTACCTCGCTTTTGCCAACACCCATAGTGGAAGAAAGCGTATTGCTCAAGGTTTTTCTGCGCTGTGCAAAAGCTCCTCTTACTACTCGGAAAAACATTTTTTCGTCTTTTACATCTACAGCAGGCTGCGGCAGTATATTAAGTCTTATAACACACGAATCAACATCGGGTGCAGGCATGAACGACCCGCGGGAAACATGGAACAAAATTTCGGGCTCACTGTAATAACGAACCGCAAGTGTTACCGCACCGGCTTCACGGCTTGCCGCAGGTGCACATATGCGCTGTGCTGCCTCCTTTTGCACCATTACGGTAAGTCCTTTTATTGGAAGTCTTGCCTCAAGTATACCCATTATTATAGGCGAGGTTATATAGTACGGAAGATTTGCGCAAACCACAACTTCCATTCCTGCAAATTCATCTTCAATAAGCTTTGCAAGGTCTACTTTAAGCACATCTTCATTTATTATTTTAATGTTATCGTAGTCTGCAAGAGTTTCGTCCAAAAGCGGCATAAGACGCTTGTCCAGTTCTATAACCACTACCTTGTCCGCACGCTGTGCAAGCTCAACGGTAAGCACACCAATACCTGCACCAATTTCAATAACGCCCACACCTTCGGCAGCACCGCATTCCTCCGCCATTCTTGGACATACCGACGGATTAATCAAAAAGTTTTGTCCCATCGCCTTTGAAAATGTAAATCCATGCTTTTGCAGCAGCTGTTTTATTGTTCCTATATTAGAAAGCTTGCTCATAACTTTATCTCCAATATTTTTCGTTTTAACTTTATCTTTTATTATATCAATTTGGCAACTGTAAGGCAATAAAAAGCCTGCAATCTCCCTTTTACCTTTTGGACTGACGAATTTCAACTCTGGCAATTTCACCAAACATTGATGCGAACAGGAAAATATGATAAAGTGAACTGAACGATAAATAATAATTTGATGGAGAAATCTTTATGAAATTATTTGAAAATATTATCCCAAGAGATTTTCAAGGTGGAGTGCTTGTTCTTAAAGACGGTCAAGTTGTTTTTGAATATTGTCAAGGTAATGCTGACCATAGCACAAACACTCCCTTCACATCACATACTACAATTACATTAGC
>JAFYSU010000023.1 GCA_017559185.1 Oscillospiraceae bacterium
CATTTTTGTCATCATTGCTGGGAGAACTACGCGGTTTCTCAGTTCAACGCCTCTAATTTTCAGAGGGGAAAACAGTTTTTCATAAGCCATAGGATTTGCCACCTTTCTTTAACCTTTATAAGAATTTTTCGTGCTTTCTTTACAAGAAAGCCTGGTATTAATTACCAATATTCACTGACAGTCACTCAGGCGCTGTCAATTAAAATCACCGTGCCATTTATGTACCCTTCTCAATTTTCTTGGCACAGTTGACCATAATTATTAAACCAAAAATCCCAAAATTGTGCAAGACTTTTTTAATTAAATTTATTATTTTCAACATAATACCCATTATCGTGTTAATTTTTTGTTCATCTTTGTTATATTTTTGATAATGATATCTGTAAAACAATAAAAGGCAACCCCATGGATTGCCTTTTATTTAATCATAACTTATTAAATTTTTCTATTTCTTGAAAATATTTAGATAACATCCCAAGCAACATCAGCAGCTTGGTTAGCAGCCCACAGAACAGATTCAACCTGTTTAGCATCACCAACAACATGGCATGGAATACCCAACTCTCCACATTTAGCTTCTACATCAGCAAATGGGTTTGCAACCGGTTTGTTGCCCATAATTACAAGGTCATACGGAACTGTGCCGCTAACTTCGGATTTGTCCATATTAACTGCTTTGTATGAGATTTCAGAATCTGTTACACCTGTAATTATGCAGTTGCTTACACATTTAATACCTGCTGTAGGAAGGTTAATCATTAAATTGAATCCACGCAGCCAACCGGCATCCATAGCTATCATTGGACCCGATTCCAAAACTATCGGTTTAATGCCTTTTTCCAGACACGCCTGTGCAGCTTCACAGCCGTACATTGTACCTCCAACAACCACTACATTTCCTGTTGGTGCGACCTTACCTGTCATAACATCTTCGTATGTACAAACTTTTGCAGCATCTGCACCTTCCAAAACCGGAGCCGGAGCACATGCACCGGTTGCAACGATTACATGGTCAGGTTTAATTTCGGCAACAAGTTCAGCTGTTACAGGTGTGTTGAGTCTAATATCAACACCTGCTTTTTTAGTTTGTTCAATTTCCCAGTTAATCACATTAACCCATTCATATTTGTATGGCAGAGCTTTCGCAAGGTTCATCTGACCGCCCAGTTCGCCTTTTGCTTCGCAAAGGATTGGGTTGTGGCCACGAGCTTTGAGCAGCTGTGCAGCTGTAAGCCCTGCAAGGCCGCCGCCTGCAATGAGAACTGTTTTAGCTTCATTGGCTTCAACCTTGCGCACAGGTCTGTCATAACGACCAACTTTAAGGTTACGAGTACACAGCATATGCGGCATTCTCTTATCTGTAACAGCATCGAAGCAGCCTTTATTGCAAGCCAGACATCTGCGAATTTCATCGGCTCTGCCTTCTTTGTGTTTGTTCACGAAATCATGGTCAGCAATCTGTGCACGCCCCATTGCTACAAGGTCGCATATACCATCTTCCAGAGCTTTTTCAGCCAATTCACCAGTGTTGATACGACCAACAGCCATAACTTTCAGTGTTGGAGGCAGCAGCGCTTTCAAAGCTTTAACATCCATCAGATTGTAGCCGTTTGGAGTATCCATTGTTGGAACTTCATAACGCAGTGCCATAGTAACGCTGTTTCCGCGCGAAACGTCAGCTACATCAACACCATCTTCATGTACCCAAGTCAAAATCTGAGCAACCTCTTCCGTGGTCATACCCAGTTCGCCAACCTCATCATCATGCACATCTATACGCATGAACAACGGCATGTCCTCAGGCATATTTTTGCGTATTTCCTGAATAACGCGTCTTACAAAACGAGCACGGTTTTCCAAAGAACCGCCGTATTCATCTGTACGCTGATTCCATACTCTGGACATAAAGCTATGTCCCAAATACAAATGTGCGGTATGGTATTCAAGAACATCCGCACCCAAGCTAACTGCCTTGCGAGCTGCAGTACCGAATGCTGCAACAATCTCATCAATCATTTCCAACGGAATACTGTTTACATCGTTTTCCATGATTTTCGGACGCTGTGGTTTTATCTCTTCAGGCAGCATATCCAACATAACATTAGCTGTCAAACCGCCATGCCACAGCTGTACGCACATTTTACCCCCGTTAGCATGAACAGCATCAATCATCTTTTTAATAGGTTCATAATGCTTTTCTTCGTACATCGCACAAAAAGCATAGCCATGGGTTGTTGGATGAATTGCAATAACCTCGGTAATATTGAGTCCGCAGCCACCTTTGGCAATTGCAGCATGGTAGTTTACCAGTTTATCACTTACAATCCCCTGATAATCGTCAGTTGTCATTTTAGTCATCATTGCCGGCAGAACAACACGGTTTCTCAGTTCAACACCTCTAATTTTCAGAGGGGACAATAATTTTTCATACATTAATATTTCCTGCCTTTCTCTCAAATATAGTCCTTATTATTACTATGATTTATATGATGTTTTGTTTGGTGCTAACACCTTGCTCACAGCACATAAATCGTTCAACCGTTGTAATGGTACAGTAATATCCACGCACTTTCTTAATTGCGCATTTCGCATAAATTCCACAATTAATGTTAATAAAAACCATTTAAAATTATGTATAGTCTAACCTACAAAACCTTACTTTGTCAATGTTTTTAGTCAAAAGATATTTTTAGCATTTTACATATAATTGTAATACATTAGCTTTAAATCCACACAAAAAGGCGACCCCATTTGGGATCGCCCTTTATTAACTAATCACAAACTGTGACTTTGTTTGATTTTATTGCTATTAGATTACATCCAGAGCAACGTCAGCAGCCTGGTTTGCAGCCCACAGAACAGATTCAACCTGTTTAGCGTCACCAACGATATGGCATGGAATGCCCAGCTCGCCACATTTAGCTTCAACGTCAGCAAATGGGTTAGCAACTGGTTTGTTGCCAAGGATTACGAGGTCGTAAGGAATGGTGTCGGTAACTTCGGTTTTATCTCTGTTAACTGCTTTGTAGGAGATTTCGGAAGCTGTTACACCTGTTACTGTGCAGCTTGTTACACATTTAACGCC
>JAFYSU010000024.1 GCA_017559185.1 Oscillospiraceae bacterium
ATCGTTCACTGCTTGTGCCTTCCTTCCATAATCATTCCTGCGGTTGGTATTTTTTTACGGTTAATTTGTAAATTTCATCTTCTCCGCTGTAACCGCCAATATCAGCAGTGTATATCCCTTCATTTTCCTTAACCTTTATGCAAAGCCTGCGCTCCGTTTCACCTTCGGCTTTTTCCCAATTTTCATCGTAATAGCAAACATAACCGTCTTCGGTCTCCTGCATACCCATTAAATCAATAAAAAGTTCTTCATCATTTCCCGCTGCCTTAAAACACTCAGCAGCAGTCTGACATTCAGCCGAAGCACTCGCAAGCTCGTTTCCTTGAACCGTTGTAAGCTTTGCTTGCGCAAAAAGGCGTATGCACAAAGCCGATACCAACGAAAAAAACAGTATCACTATGAGCATTTCTATTAAAAAAGTTCCCGATTTAGCATTATTTCCTTTCGACAAGCCGTCTCACCGTCCCTTTCAGCCGCATCTGGGATACAGCTTTATCGACTCCTTATTTCCATTTTCATCAGCAGCAGTAAAAACAAGTAAGCCGCTATTCTCCTTCATTGAAAAGCTATGCAGCTTTAAAATTTCCTGTCCTGTTTCAAGATTAAGCTGTTCACCTTTTTTTGCAAACAGCTCACACAAAACACCATTGCTGTGATACAGCCATGTTTGGTATGTATCATCCCCTATCGGCTGTTCAAGCACCAATGCCTGCACACCGTCCTTTTCTGTTATGAAAATGGCATCCTCGCTGTCATTTTGACGCACCTTTTCAGCAACATAGTTAAGCGAGGTCCGCACAGTAAAATTAGCTGTAAGTGACTCTACATTTTTTTGGTATATCCCTGCACCTGTAATCACCAACATTAATGCACACACCGCAAAAACACCAAACAGCGATACCGTAAAAAGCACATCAACCCTGTGCTGATATGTCTTGCCCATACACGCTTTCTCCTTTTATTATCACTCTTTCGGCAGTACGGTTATTTCCGGCATAATGTTGGATGCGAAACATTGGTAGTCCACAATATAGCTTTCCTCATCCAGCATCAGACCATATTTTTCTTCAAGATATTCCGTTGTCGGCGGATAAAACCCCTCCGATGCATAGCACTGAACAGCTGCCCTGTACACAGCCTGCCTTGCTGCATTAAGCTGCTCCTGCTTTGCAGTCGAGTCAATATAATCTACCGCTGCCATAAAAACGCACAGCAGTGCAGCTGCAAAAAGCACCTGCTTGGGTAACGAGGATTTTTCCTTCTTGCCGATAAAATAACTCATACGGCTTTCCTCCTCTTTATTATCCGCCTATAGATGTCATTATGCCCATTAAAGGAAGCATAACGGAAAGCAATATCATACCTACCACAACAGCAAGTACAGCTACCATTGTTGGTTCTATAATCGAAATCATACCTGCAATCTGGCTGTCTATTTCTTCTTCATAGCGTTCTGCCAGCTTTTTCATTGCCGTGTCGGATGTCCCTGTTCTAAATCCAACCGCTATCATTCTGCCGTACAGTCCGGTAAAAACACCTTCGCTTACCAGTGCATCGGCAAATGTTTCACCCTGTGCAATTCTGTTTCGGCAGTTTTCAAGCTTATGCCTTACCTGCTCGCTTTCAACCAATTTTTGTGCCATTTCCAAAGACTCATCGGTATCCAATCCGCTGGAAAGTGTAAGCGACAGTGCCGATGCCACCCTTCCCGATGAAATTTTTTCCGACAGTTTTTTTGTTGCAAAGCTGTGAGCAATTATTTTGTTTATTATTTCCTGTCCGGATTTTGTGGAACGCATTGCAATAAGCACCAACGCAAACAAAAGAACAACCCCTGCAAAAACCATTGCTGCTCCGCCCAACACCGAACCAAACTTCATAGCATTGGTTGAAACTATTCCTGCATTACCGCCAAGCTGTAAAAACACAAGACGAAATACAGGCAGTACTTTTACCACCAACACACCCAAAACAACAAACATCATGGAAATCATTACAAGCGGATATGTTACCGCACTTCTTACGCTTTTAACTATTTTTTCCTCACGCTCGTAATATTCACACAGCGACTCCATTACAACATCCAGCTGCCCCGATTGTTCACCAATATGTATCATTTCTATCATGTAAATCGGGAATTTACCGGCTGCTTTCAAAGCCTCTGCAAGCGGTTCACCCTGCTCCACCATTTCAGCCAAGCCTTCCAAAACAGCTTTCCCCTGCACATTTTCATTGTCCTCACTCATTACGGACAAGCCATCGCCCAATGTAATGCCCGACCGCAGTATCATCGAAAGCTGTGCACAAAAAGCCGCAAGCTCCGCCGCAGGCAAAGTTTTTCCCATTTCTTTTTCCACTGCTGTAATCTCCTTTCAAGCTCAGTACATATACTTAACGGTATAATTTTTTTCATCTGCTATAAAATCGTACATTTCTTCGCTGCCCTTGCTTTGAGATATAAAAGTAGGGTCCATGCGTTTCCACTTGTTTCCGTCAAACTGTATTATTCCGTTAATCCAGCCTTTATCCTTAATGTAAACACTTATCCACGCATGGTATGTTCCGTCTGAAACATACCCCACCTCAAGCCTTGTGGGTATATTCTGAGTCCTCAGCATAGTTGCCATAACAGCGGAATAATCAAAGCATATCCCCTTTTTTATGTTTAATATCTGGTCTACCGACGGCAGATATCCCGACTGTACGGTTGCCGCTTTGTCATAATCATAGCTTATGTTTCCCGAAACATAGTTAAAAACTCTTTCAACTATCTCAAGCTCGTTAGCAGCACCTGCCGCAAGCTCCGCACCTTTTGCAACGGTTTCGGTTTCGGCTGTGTAATTAACATATTGACTTGGATGCAAAAAAGGAAGCAGCGGGTCTTGCAAGGTTACATTAACAGTAGTGCCGTACGCCTGTGCATATGTAGTACCCTTTACATTTTCAAATACATTCACCGTATAGCTTCCATCCCCCGAAGTCAGTGGGAACGCTTCATAATCGCCTTTTTTTAAATTGTATGTATATGTTACTTTGTTCGGTCCGGTAATCTGCAGCTTTACCTTATGGTTATCGCCTGTGTATTTAACCATAACATATCCCTGCGAAATATTCGAAGAATCCACCGCAGCAGCAGAGTTGGAATTAAATGTCTTTCCGTCCGCTTTTGTGGTTCTGACTATCGTACGCACAGGCATTACCTGTACCTGTGCAGGTGCTTTTACTGCATGATTTATCTCGATACTGCTTGGCTGTGAAATGCTCGCCATGCTTTTTTCATTAACAGCATCTTTTTCCGCATTTACTGCCGCACCCTCACCCGAACAAGCCGAAAGAATAACGGCCATGGCAATTGCAGCTGTTTTTAAAATTATTTCACTGTAAACCATACCGTCACCCCTTTTGATTATTCTGCCGTACAGCGGCTTCTATACATGTAATTATATAAAACTATCAAACAAAAAGCAATCTTTGCCATATTTTACGGATATTAATTATTATTTATTGAACATAAATATCAATTTCCGCTATATATTCGCATAGTATTGATAACAGCCAAGCAAAACCGTATTGTTTTTACACAGAAAGGACATCTGCAATATGACTATTTACACTGTATCCTCCGGTGATTCTGTCTACAGTATTTCCACACTCTTTCAAGTATCCCCAGCCGAAATTATTTCCGCAAACGGACTGCAATCACCCGAAAAGCTTGTACCCGGTCAATCGTTGGTTATCCCTACCGAGCGTATAACATTAATCACCACAGCAGGAGATACACTATATTCCATTGCACAAAAATACAAGGTTACGGTTTTTGATATTCTTTCCGCCAATCCCGAAATTTCCGACCCAAACAGCATAGCAATCGGTCAAAAAATCCAAATACCCTTTACAAACAAAAAAATTTACACACTTTATACCAACGGCTACGCACTCACAAACATTTCTTCTTCCGTGCTAAACACCGCTTTGCCTTTCCTTTCTTATGTTACCCTCTTCAGCCTTGAAGCTTCTCCCGACGGCAGTTTAACACTGCCGCCAAATTTTTCGCAAACAGCAGCCTCTGTCCGTTCCGCCAATGTTGTTCCGCTTGCTGCCGTAACAAACCTCGACTCGGCGGGTGGATTTAACAGTGAAACAGCTCACGCCATTCTAAACGATATGACAGCACAGGCAAACCTTATAAAAAACATTGTCAATACTCTAAAGCAATACTCACTTGGCGGAGTGGACATGGACATCGAATATGTTTATGCACAAGACCGCGAAGCCTACAACACATTTCTTCTTCGTTTATCTTCCGAGCTTCGTTCAAACGGTTTTGTTCTCGCAACAGCCGTCGCTCCCAAAACAAGCAGCACTCAAAGAGGAATTCTTTACGAAGGTCATGACTATTCGGCTCATGGCGAGTATGCCGACCATGTAACCGTAATGACCTACGAATGGGGATACTCAATGGGACCGCCCATGGCTGTCGCACCGCTCGACCAGGTTGAGCGCGTTATCAAATATGCCGTATCTCAAATACCTTCACAAAAAATCTTTATGGGCATTCCAAACTATGGTTATGATTGGACTCTGCCCTACACCTCCGGCAGAGCTGCACTTACCATTTCAAACACAGGTGCTGTTGCCATCGCTGCCGAATATGGTGCAGAAATACAGTTCGATGAAAAATCACAAACACCCTATTTTTATTATACCGACAAAAGCGGTTCACAACATGTTGTATGGTTTGAAGATGCACGCAGCATATATTCAAAACTGCTCCTTGCCGCAAAATATAACTTGGGTGGCGTAAGCTATTGGACCATAAATCGCCCTTTCCCGCAAAATTGGGAAATTATTTCCTCATTCTTCAACATAAAAAAATAAACAGACTCCAACAAAAAAACATCAGTGCGACTAAAATGTACTGATGTTTTTTAATATCCGAATTTTTTTTATTTTCACCAAAAACTTCAAATTTATTTTTGCTTTTACAAGCTTTAGCGTATCAGCTTTTTTCCATGCAAAAAAATGCCATCGGATAAGGCACGAGCCGCACAGCCCGTATCCTTACCCGATTTGTAATGCAAACTACCATTTTCGTTACCGCAAGTCAGTTAGGCACATTATTTTACACTAAGTAAATTAAATGATGCTAAACGCACCTTTACCGTCTAACAAGCTATTAATTAAAAACCAAAATCTTCTTCGGTAATAAATACATAAAAACGCTCTGTATCACGCTGAAAACCAAAAACTGTGCTTGTGCAGCACATTCTTTTCGGCGCACGGCAGCCAAGACCACCAACACACTCACCTGTAACGCTGCATGGTGTTCCTGTATTAAGACGCACACCGTTTGCAGGTGCTGCAAGCTTTTGTACTCTTACCTTTGCTGCTTCAATATCAGGCACAATTTTATTTTTTCCTACTACAACAATCACCTTGTCAGGGCCATAAATCATTGGTGCTACACGGTTGCCGTTTCCATCAACATTATACAATTCACCCTGTTCAGTTACTGCATTTGTTCCTGCCAAAAATACATCTGCCGAAAAAGCCTTAAGGCTTACTTCTTTGTATTCGTCCGCAGGCATGCCCGGCTGAGTTCTGTCATAGCACACATAGCCACCGTTTTTAAGCATATCAACAACACCGGTCTCCTTCAATGTTGCCGAACCACCCCATGCAACGCTTCCGCCTTGCGGAACAATCTGTTTTATCTTTTCCAAAAGTTCTTCTTTGCTTTTCACAAAGCAGGCATTAAAGTTGTTTTTCTTTAAATTTTCAACTGTTTTTTCAATTCGTTTTTCGTAAATTTGTGCTGCAAAGCTGTTCATAAAAATTCCTCCTGTTTATGTAATTAAAGTTTATAAACGACCTTCCTTCCAACAGCGATGACAAAGCGAGGTATACTGTTCACTTCCGCCTATAACTATCTGTTCACCGTCATACACTATCTTACCGTCGGCATAGCGAACATTCATAGTTGCTTTTTTACCGCACTTGCACATCGAAACCAGTTCGCGCATGGTATCGCACACTTCAAACAAACGCAAGCTGCCGGGAAATGCCTTGCTGCGAAAATCCGCTCGCAAGCCATAGCAAAAAACTCTTATTCCGTTGTCGGCAAGCTCTCGCAGCTCGTCAACCTGCCATGGCTGCAAAAACTGCGCTTCATCTATCATTATTATATCGGGATTTTCCCCTTTAATCATATCAATTATCGATGCATCCGGGTCTATCAGCCTTGCAGGTGCACTAAGTCCTGCTCTGGACTTTACAATGTTCGCACCTTCTCGGGTATCTATGCTTGGTTTCATCAAAACAACCTTTTGACCATGCTCTTCAAAATTAAACTTAGTCATAAGGCAATTTGCTGATTTACTTGACCCCATTACCCCATAGTAAAAATAAAGCTTCATTACAATTCTCTCCAAATTTTCGGTACAAATTCTGCCGCACATCAAAGCCGAGCAGATACAAGTAATTGAATTATACCATATAATTCTGTCTTGTGTGATATAAAACATTACACCCTGCTTACCTTTTTCTTTACTTGACTTTTGTTTCAATACAAAATGGTGTAAAATAAATATAGAATTGGAGGTGTCGTAATGTCATCCAAAGCATTTACCGAAGGAACCGAACATGGTGGCCTGACTACCGATTTTGAAATAAAAATTCTTATTTGCTGTATGGTAAATCACCTAAGCGAACCTGTTACACAGCAGGAACTCACAAAAATTCTGCTTGAAACCGAGCTGGTTAACTACTTCGAGCTTGCTTCAGCAATAAGCGAACTGCTGTCGGCAAAGCACATAACCCTTGATGAAAACAATTTCATGCTGCTTGGAAAACTTGGTTTGCAAACGGCTTCGGAATTTGAAAAATCTCTGCCTAAATCCGTCCGCGAAAAATGCTACAAAGTAGCCGACAGGTTTTTGCACTACCGCAGAATAGAAAATGAAATAGACATAAACTACTCAAAAGTTGAGGACGGTTGGGAATTTTCCCTTGAATTAAAGGACCACGCAAGCAGTCTTTTCAGCTGTAAGATGTTCATCCCAACCGAAAAAGACTGTCAGAAATTAAAAGAGCGTATATATAACAGCCCTACTCACATTTACAAGGGACTTCTTGCTGTATTGATGGGCTCTAAATATGAAATGACCGATTATCTCAACGAGGAGGAAAATCTCCGTACAGGGGAGTAATGTGTAATGAATAAAAATTACCAGCGCGAGCTGGATGCGCTTATCGCAAAGCTTGAACCCTCATCACCGCCTCACCTGCTGCTTCACAGCTGCTGCGCCCCATGCAGCAGCTATACCTTGGAATACCTCAGCCGTTATTTTCGCATAACGCTGCTTTACTATAATCCCAATATCTTCCCTGCCGAAGAATACTACCGCCGCTGTGAGGAACAGCAGACACTCATCGGAAAAATGTCGTTTTTAAATCCTGTCAGCTTTTTGGAGGGCAAGTACGACCCCAAAACCTTTTACAAGCTTGCAAAAGGTTTTGAAAATGAACCCGAATGCGGCGAACGCTGTACACGCTGCTACAAACTGCGTCTGCACGAAGCTGCAATTACTGCCCGCAGCATTGGTGCCGATTATTTCACCACAACACTTACCATAAGTCCTCACAAGGATGCCCACCGCCTTAACAGCATTGGTGAACGCTTTGCTAAGCAGTACGGTATTGCATTACTCCCATCGGACTTCAAAAAGAAAAACGGTTTTAAACGCTCTATTGAGCTTTCTCAGGAATATGGATTATATCGTCAGGATTACTGCGGATGTGAATTTTCAAAAATCTCGCGTGAAAAAAGCGAAAACGATAATATCTGCAAATAACAAAAGCCTAATCTGCATTATTTTTTTTGCAGATTAGGCTTTATTTTTACTTCTTTCTTTCCGCTTCCGAAACTATAACCGAAAGCTCGCCGGTGTGCGAGTCCATCATAAAACCGCGCACAACAACATCCTTTGGAATAAGCGGATGATGTGCAATAAGCTCCACTGCTTCGCGCACAGCACTTTCGCCATCATCAAACCCACTGAGCCATGACTCAAAGTTTACTCCGCAGTACCGCATCATATCCAAGTGGTCTTGGTCAATTCCGCGCGCTTTCATCTTTGCAACCATCTTGTCGCAATCCATGTGCTGCACACCGCAGTCTGTATGACCTATAACCATTATTTCCTCTACGCCAAGGTCATAAACCGCTACCAAAAGGCTTCTCATAACACTTCCAAAAGGATGGCTTATTGAACCACCTGCATTTTTTATAAACTTAACATCACCGTTTTTTATCCCCAATGCTGCCGGCAGAAGCTTGGTCAGGCGGGTATCCATGCAGGAAAGTATAGCCATTTTTTTATCCGGATATTTGCTTATCACATATTTTTCGTATCTTTTTTCTTCAACAAACTTTTTATTGTAATCAAGCATTTCTTATATAAGCATTAGTTTCGCCTCTCTTTACAATAATTCCGCATTATATGCAGCCCTTGCACCG
>JAFYSU010000001.1 GCA_017559185.1 Oscillospiraceae bacterium
CCACAATTAAAGTAATAAGTTATAGTTAATTTCGACTCGCTTCGCTCCCTTGCATTAGCGAGTCGCAGAAGGGGGACCTCTTGCGGTGGTTGAGGGGTAACTTCTTCACTCTTAACTCTTACTTCCTATATCCTCCCGTAACATAGCGTTTAATTATTCCGTATACACCAAACCCTTCATTTAAGGCATCGTTTTTAACGGTTATCTGCAAGGTCAGGTATTTCTTTTTCTTTTTATTAAACGGTATCACCCTTGGTGCATCGTTGCTGTCAAAGGTAAAGCGGGAAAAATCAATGTCCTCCCAATCAAATATATCAACAGGTGTGTACCCTATCTCATGACCTATCGTGTCCCCGTCACCTCGCAGCAGCACATGCACACCCGAGCGAACATAAGGTTTAAGCATAACGCCGCTGCCCCGTTTGGTCATGGTTTTGTACTGCATAAAGTTGCCGTCATCGTCAGCCTTGGTGCTCCACCATGCGGTTATTGGCTCTCCGTTGTCGTTGTATTTGGTACGGTCGGGTATATCGGTATTAAATCGGCACAGCCTGCCGTCCGCCGTTCCAAAGAACAACGCACCCTCATGCTCCAGCATTACCCGTGCAGGTATGTTGTCCCAATGGTAGCACTCATACGAAAAATCCCCGCTGTACTGCCCTTTGCCGCTTTTCGCCTGTTTGCCGTCTAGAATGTAGCATCTGCCATTAACTGCCAGTATGTAATATCCGTTCCATTCACACGCTGCTGCCTCGGCAAGATTTTCTTCCTTGGTAAGTGCTGCATTCACAAAAAAACTGCGGTTTTTAATTGTCCTTTCCGCTGTTATCGCATTTGATGTAATTGCGTAAACCCCTGTTCTTGCCAAAAAAAGCGGCTCGTCCATAAGATTTGCAAACGCATAACGCGAAACTGCACCAACCCCAACAGCGCCCGGTGTTACTGCAAAAATTGCTGTGCCGTCACTTGATGTATCATATCTTCGCAAGAATACGGTACTGTCTTGGTTGTTGTCCTCTTTTATTACAGCCAAATGCTCACCCAAACGCCTGTAACCCATAATTGCGCTTTCTTCACTTCCCACCTGCGAATATCCCAAATCAGGAAAATACGACGGGTCATCAAGTCCGCTGTGCCAATCCATGTTTACGCTGTCGGGATTTCCCGTCACAAACAGTCTGTCGCCAAACTGCACCATTGTGCGGCACTTTGTAATCCTTTGCGTATATCCCTCGTAATCTTTGGTAAAGGTTATTATTACATTGTCCTGTCCCGTTACCTTGGATACCGCAGGTGCTGTGGTGAATGTCACAATCCCTTTTTCCTTATCCACTGTATAAGCAGTAACAGCTTCATCGTTTACCGTCACTTCGTTTACCGCTGCTATCTCTTCAGCTGTCAGCTTGTATTCCTTGCTTTGTCCGTCCGACAAAAACGAATTTTTCTGCTTACCGCAAATCAGGTTCACATCTTCGTACACCGTCCCCCCACCCGCTGGTTTTCGTGCTATTATCACAAGAGGAACATAGGCAGCTTCAGCAGCATTTTTGACCTCCTTGCCGTCATAGCAAAGGTATTCGCTCCCTGTTAATATCCAGCATTTACCCGCCATTGTAACCGCCGCACTTTTGGAGTTTGCTATGCCGCTTTTAAGTAGTACTGCTTCACCTGTGCCGTCCCATTTGTACAGCTTTGTTCCGCCATGCACCAAATAATCTTCATTTCCTCCCAAAACCGTACGGAATATCCCATTAACAGGTTTATCCACCGCTGCAAGTACCCGCCACCCCATTCTCTTCTCGGGATTACCCCCCGTATCCGAAATAAGGTTCGGTGCCCAAGGACTTCGGCTTTCATCAATCAACGCAGGGTCAGCAGACATATCCACACCTTTAAATTTGTTATATTCCTTATTGTATGCCGCAGGCGACGGATAGTTAGTCCTTATCCTATTCATCGGTATATATCCTCTATCCTTTCCGCATAACTCCATGTAAGCTCACTCAACGCTTCAATGTACCGGTTATGCCAATAAACAACCTTGTCCATGTCCATGTCGTCATACACTATCCTGCTTGCCATGCCGTAAGGCAAAGCCGTCAGCAGCAGCGGCTGTTCCCACGGTATTTCACTTTCAAGATTTTCAATAATCGGCAGCTCTGTAAGTTCTTCTTTACCTGCCTGCTTGCGCAAAAGGTTATTTGCTGCAAATGTTTCCTGCATTAGCTCCTGTGCAAAACCTGCTGCCACCTGTTTGTATTCGCCGTCGTCCGTTTCAAACAACAGCTTGAGTGCTTTTGCAAGCAGCTCATTTACCGTCATCCTATCACCTCATTTTGCTAAATTTTTTAAATTTTTTGCCATGACCACCTCAATCTGCGGCGGAGTCGATGTCTCCAAAAGCTGTCCGGATTTTCCGTAAACTCTTTCCAGCACCGTCTCCGCACATTTAATGCGTAAGTTTGGTGCAGCCTCGCTGTCAGCAATAATGTCAATTAACGCCTGCACCGCCATCGGAACTGCTTCAATAAGCATATCTTTAACTTCTCGCTCCTGCGTTTGCGGCGTTGGTTTATCTTCTGCAATCAAAATTTTCACCCCCTTTCCTGTTTTTGGGTACAAAAAAAGGACAAACGCTGAAACGATTCGTCCTTTAAAAAGATTATTATTTTGTTTTTCGGTTTTTCTGTATTTTAACTATATCACAGATGTCGGGTGTAAATCAGTGTAAA
>JAFYSU010000025.1 GCA_017559185.1 Oscillospiraceae bacterium
ACTACCTTGCGATTGCAACCCTTGGTTTTTCCGAAATTATCCGTATCGTATTTACAAACACACAAACAATAACAAACGGTGCATTGGGTATTAAAGGTATTCCTACAATTTCCAGCCTGTGGTGGACCATGGGGGTTGCCGTTGTTGTTGTAATTTTAATGGCTGCACTTATCAATTCAAGCTACGGCAGAGCGTTCAAGGCTATTCGTGAGGACGAAATTGCTGCCGAAGCAATGGGTATCAATCTGTTTAAACACAAAATGATGTCCTTTATGATTAGTGCGTTTATGTCCGGTATCGGCGGCGGCTTGTTTGCTGCACTGCTTGGTACTGTAGACCCAAAACAGTTCTACTTTACTCTTACCTACAACTTCCTGCTCATCATTGTTTTGGGCGGTATGGGTTCCATTACAGGTACAATTATTTCCGCTTTTGTTGTAACAGCAGGTTTGGAATGGCTGCGCTTCCTTGACGAGCCACTCACAATTGCAAATATTGCAATTCCGCTGTTCCGTCCGGGTCTGCGTATGGTAGTGTTCTCGCTGCTGCTCATGGGCGTTGTACTGTTCTACAGTCAAGGTCTTATGGGTACTACCGAGCTTACTTGGGACAGAGTTTTCGGTTGGTTTGAACGCCGCAAAGCAAAAACCGCCAAAGGAGGTGCCTCCAAATGAGTGGAAAAAATGTTTTGAAGACTGAAAACATTATCATGCGTTTTGGTGGTGTTACTGCTATAAACAACCTTTCTATTGAGGTTAACGAAGGCGAAATCGTAGCACTCATCGGACCTAACGGTGCAGGTAAAACAACAGCATTTAACGTAATTACAGGGGTGTATGCACCAACATTCGGTGCAGTTTATTTTAACGGTGAGCAGATAGTGTGCAATTATCCTAATAAAATGGATGAAATCAAAGCTGCACCGGATATGAAAAAATACAGCAAACGTAAAAAACCAACACCTGACCAGATTACAAAATTGGGTGTTGCAAGAACATTCCAGAATATCAGACTCTTCAAAAATCTGACTGTATTGGAAAATGTTATGATAGCACAGCACATGCGTGCAAAAGCAGGTTTGTTAAGCTCTGTTCTTCACCTTAATTATAAGGAAGAAAAACAAACTCGCGAAGAAGCACTCAAACTGCTTGAAATCCTTGGTCTTGACGGTGTTAAGGACGAAATTGCAAGCTCGCTGCCATATGGTCAGCAGCGTCATTTGGAAATTGCACGTGCTTTGGCAACAAAACCAAAGCTGCTGCTGCTTGACGAACCTGCGGCAGGCATGAACCCACAGGAAACCGACGAACTTACAGCGTTTATCAAACGAATTAAAGACCAGTTTGGTTTGAGCGTATTTATGGTTGAACATCACATGGATTTGGTAATGGAAATTTCCGACCGAATTTATGTATTGGATTTCGGTCAGCTGATTGCTTCCGGTACCCCTGAGGAAATTCAGAACAACCAAAGAGTAATTGATGCTTATCTGGGGGTGCAGGAAGATGCTTAAATTTGAAAATTTGTGCGTATCCTACGGTGGTATTCAAGCAGTAAAAAATGTAAGCTTTGATGTTCCCGAAGGAAAGATAGTAACTTTGATTGGTGCTAACGGTGCCGGTAAAAGTACCATTCTGCGCTCGGCAGTAGGTCTTGTAAAAGCACAAAGCGGTTCCATTAAATTCGGCGGTGAAGAGGTTGTTGGACTCAGCTCCGACAAAATTGTGGAAAAAGGTCTTACACTTGTACCTGAGGGACGCCGTGTTTTTCCTAACCTTACCGTTTTGGAAAATCTTAAAATCGGTGCATACATGCGTGATGACGATTTAGATGATGACCTTAACTGGATATATGATTTGTTCCCACGCCTTAAAGAGCGTCACTGGCAGATGGCAGGTACGCTTTCCGGCGGTGAACAGCAGATGCTGGCAGTAGGTCGTGCTTTGATGTGTAAACCAAAACTGCTTATGATGGATGAGCCTTCCTTGGGGTTGGCACCATTGGTAGTACAGGGTATTTTTGATATTATCAAAGAGATTAATAAACAGGGTATGACAGTTCTTCTTATCGAGCAGAACGCTAACCAGGCTCTTAAATGTGCTGATATTGGTTATGTTATCGAAACCGGAAACATTACGCTGTCCGGCAGCGGTCGTGAGCTTTTGGAAAACGAAGCTGTAAAAGCTGCATATCTTGGCAAATCACGCAAAAATTAAGAATTTTTTGAGGAGAGTTTTTATGGCTCTCCTCGAATTTTTGTTTCTCAAAATAAAAAATCGTGAAATTTTATTTTGGGTATTGACATTTGTGGCGAATTGAATTATTATATTCAACAAGTTAAAACGGTAAAATGCTGTGATGAGGAACAGACATTTACTTTTTGTTTTTCAGAGAGCCGTCGTAAGGTGAAAGACGGTAAACAAAAAAATGTCGGCTCGCCTCGGAGCATCTCGGCTGAAGCGTTATGTGGTAAGTCGGGACGGAAGCCCCACCGTTATCAAAGGGAAGACATTACCCGCACAAGCGGAAGATGTCGATTAAAGTGGGTGTGCTTTGCACATCAACAAGAGTGGTACCGCGGACAGCTGCTGCAAGCTTTCGTCTCTTGCTTAATGCATGAGATGGAGCTGTTTTTTTATATTGCGGAATTTTACCGAACGCTAATACAACATAAGGAGACCAATCATGAAAAACTTTGAAAAGTATAAAATCCAATATTATCAGGCACCAAAAACAGCCATGAAGTGGGCTCAAAAAGACCATGTGGAGCAAGCTCCAATTTGGTGCAGTGTTGACTTGCGTGACGGTAATCAGTCGTTGATGATTCCAATGAGCCTTGAAGAAAAAATAGAATTCTTTAACTATCTGGTTAAAATAGGCTTTAAGGAAATTGAAGTAGGTTTTCCGGCAGCTTCGGAAACCGAATATAACTTTCTGCGTGCGTTGATTGAACAAAACCTTATACCTGACGATGTAACCGTTCAGGTGCTTACTCAGGCAAGGGAACATATAATCAAAAAGACATTTGACTCACTTAAAGGTGTTAAAAAGGCGATAGTTCATCTGTACAATTCCACATCCTATGCACAGCGTACACAGGTGTTTAAAAAGTCGGATGAAGAAATTATCCAGCTTGCCAAGTTTGGTGCGGAGTGCTGTAAAAAATATCTTGAGCAGGCTGATCCTGAGTCGGATATCAGATTTGAATATTCTCCCGAAAGCTTTACAGGCACCGAAATGGAATTTGCACTTGAAATATGCAACAGTGTGCTTGATATTTGGCAGCCTACAGCCGAAAAACCCGTAATTATAAATTTGCCTGTTACTGTGTCTCATTCAATGCCGCATGTTTACGCAAATCAGGTAGAATACATAAGCGATAATCTTAAATACCGTGATAATGTTATACTTTCAATTCATCCTCACAACGACCGCGGCTGTGCCGTTGCCGATACCGAAATGGCACTGCTTGCAGGAGGACAGCGTGTAGAAGGTACATTGTTTGGAAACGGTGAACGCACAGGTAATGTTGACATAATTACCGTAGCAATGAACCTTTATTCTCACGGTATTGACCCTAAACTGGATTTTTCCGATATGCCTAAAGCAGTTGAGGTTTATGAAAAAGTTACCCGTATGCATGTTTACGAACGCCAGCCATACAGCGGCAGCTTGGTATTTGCAGCATTTTCGGGCTCTCATCAGGATGCCATTGCAAAAGGTATGAAGTGGCGTGAGGAAAAAGAATGTGCTCACTGGACAGTGCCTTATCTGCCAATTGACCCAAGTGATGTAGGCCGAGAATACGAAACCGATGTTATCCGCATTAACAGCCAGTCCGGCAAAGGTGGCATTGGCTACATTATGGAACATCACTTTGGTTATGACCTGCCTGCAAAAATGCGCGAGGACTTCGGTTATACGGTTAAGAATGTATCCGACCATATGCACAAAGAACTTTCGGTAAACGAGGTTATGGATATATTCAAAAAGGAATACATCAACTACTTCACACCGCTTGATGTTACTGCTGTTCGTTTCGAACAAAACGACAACATCCATGTTGAAGTAACGGTTGAAATTAACGGCAAAGAACAGAAGTTCAATGGTGTCGGAAACGGACGCTTGGATGCTGTGAGCAACGGCTTGAAGGAGCATCTGGGTTATAAATACAAACTTACTACCTATAAGGAACACGCACTTACAACCGGTACATCATCCAAAGCTATTGCTTATGTTGGAATTGAATACGGTGATGGCAAAGCAAGCTGGGGTGCAGGTACACACGACGACATTATGGCAGCGTCGGTAAATGCTCTTGTAAGTGCAATAAACCGCATGAAATAATACTTGGGAAGGAATGCTTGAGCTATGGGAATGACAATGACTCAAAAAATTCTGGCTGCACATGCCGGATTGAGTGAGGTAAAAGCAGGACAGCTTATTACAGCAAAACTTGATATGGTGCTTGGAAATGATATTACATCGCCCGTTGCAATAAATGAATTTAATAAAGCAGGTTTTGACAAGGTTTTTGATATAGGCAAAGTTTCAATGGTAATGGACCACTTTGCACCTAACAAGGACATTAAAGCTGCCGAACAGTGCAGACAGTGCCGAACCTTTGCCAAAGCATTTAACATTAAAAACTTTTACGATGTTCGTGAAATGGGTGTTGAACACGCGCTGCTCCCCGAAAAAGGCCTTGTAGCACCGGGTGACTGCATTATCGGGGCAGACTCACACACCTGCACATACGGTGCGTTGGGTGCTTTTTCCACAGGTGTGGGTAGTACCGATATGGCAGCAGGTATGGCAAAAGGCGAAGCATGGTTCAAGGTTCCGTCTGCAATAAAATTTAATCTTACAGGTCAGCTTTCAAAATGGGTAAGCGGTAAAGATGTTATTCTGCATATAATCGGTATGATTGGTGTTGACGGTGCGCTTTACAAGTCAATGGAATTCGGCGGTGACGGTTTGAAGAGTCTTTCCATGGACGACCGCTTGAGCATGGCTAACATGGCAATCGAAGCAGGTGCAAAAAACGGTATTTTTGAAGTTGACGAAATTACACTGGAATATGTAAAAGGTCGTGTTGACCGTGAATTTAAAGTGTTCAGTGCTGACCCCGATGCCGAATACGAAAAGGTAATAGACATTGACCTTTCGGCAATAAAACCTACAGTTGCTTTCCCGCATCTGCCTGAAAATACAAAAACTGTTGACCAAGCAGGAGAAGTGGTTATTGACCAAGTTGTAATTGGTTCATGCACAAACGGCAGAATAAGCGATATGCAGGCAGCTGCGGAAATACTTAAAGACCGTCATGTTGCAAAAGGTGTTCGTGCCATTATTATTCCTGCAACACAGAATATTTACCTTGAATGTGTAAAACGCGGTTACATGGAAATATTCATTAACGCAGGCTGTGTTGTTTCCACCCCTACCTGTGGTCCATGTCTTGGCGGATACATGGGAATACTTGCCGAGGGTGAACGCTGTGTGGCAACAACAAACCGAAACTTTGTAGGCCGTATGGGTCATGTTAAATCCGAGGTTTATCTGGCAAGTCCGGCAGTAGCTGCTGCAAGTGCTGTTGCGGGAAAAATTTGCGAACCTTCTCAGTTATAAAAACAGTAGGGAGATCAAATTATGAATACAAAAGGATTTGTACATAAATTCGGCGATAATGTCGATACCGATGTTATTATTCCGGCGCGTTACCTTAATACAGCCGACCATAAAGAACTGGCGTCGCATTGCATGGAAGACATCGACAAGGAATTCGTTAAAAAGGTAAAAGCAAACGATATTATTGTTGCAGGTTATAACTTTGGCTGCGGTTCTTCCCGTGAACACGCACCAATAGCAATTAAAACCGCAGGTGTTTCCTGTGTTATTGCAAAAACCTTTGCACGAATTTTTTACCGCAACTCAATAAACATCGGGCTTGCAATATTGGAATGTCCGCAGGCTTGCGACGGTATAGAACAAGGTGACGAAGTGGCAATTGATTTTGACACAGGTGTAATAACCAATGTTACTAAAAACGAAACCTATCAGGCTCAGCCGTTCCCTGATTTCATTAAAGAGATTATACGGAAAAACGGATTGCTTAATTCTTTGAAGTAAGGAGAAAGCGTAATGAACAAAAATATTGCAGTTATACGCGGGGACGGAATAGGCCCTGAAATCATGGAGGAAGCACTCAAGGTGCTTAACAAGGTTGCCCAAAAATTCGGCCACGAGTTTACATATACCGAGGTGTACGGCGGTGGTGCAGCTCTTGAAAAGTATGGTCACCCAATGCCGCAGGTAAGCGTTGACCAATGTCTTGCAAGCGACAGTGTACTTTTGGCTGCTGTTGGTGACCCTAAATTCAATGATGTTGCGCCCGAGCTTCGCTGTGAAAAAGGTCTGCTTAAAATTCGCAGTGAAATGGGACTTTACGCAAATGTTCGTCCTGCAAAAATGATACCTCAGCTTGCCGATGCTTGTCCGCTGCGAAAAGACATTGCCGACAAAGGTATTGATTTTGTTGTTGTTCGTGAGCTTATCGGCGGTATATACTTTGGAAAAAGAAAAACCGAAGTTGTAAATGGTGAAAAGGTAGCAAGCGACGAAATGAAATATTCCGAGCACGAAATTGAACGCATTGGCCGTGTTGCATTTGATATGGCGCGCAAACGCCGTAAAAAAGTAACATCGGTAGACAAAGCAAATGTACTGGACAGCTCCAGATTGTGGCGTGAGGTTATGCACCGTGTTGCTGCCGAATACCCCGATGTTGAGTACGATGACGCATTGGTGGACAGCACCGCAATGCAGATTGTTCGTGACCCAAGCCGTTTTGATGTAATGGTTACCGAAAACCTGTTCGGTGACATTCTTTCTGACGAAGCAAGCATGATAACAGGTTCTATCGGGCTTATTCCGTCAGCAAGTCTTGGTGAGGGTACACGCGGCTTGTATGAGCCAATACACGGTTCTGCTCCTGATATTGCAGGTAAAAACATTGCAAACCCAATCGGGCAGATACTTTCTGCCGCAATGATGCTGCGTTATTCGTTTGATATGCCTGCCGAAGCACAGGCAATCGAGGATGCGGTTGGTGCAGCACTTGATGCAGGCTGGCGTACCGTTGACATAATGTGCGACGGCATGAAGCAGGCAACCTGCTCACAAATGGGCGATATTATAGCTTCGTATATTTAAGAAAAAAGGCGAGTGCAAACCATGCACTCGCCTTGGCTTTTTTGAAATTGCGTTTATGTTTGATTTGCTGTATAATTTTATCGTAGTATATTGATAATGCTGTGAATTTGGAGGTGTTGAAATGTCAATTTCGGGCTATAAAGACATTGCGTTGGAAAAACTGAACGGAAAATGGTTTAGTGCTGTTACGGCACAACTTATTGCGATGTTTTTGGGGGCAAGTGTTTTCTTTTACAATCGTAAAATATACGGTGTTTATGGTAGTAATGCAGAAAATGAAGAGGTTGTAAATGCAATTTCAAACTACTTGGATACTCCTGCAGGAAGTATGCTGCTGATATGGTTTTTGCTGCTTATAGGTATAGGTGTTATATTGTCAATCTTGTCGCTTGTAATGGGCGGTGCGGTAAGTTTGGGTTATGCAAAATACAACTTGGATTTAGTGGACGGAAAACATGTATCCGTTAAGGATTTGTTTTCACAGCTTAACCTTTTGTGGAAAGGCTTTGTAATGAAGCTTTTAACCATGCTTTATGTGCTGCTGTGGACATTTGTTTTCGTAATACCCGGTATTGTTAAAAGTTATGCGTATGCAATGACACCGTACATTCTGTACGAAAATCCAAATATGAGCGTAAACGATGCCATAAGCCATTCGGAAGATTTAATGGAAGGCAAAAAAATGAAACTGTTTTTATTACAAATCAGCTTTTGGGGCTGGCAAATACTTTGTATGATGATTATGATGCTTGTTAAAACCTGCATTGTAGATGAAATGATAATTACAGACCCTAAAAATACTGTAATGGCATTTTTTGTTGCTTTTTTGAGTGGGGTTGGGTATTGGGTAATTTATGCATACGGTGAAGCAGCAACTGCCGCTTTTTACCGTGATATAACCACAGTTAAAGCCGAACAGTCTGAACTTATAATTTAAACAAAAAATAACTTTGCAGTAATGCAAAGTTATTTTTTATATACTGTTTATTTTTGCGTGGCAGATGTATTTGTGGTACAATAAGATGTAATTTAAAATATTGGTAAAACAAAAGGGAGCAGTAAAAATGTCGAAGTTGTATGTGGTTGGTACTCCAATAGGAAACCTTGGTGATATGTCCCCAAGAGCAATAGAAACATTAAAAAATGTGGATTTTATAGCAGCCGAAGATACACGAGTAACGCTGAAACTGCTCAACCATTTTGGAATACAAAAACCAATGATAAGCTATTATGAGCACAACCTGCGCCAAAAGGGCGAGGTTATAATAAGCAGAATTTTGGCAGGTGAAAGCTGTGCAGTGGTTACCGATGCGGGAATGCCTTGTATTTCCGACCCGGGCGAGGATTTAATCCGCCTTTGCATTGAAAACGGTATTAAAACCGAGGTTGTTCCGGGGCCAAGTGCGGTTATTTCGGCTTTGGCGGTATCGGGGCAGCTTACATCCCGTTTTACATTCGAAGGCTTTTTGACTACACAAAAAAACGGCAGACGCGAGCATTTGGAGCAGCTTAAAAACGAAACACGCACAATGATTTTTTACGAAGCTCCGCACAAGCTTAAAACTACCTTGGAGGATATGCGCAAAACCTTTGGTGGTGAAAGGGGAATAACCCTTTGCCGTGAGCTTACGAAGATTTACGAAGAAATTATCCCCACAACCTTTGATGGTGCAATAGCTTTGTATGAAGAAAAAGCTCCGAAAGGGGAGTATGTTTTGGTGGTTGCAGGCGGTGAGCCTGTAAAAGAAACCGAAATGACCCTTGAAGAAGCCGTACAGCTTGCGGTTTCGCTGCGTGAGGGCGGGATGTCCTTAACACAAGCCTGCAAGGAAGCAGCAGCACAAACAGGCTTTAAAAAAGGTGAAATATACAAGCTGGCACTTGAAGTATAACCTGTACTGTTAAAACCCCAAAAAGCATACGCTTTAGCGTATGCTTTTTATGTTTGTGGGGGAAAGTTATGGACAGCTTGGTTTTACTGCTTTTTGCAGCTCAAATTTTAATGATAACGGTAAACGGCTGGACAGATGCTCCAAACGCCATAATGTCGGCAGTATGCTCTAAGGTGCTGGATTACCGCAAGGCTGTAATGCTTGCCGCTGTATTTAACTTTGTTGGTGTATTGGTGATGAGTCGTATTCAGACATCGGTTTCGGATACGGTGTCGGGTATGGTGAATTTAAACGGCACACCGCATGAAACTGCGGTTTTGCTTTTGTGTGCCATGCTTACGGTTATTTTTTATGCCTGTGGTGCATGGTGGTTTGGAATACCTACAAGCGAAAGCCATGCACTGTTGGCAGGGCTTACAGGTTCGGCATTGGCTTTTGGCGGTGCTGAAAAGGTATGCATGGCAGCTTGGGTAAAAATACTGTACGGCTTGGCGGTGTCAATTCCGTTGGGGTTTGTGCTTGGGGTTACATTAACGATTGCCATGCAAAAAAATATGGCGGTAATGAAAAAATCGTTTTTTGACCATATGCAGGTATTTACGGCTGCTGCGTTGGCTTTTGCACACTCGGCACAGGACGGTTTAAAGTTTGTGGGAATGTTTATTCTGATAAACTCTGTACTGCCTGTTCCCATAGCAATGAGCAAAGCAGCAGTAATAACAGCAGCGGCAATTACATTGGGTACACTCATGGGCGGAAAAAGAATAATAATAACAGTTGGCGAAAAAATGACCTCGCTTGACAAAACAGGAGGTCTGACTTCGGATATAGCGGGACTAATCTGCATTATGGCAGCAACCTTTTTGGGACTTCCCGTAAGCACTACGCACACAAAAACAATGGCGGTTACAGGTACAGGCTTTGTAAGGAACAGGCAAGGGATAAACCTTAAAATTATGGCACAAATGGTGTTTTGCTGGCTGTTAACATTTCCTGCTTGTGTTATTATTGGGTGGTGTCTAACTAAATTTATGCTTACTGTTCGTATAGGGTGAAAAGCTTTTAATTTTAAACCGCTTGTGGTAATATCAACTTGGAAATTATGTTTAAGGGGTGTTAATATGCAAAAGGTACAGCAGGGGCAAATCTACCGCCATTTTAAAGGTTTAACATACAAGGTGCTTGCAGTAGCACAGCACACCGAAACCGACGAAACATTGGTAATCTACCAAGCACAGTATGGCGAAAACAAGGTGTACGCCCGCCCTTACGAAATGTTTGTGAGCAAGGTGGACAGGGAAAAATACCCCGATGTACAGCAGGAATATCGCTTTGAATTAGTTAAAGATGAGTAATATAAAATAACCCTCCGTTTGCCTAAAGCTGAAGGCATATGGAGGGTTTTTGTTTTGGAGGATGTTGGAATATTAAATCACCAAATAGCACAATGCCAAAATCAGTGTTGTATCACCGCCGTCATTAAGCAGCAGGATTATAAGGAAGATAAGCAAAATGCGCTCGTTGTCCAAGTGAAGCGTATCCAAAATTCTTTTTACAGGGGTGTCGCTGCCGCTGCTTTTGCCTATGCCAAAGTTGTTAAGTATTCCTGCAAGCTGGTTGGGATTGCCCGAAAGCGCACCCAAAAATCCTGCGAACGGGTTGTTTTGGCTGGGCATTGGGCGAAATTGCGGGTTCATGTTCTGCGGTGGTCGTTGGTGCTGCTGTGCGGAATGATTGTGTTGTGGTTCATGGCTGTTGTCCGAAAAAATTTCGGAATGGGTGTTTTCATTTCGGCTTTGGCTTTGGTTAAGGTTATGTTCTGCTCGTCGCTGCATTTCGCGTGCACGGCGTTCGGCATCGCGGTGCATCTGCATTATCTGTTCATCGGTGTACGAGCTGCCGCGGTTCCATTGCTGCTTTGCCATTAAAAGTCACCTCCGCTTCCAAACAATCCCGACTGCTTAATCAACGGAAGTACATTTATAAGCTGCATTATTTTTATTGCATCGTCCACCTTTTTTTGGCGTTCAGGGCCAAAATGGGGGCGCAGCGCCCGCAAAAGCTGAACATTTTGGTTGGTTGACTGGAATGTACTCATTGCCTGCTGAATGGAAAGTATCATGTTTGGGTCGATGGGCGGAGGTGTCGCCACTGCCTGCGAAGAATTACCGCTATTGCCCGACAAAAGCGAACCAAGCATGTTCATTAGCATGGAAGTGTCAATTCCGCTGTTTTGCTGCTGCGGTGGTGGAGCAGGTGGAGATGAATTGGGGTTAAGTCCCAACGAAGCTGCAATGCTTTGTATCTGGCTCATTGCCTGCGGGTCGTTTAAAATTTGCCCGATTTGTGCAGCAATATCATCCATTGTTCCACCCCCTTTTATTATTTAATTGTTATGTCGTAGCCGTTTGAATTATCACTTTCCACTCAGCTTGGTAATAAGCTCCTTAACCTGTGGGGAATTCATAAGCTTTTCAAGCTCCTCTTTATTGTTAAGCAGACGGCTTACCTGTTCGGCATCGTGACCGCCCATTTTTTTAACAACATCGGCAATATTGCCCTGTTCAATGTTTTGGCGCAGAGCTTCGGGACTGGTTCCTAATTTTTTGCTTGCTATTGCAAGCATTGAATTTAACTGTGCAGAAGAAAATTTAGGAGCAGAATTGTTCATATTGTACACACCTTTCTGTTTTATTTTATTAATAATATGTGGTATAATTACAGTAATTGTGTAACCGTATGTTGATTATGAAAATAAAAGGAGCGCCGCTTGTGAAGATAATCGTTGTGTCGGACAGTCATAAGGACTTTCATGCACTTTACAACACCTTTGACCAAAATTTAGATGCGGACCTTTTTGTATTCCTTGGTGACGGAATTGAAGAGCTTGAGGACATGCAAAGCATATTTTTCCAAAAGGATATTTGGAGTGTCTGCGGAAATTGTGATTTTTTCACCACCAAAGATACTATTGGTACGGGAGTTGTACAGGGACTTAAAATACTGTATACACACGGTCATTTGTATGAAGTGAAAAAAGGTATGTTCAAGCTAAGCCGAAAGGCAACGGACGAAAATGCGAATATTGTGCTGTTCGGACATACACACGAACGCTTTTGTGCTGAACAGGACGGAATACTGTACTTTAACCCCGGCAGCATTTCAGTGCCGCGGGGATGTAAAATACCTACATACGGCGAAATTATAATTGAAGACGGAAAAATTGCTTCGTACAGACATGTTGAATTAACTTGATATCATTCCATATATATGCAGCTAAAAGGAAAAGAGTGCCGAATGAGGGAAAAGATTGATAACACAAAGAATATAGGAAAAAAACTGTATTTTTTTGAAGAGTTAAGCTCTACTAACGATTGGCTTCGGGATAATCGCGAAGAATTGCAGAATGGAACGGTTGCATTGGCAAAACGGCAGACAGGCGGTAAAGGAAGACAGGGCAGGAAATGGTGTGACAGTGACGGTGAGTCGCTAAGCTTTTCGGTACTGTTAAAGGCTTTGCCGGCACAAACAATGCCAATACTCCCCATATTGGCGGCTGTTGCTGTTAAAAGGGGAATATTCCAAACGCTTAATGTTAAAGCAGATTTGAAATGGCCAAATGATGTGCTTATAGACGGGAAAAAAATTGCAGGTATTTTGTGCGAAGCATTTCCAAGCGAAAACGGCTTGTGTGTTGTTTGCGGAATAGGAATAAATGTCATGCATGGCAAAGATTATTTTATTCAGAACGATTTGCCGCATGCAGGTTCACTTCTCACACAAACGAAACAGAAATGCAATGCGGAAGTTTTGCTTGATAATATTTTAATTGCACTTAATGATGTGATTAATGAGCATGTTTCAAATGGTTTTTCCGCTATGAAAGATGAATATGCAGCTGCCTGTGTAAATATAGGCAAAAGGGTTCGTGTAGTAAGTCCTAAGGAAGAACGAACTGGTGTTGCCTGTGATGTTGATTTAAACGGACAGCTTATATGCCGTTTTGACGGCAGTGAAAAGTTAGAAGCCGTAGCATCGGGCGAGGTTTCGGTAAGAGGGATATATGGTTATGGTGAATAAACCGTAAAAGGAGATGTAAACTTTATGTTTTTTGCATACAAAATGGTTGCAGGTGTTAAAAATTCATCGGTAAGAAGAATTTTGTATCATGTAATTCAGTTGCTTGTGGGATTGGGTTTAGGCTTTGTGTGCGACTACTTTACCCAAGCCATAATAAACGGTGTGGTAGTCAGCAAGCAGCTTTTCGTGGTTAGTGCAAGTATGGCGGTAGGTTGGTTTATACTGTCGATTGGTTGGTATACCAAGGAAGAAAAGCTGTACCAAGAAAGCAAAAATAAAAAGTAAGGGAAAGATGTAAAAATGGAAATAGAACGCAAATTTTTAATTGACGGTTTCCCCAACCTGCCTGTTTTAAGTCAAGCTGTAATGGAGCAGGGGTATCTTACTACCGAGCCTGTTGTAAGAATTCGCAGTAAAAAAACACAGGACGGTGTAAACTACAAGCTGTGCATTAAAGGCAAAGGCACACTTGTTCGCGAGGAGATAGAAACTCCCATAACACAGGAAGTATTCGAGAAGATAAAACGCTTTATTGGTGTTCCGCTTATTCGTAAGGAGTTTAGGGAATATTCCTTGCCCGATGGCTTGATTTTGGAGGTAAGCTGTGTGGACGAAGGCGAACCAACACAGTTTTATTATGCCGAAGTGGAATTTGACAGCGTTGAAGCTGCCAATAAATTTACACCGCCTGAATTTTTGGGTAAGGAGCTTACCGAAGACCCAACCTTTACAATGAGCCATCACTGGCGCAGAAAACTGGAGCTTTATTCAAAAGAAAACAAATAAAAAAGAAGTGATACGGTTTCGTATCACTTCTTTTTTTAAGCCTTTTTAAAGGCGAAAATACGGTCTTCGCCCAAAAGCGAAGAAAAAATAAAAATGCGACCAAGCAATAAGCCGAGTTCTGTAGTAGATGACAATCTATCTCGATTTACCGTCGCCGATAAACTCCAGCCACCTGCCGAGGACACGACGGGCAGCCGCTGTGTGTACAAGACACACTGTCCTCCAATTATGCGGTGTTGCTTCGGATAGGGTTTACATAGCCGTTCAGTCTCCTGAACGCTGGTGAGCTCTTACCTCGCCTTTCCATCCTTACCCTGCAAATGCGGGGCGGTATATTTCTGTTGCACTGTCCCTAGAGTCGCCTCCGGCTGCCGTTAGCAGCTATCCTGCCCTGCGAAGCTCGGACTTTCCTCATACCGACCCTTTCGGGATTCGGCACGCTGCCATCTCGCTTACTCGCAAAGATAACTATACCCCAAATAAAAATAAAAGTCAAATAATCAGCTTGGAGGTATGGTGTATAAGGAATTTTAATTTTCTCACAACTCACCGCTAAAAATTTGACTTTCAATTAAACAAAATGCAGAAAAAACGGAAATTACTGCTGAAATATGTTTTTTGTATTGATTTAGTGTGTTAAAAGTGCTATGATAATTTACAATATTTCAAAGTAATAAAACGGCTTGAGCAAAGTGCCCGAACGCCGAAAAGGAAGTGTTTTAGTTATGGCAGAAATCAGAGTTGAACTTACAAAAAATCCAAAAGCAAAACCTACCGACGAAAGCAAATTGGGTTTTGGCTCTATTTTTACAGATCATATGCTGATTATTAACTATGATGAAGGACAGGGATGGCACGATGCAAGAATTGTACCTTATGGTCCGTTGTCGTTGGATCCTTCTGCAAGTTGTTTGCATTATGGACAAGAGGTATTCGAAGGTATGAAAGCATACCGTGCTCAAGACGGTTCCATTCGTCTTTTCAGACCGGAAGAAAACTTTAAAAGACTTAACAGCTCCAATGAACGCTTGAGTATTCCTCATATTGATGAAGAGCTTTTGCTTGAAAGCTTGAAAAAACTGATTGAAGTGGAAAAAGATTGGGTTCCTCATCAGGATGGAACATCGCTTTACATTCGTCCATTTATTATTGCTACCGATGCAAGATTGGGTGTTCATGCAGGACATCATTATATTTATGCAGTAATTCTTTCGCCATCCGGTGCATATTATGCGAGTGGTTTGCAGCCGGTAAAAATTTATGTTGAAAATAAATATGTTCGTGCGGTAAAAGGTGGTATGGGTTACGCAAAAACAGGCGGTAACTATGCGGCTTCACTTAAAGCACAGGAAGAAGCACATGAACTTGGTTACGAACAGGTTTTGTGGCTTGACGGTGTTGAAAGAAAGTACATTGAAGAAGTTGGCGCAATGAATGTATTTTTCGTTATTGGTGATGAAATTGTTACACCAATGCTTAACGGAAGCATTCTGCCTGGTATTACACGAAAATCTGTAATTGAAATGCTTAAATCATGGGGTTATAATGTAAGTGAACGCCGTATTTCGGTTGATGAGTTGGTTGAAGCTCACAAAAACGGTCAGTTCAAAGAGGCTTTCGGTACAGGTACAGCTGCTGTTATTTCGCCAATCGGTGAACTGCGCTATGGTGATACCGTAATGGTTCTGAACGATAATCGCATTGGTGAAATAAGCCAGAAGCTGTATGATAACCTTACCGGTATCCAGTGGGGCAAACAGGAAGACCCATTTGGTTGGTCTGTAAAAGTTTGCGAATAATATGAATTCAGAAAACGGCCTGTAAACCAACAGCTTGCAGGTCGTTTTTTATGTAATTAAGGAGGATATTATGGAAAAAAAATACCCGATACTGTTGTTTGACCTTGACGGCACCATAATCAATTCCATGGAAGGTGTTACACGGTCGGTTGAATATGCACTGAACGAGCTTGGGATTCAAGTTGAGGACAGAGCAAGCCTGACATCTTTCATCGGTCCTCCGCTTACAGTGGGATTTCCCAAAAACTATCCGCAGCTTACACCTGAGCAGGTTACCTTTGCAATTTCCAAGTACAGGGAGCGTTACCACACAAAAGGTGTAAACGAGCATTGCCTTTATGACGGTATTCGTGAGCTTATAATATCTCTGCATAAAAGCGGCAGACGCTTGATATTGGCAACCTCGAAGCCGCTGTATTTTGCACAGCAAATAATGGACCATTACGAGCTTACACAGTATTTTGAAGATGTTGTTGGCTGTGGCCTTAACGGTGAGCTTAATACCAAAGCAGAGGTTATAAACCACGCTCTGGAAAAAAACGGACTTCTTAACAGCAAAAAAGATATTTTAATGGTAGGGGATACCCATTACGATGTTGTTGGTGCTCATGCCAACGAGCTTGAATGTATTGGTGTGCTTTACGGTTTTGGTCATGAAGAAGAATTGAAAGAGGCAAATGCCGACTATATTGTGTCGGACATGAATGCTTTGGCAGAATTTTTAAATTCTCACTAATAAGATTAAGCAAAACAAAAAGGGAGCGTATGCTCCCTTTTTTGCTGTTTTTTTAGATTAATCACAGCATCCGCCGCAGTTGTTGCCGCATCCGCAGTTATTACCGCAGCCACAGCCACCACCGCAGTTGTTGCCGCATCCGCAGCCACAGCCGCCAAATCCGCCATAATTGCTGCCCCAGTTGTTGCCGCCGCAGCCACAGAAGGAGATGATGAGGATAAGAATGATAATCCACCAACAGCCGTTATTTCCATTCCACATAAAAGAGTACCTCCCATAAAAAAGATTTCACAGCATACTATGTCATTGTGGGAAAAGTTGTTACTGTCATATTTGGTTTGTGCAGCATTTTATTGAATGAGCAGCAGTGTTAATACCAATAATGACAATCATAACATTATTAGTGCAGGAAGCTTCTGTGCTGATAGTGATATAGTATGCCTATGTTGCGGGGTTAAGGTAACTAAACAGAGCTTTCAGGCACACTATAAACTATGTAGCTTAGGGTTTGAGTGTTACAGTAAATTTTTAATATATCGAAAGGTTTTGATGTGAGTGTTTAAGTTTAACGGTTTTACAACAAAAGCCAACGATGCGGTGAATATTGCCATATTGCAGGCGGGAATGCTGGGGCATACCTATATTGGCAGTGAGCATTTGCTGTTTGGTCTTCTGCAAGAGGGAAGTGGTGCAGCATATACCATACTAAGCAAAAAGAATATTACAGGTGACGATATTTTAGCGATCATGATACGCACAATAGGCAAAGGAATACAAACCAGACTCACACCGTCCGACCTTACACCGCGGTGCAAGCGCATACTTGAAAAAGCCATTATGGAAGCGGCTGGAATGAACATCAGCTATGTTGGGACTGAGCATATTTTAATGTCGCTGTTAAGGGAAAAGGACTGTTATGCCGTAAAATTTTTAAAGGAGCTTAATGTTGACTGCGATTATATGTACCGCACACTCAGTCAAACAACGCTTTTTAATAATGATGAATCGCGCAAAACAGCATCATCTGTCGTACGAAAAAAAGAACCTGCAAAGGCTGCGTTGATTGAACGCTACGGAAAAGACCTTACGGCATATGCACGGCAGCAAAAGCTTGACCCGGTAATAGGCAGAGAAAAGGAAATTCACAGGGTAATACAAATTCTTTCACGCAGAAATAAAAACAACCCCTGCCTTATAGGTGAAGCAGGAGTGGGGAAAACTGCCGTTGTCGAAGGTCTTGCACAGATGATAGCACAAGGCAGTGTTCCCGAGGATTTGGAGGGTAAACGGCTTATATCACTTGATTTGGTGGCTATGCTTGCGGGAACAAAGTATCGCGGGGAATTTGAGGAAAGATTAAAAAATGCACTGGAGGAGGTTGCGTTAAGCGACAACATAATACTTTTTATAGATGAAATACACACCATTGTGGGAGCAGGTGCAGCCGAGGGTGCGATTGATGCGGCAAATATATTAAAACCACAGCTTGCAAGAGGGGAACTGCGTGTCATAGGAGCGACTACCACCAACGAATACCGAAGATATATCGAAAAGGATTACGCACTTGAACGGCGTTTTCAAAGCGTAGCGGTAGGTGAACCAAGCGAACAGCAGGCGGTGGAGATATTAAAAGGTCTTCGGGATAAATACGAGGCTCATCACAGAATAAAAATTACCGACAAAGCCATTGAAGCTGCCGTAAAAATGTCGGCACGGTATATAAACGACCGCTTTTTACCCGATAAAGCAATCGACCTTATAGACGAAGCTGCATCTCGAGCACGACGTACTGTATCGACACCGCCCGAGGATATTCAGGCGCTTGAAGAACAGCTGGCAAAGCTTAGGGAGGATAAAGTAGCGGCTATAAACTCACAGGATTTTGAAGGTGCGG
>JAFYSU010000026.1 GCA_017559185.1 Oscillospiraceae bacterium
GTGTGGGCGATAGCATCAGAATAAAAGTAGCGGGTGCCAATGTGGGTGCCGGCAAGATAGACTTTGTGCTTGCGTGAGCATGTTAAAACTGTGCAGTTTTCTTTGCTGTAAAGTCTGTGTTATTTTCTTTGAAAATATTAGGGTGCTGTGATATAATATAAGTTGTGTAATTATATGGGTCACTCACCCGTACTTAAAAGCAGTGTAAATGCTGCTGTGATTATATAACGGAAATCCGCAAGGGTTTGAACAGAAAGGATGCAAGTTGTTATGGAAGAAGGAAAAATCTCTAATTTCATACACGATATCATTGACGAAGATTTGGCTGAGGGCAGAGTAAAGGAAATTCACACTCGTTTTCCTCCTGAACCAAACGGCTACCTGCACATTGGCAGTGCAAAAGCTATATGGATAAACTCCCAGACTGCAAAAAAATACGGCGGTCTGTTTAATCTGCGTCTTGACGACACCAATCCTGTTAAGGAAGACGATGAATATGTACAGTCCATTCAGGAAGACCTGATTTGGCTGGGTGCTAATCCTACCGGCGGCATTTTTTACGGTTCCGACTACTTTGACCAGTGTTACGAATTCGCTGTAAAGCTTATTAAAGACGGCAAAGCTTATGTTTGTCACCTGAACAACGAGGAAATGCGCGAATACCGCGGTACTTTGACCGAACCGGGCAAAAACAGCCCTTACCGTGACCGTTCGGTTGAAGAAAACCTTGATTTGTTCGAACGCATGAAAAACGGTGAATTCCCAGACGGTACCTGCACACTTCGTGCTAAAATCGACATGGCTTCGCCAAACATGAACATGCGTGACCCTGCTATCTACCGTATACTGCACACAAGTCATCACCGTCAGGGCAACAAATGGTGCATCTACCCATTGTATGACTATGCACATCCAATTCAGGACGCACTGGAAGGCATAACACATTCCCTTTGCTCCATTGAATTTGAAAACCATCGTCCGCTTTACGACTGGGTTATCAACAACATTGGTTTTGAAAAGAAACCTCATCAGTACGAATTTGCTCGTCTTAACATGACATACACCGTAATGAGCAAGCGTTACCTGCGTGAGCTTGTTGAAACAGGTCGTGTTGACGGCTGGGACGACCCTCGTATGCCTACCCTGTGCGGTTTGCGCCGCCGCGGTTACACACCAAGCTCCATTATGACATTTGTTCAGACAGCAGGTGTTTCCAAAGCATACAGCACCGTTGACATCGGCTTGCTGGAACACTGCATCCGTGACGAGCTGAACATGACCGCACAGCGCCGTATTGCTGTACTGCGTCCAATTAAAGTTACTGTTACAAACTATCCTGAAGATAAAGAAGAACGCTTTGCTGTAGCAAACAATCCTAACGACCCTGAAGCAGGCACTCGTGAAGTTCCGTTTACTCGTGAGCTTTACATTGACAGTGAAGACTTCATGGAAAATCCGCCAAACAAATTCTTCCGCATGAAGCCGGACGGTGAAGTTCGTCTTATGGGCAGCTACATTGTTCGCTGCAACGAAGTTGTAAAAGACGAAAACGGCAATGTTATCGAGCTTAAATGTACCGCTGACCTTGAAACAGGCAACGGCAATCCTGTTGACGGCAGAAAAATTAAAGGTACCATTCATTGGGTATCGGCTAAATATGCAGTGGACACTACCGTTCGCCTGTATGATTACCTGTTCAACATTGAAAATGTAAACGACCTGCAGGAAGGCGAAAACTACCTTGATTATGTAAATCCAAACTCCTGCACCGAGCTTACAGGCTGTAAACTGGAGCCTAACATGCAGAATGTTGAAAAAGGCGAAAAATTCCAGTTTGTGCGTACCGGCTACTTCTGCAAGGACAGCAAGCACGAAAATGTTTACAACCAAATCGTAGGCTTGAAGGACAGCTGGGCAAAAGCAAACAAATAATATCTGTTTTAAGGAGAACACACCAATGGCTCTTTATAAAAACAATGATTTTGATGTAGAGCGCTTTAACAGCATTATTGACGCTGCAGCGGAAGGTATGTCCGAGGAGGATTTTGAAAAAAACTTCGCACCTGTTGACGAAGATGATTGGAACATCTACCATTGGGCAGCAAACGGCGACAAGCTGGACCTTGTGGACAGAAACAGCGACGATGACATGCCGTTGTTCATGCGCAGCGACCTTATTCGCGAATTTTCCGAACAGCTGACGGACGAGGAAGAGGAAAAGCTTGGAGTTTCCTTCCCCGAACGCCACGAAAAAAAAAAGCGTGATTTAGAGTTCGAAAAAATGCTGGAGGAAGATGACGACGACATCGAGCGTCTTATAGAGTCGTTGGAAAAACAGGTTGAAGATGAACGCAGGCTGTTTGAAAAAGCAATTCAAATAAAACCGCGTGAAAACCGCGACCTTGACTTTGAAGCGATGATGGACGAAGAAGGCTTCGATGCCGACCGTATGATTGCCTCGTTCCAAAAGAAAAATAAAAAAGAAAAAACAATAGCACAGCTGCTTGAGGATGACGACAGTGTTTCCCCAATAAGCATTGCTGCTGTTATGAAAAAACATCCAAAAGAACGCGACTTGGAGTTCGAAGCAATGATGGAGGAGGAAGGCTTTGAAAAAGGCTTTCCATTCCTTATGGATGAACCGCAGGACGAAGAGTCGCAGATGGAAAGAATGACAATGGATATGGCAAACAGGCTTGTAAAAGGATTGATTGACGAGCTTGATGCCGAGGATAATGCCAAAAAGGGCAAGTAACCCTTATTGGCGCAGCCAAAATACAGAAATGAGGATGTCATGTCAACTGTAACAATTACCTGCCCGTGCTTGTTTGGCTTGGAAAGCGTTTTGTCGGGTGAGATTAAACGAATGGGCGGCGAAAACATTCGTACTGTGGACGGCAGAGTAACCTTCACCGGTGATATGTCCATGGTGGCTCGTGCAAACATTTGCCTGCGTACAGCCGAAAGAGTTCAAATACTGCTTGGAAGCTTTGAAGCCCGCAGCTTTGAGGAGCTTTTTCAGGGTGTAAAGGCTATTCCTTTTGAGGAGTATGTTGGTAAAAACGATGCTTTCCCTGTAAAGGGTTGGTCGCTTAACTCGCAGCTTCACAGTATTCCCGACTGCCAGTCCATTATTAAAAAGGCTATTGTTACCCGCTTGCAAAAGGTTTACGGTGTAAGCTGGTTTCAGGAAAGCGGCACTACATATCAGGTGCAGTTTTCCATTTTAAAGGACAATGTACTTATAATGCTGGACACCTCCGGTATGGGACTGCACAAACGCGGTTACCGCCGTTCGGCTTCGCTTGAAGCACCAATCAAGGAAACCTTGGCAGCAGGTATAATCGACATTGCAAGGGTATACCCCGACAGTGCAATGTACGACCCATTCTGCGGCTCGGGTACATTTGTTATTGAAGCTGCAATGCACGCTTTAAAGATTGCTCCCGGTCTGCGCCGTCATTTTGCGGCGGAACAGTGGGCATGCATGCCTAAAGAAATGTGGCAGCAGGAGCGCCAAAACGCATTCGACAACATTCGTCGTGATGCAACCTTTATGGCATATGCAAGCGATATTTCCGACGAAGCAGTCGAGCTTACAATGGCTAACGCTAAAAAAGCGGGCGTTGATGTAAGAATAAAAGCTGTACAGCGTGATGTTGCCGATTTTGCCATTGAAACCGAAAAAGGTGTAATTATAACAAATCCACCTTACGGTGAAAGACTGCTTGATGTACAGCAGGCGGAACAGCTTTACCGCATACTTGGTAAAGTTGTAGACCTTAACGGTCAAAACCGCTGCTATGTAATAACTCCGCACGAAGAATTTGAACGCATCTTCGGCAAAAAGGCAGACAAAAAACGCAAGCTTTACAACGGTATGCTTAAATGTAATTTGTACCAGTATTTTAAGTAAATGAATCTTCGAAGCGAATCAGATAATATATATAGATTCTGAAAGATAAGACCAACTACTGCGAATATTAAAACACCACCGTATCACAAGAGATACGGTGGTGTTTTGTTATTAAAGATAGGTTTTGCTTGATAAACAATTCCCATAATGCTATAATACATATGTAAAATTAACATGTGTAAAAAGGTGCCGAAAATGAAATGCTATATAGAAGAAAACTTCTCTGAGGTTTACTCTCACTGTAAGGATTTTCAAGAAAACAAAGAATATGAGCCGTATTGGAACAAGTGTATTGAAGCACTATGCGACAAACAGTTATTATCACACATTGTGTTTTGTAACGATATTTTTTGTATTCCTCCTGTTAAGACATTTCTCACTTATTATAAAGATGACTTTATCGTGCTGACAGGAAAACCCGATGCAGAGCTTCCCATATTTGTAAAAAAGAGTATTGGTGCTTTTTGGGGCATGGTGTTTAAGTTTGGATTGAATTACAAAGGCCAAAAAAGTGTTTCTGTTTCTATGAACGAACATTTCAAGGTTAGAACAGCGACTTATTTTATTAAGGAGGATATGTAATATGGGTTATACAAGGAATTATATTATTACAAAATGTAAAGAGGCCTTTAAAGATAAAAATACATTTTACAAACAACAGTTCATAAATTACAGAGGAAAAACAGAAGATACCGACGAGCATTTCTCGGAAGTAATTGCTGAATTTTTGTGCAGTTGTATTTCCGAATATACGAATGGGATAGATACACTAACAAGAGAAAACTCGTACAAAATCGACAGCCACGATGGTGTAATAAAAGACCACGATAGTTGTCGTGAAGAAGAGATGATTGCTATGAAGATGTTTGAACAGGAATACGACTTCATTGGAAAAATAATTGACTATCAGACACCGCTAAAAAACAAACGCTCAGATGAAGCAGGTAAGATAGACTTACTTGCCTATGATGGAAAAACGCTTTATATCCTTGAGTTAAAAAAACCTGACAGCGACGAAACAATGCTCCGTTGTGTGCTTGAGGGCTACACATATTGGAAAACAGTTGACAAAGCGAAATTGCTTAAAGATTTTAAATTGCCTGCGGAGACGGTTGTAAAGGCTTGTCCCTTTGTTTTTAGAAATGGAAGACAGCATAACGAAATGAATGAGGTACGCCCTCATCTGAAACAGCTTATGGATTTGCTTGGCAGCAAAACTTATTATGTAAGTGAAAATTATGGTGGAAAATTTATTGTGACGGAGAAATAAAACAATGAAAAAATTAATTGAAAAAATAGGTTTAGAAACCTTTTGGGGTGGCATATTTGCACTTGTTACCGCAATAGCTATTGTAATTGAAGTGGTTTTAGCAGGATTGGAGCCGGCAGCTATCGCAGGTGGTGTTAAAGACTTGTTTGGCACACTCATTACAATTGTAATGCTATTAGTAGCTGTAAAAGCTTTAAAGCCGCAAAAACAGGTTTATTCGTTTGAAGAAAAAGTAAATAATGCATTGGTTGACTGGATCAGCAGTCATTCCAATATGATTGTTAAAACCTCAAAAATGCCCAAGGGTCATGAAAACGACTTTGGTATGAGCATGACAACTGATATAAATAGATTTTATAATACTGCTCCTCTTAAATCTGATACAGGCTCTGGTGTAGGACGATTTTTAAGGATTACTAAAATTGATAAAGCAATATATGAAAGCAACGAAGTTAAGTTCGAATTTTTTATTAATGCACAAACATATTGTATTTCTTCCAGTGAGGAAGAGATACTAAAGGAGCTTATGGATATAGCTAATAATCTTTCAAAGTACATACAAGGTGTTGTAGATGGAATTACTGTAGGTGCGGTTCATAAAGAGGGCGATAGAACTGTTATAATTCCCATAACCTTTAAAGAACCAATTATTACTGACGAAAGTGAAAATATTGATTTGATAATAAATCTAATTGACCGTATGTATGAAGCGATGCTTGTATCGGCAAGAAGAAAGTAAATAGAATGCTTAAAAATATGCCGTATTAATCGCAGACCCATGAGATGAAAAATGCCCAAAATAATTCTTTTTATTCTTGTCATAACAGAGATTTTCATAATGATTGGAAAAGTAATCAGTCGATTGTTTCATTCGAAATCAAAGCTGCAAAGTGCTACCTCGTCGATATCATACAATTGGTATGGAGAATGCGAAAAATGTGGGAAAAAAGGTGGCTTGCATCGCTTTGAAGGGAAAAGATATTGTGCTATGTGCCACGCCAGACTAACCGCAGAGAAAAAATATGGTGGGAAGCAGAAATATGAAAATTAATATAATTCGTGGGAAAAACCAAATTGGCGGAAACATTATTGAAATATTCACCAAGCAAACAAAAATCCTGCTTGACGCAGGACTTGAACTCGATGACGAGAAAAACGAACAACTCCCCCATATCCCCGAGCTTTTTGAGTATGCTGGTTATGATGCGATTTTCGCAACCCACTATCATGGCGACCATTTAGGACTTGTATATAAGGCTCATAAGGACATCCCTATTTACATGGGCGAAAGGAGTTATAATATAATAAGTGCTTCAGATAATTATAATGGGCATGACACAATAAACCCTATAGGCTTTCTTCGTCACAAAGAGGAAATTATTGTAGGGGATATAACTGTAATCCCATTTCTTTGCGACCATTCTGCTTTTGACAGCTATATGCTTCTTTGCAAATCAGGAGAAGAAAGCATTTTATACACGGGAGATTTTCGTTCAAACGGAAGAAAGCCTTTTGGTATGCTTTTAAGCTCTTTGCCCAAGAAAATCAATAAGCTGATATGTGAGGGAACGACTTTTTCGAGAGAAGGGTATTTCGCTGAAACAGAAAAATCACTTGAGGAAAAGGCATTCAAAATATTTTCTGAAAACAAAGGCCCTGTCTTTATTTTGCAATCATCTATGAATATAGATAGAATTGTTACTGTTTACCGTGCTGCAAAAAGAACGGGACGAATTTTTCTTGAGGACGCATATATGGCAGGTATTACAACAGCTGCAGGAGAGCATATTCCTAATCCTAATTTCAAAGATGTTTACGCTTTTATAACAAACCCTTCGAAGTATGAGTTTGTTTCGAAATATAAAAGAAAAGTCGGGAAAGACAAAATATCTAAAATGCATTTTGTAATGTGCGTAAGAACTACTATGCTTTCTTATATCAAATCACTTTCAGAAAAAATGTCATTTGAAAATGGAGTACTTGTTTATTCATTTTGGAGTGGATACAAAAACAGTGAAAGTATGAAAGAGTTTTTATCGGAGTGTGAGGCTCTTGGACTTAAAATTAAAACACTCCACACAAGTGGGCACGCTGATGAAAATGCAATCAGAATGTTGATTGAAACTGTAAATCCTGATGTTATAATTCCTGTTCATACGGAGAATGCAGAGAGATTTAAAAAGATTGCTCCTGAGTTTTTTGTAGAAATATAAACTCAACAGTTTAGGGCAAAAACATTAAGCGGTAAATATAGAAATGCAAAGGAAGGGCATGTTTTATTTGAAATTTTTTTATACTGCTGATATAATAAGCTACAACTGTATTTTTTTTGAATTGACAGCTTACAGGGGCGGATGCTCCGTTTATCTTATAAATTATGAAAGGACTCGTGCTTGCATGGCAGACAGACGCAAAAACATACGAAATTTTTGTATTATCGCACACATCGACCACGGTAAATCCACCTTGGCAGACCGTATTCTTGAAAAAACCTCCGCAATAGCATTGCGTGATATGGAGGACCAGCTCCTTGATAACATGGAATTGGAAAGAGAACGCGGAATTACCATTAAAGCGCGTGCCGTTCGTGTGGATTACAAAGCACAGGACGGTCAGACCTATGAGTTCAACCTTATAGATACTCCCGGCCATGTTGACTTTAACTACGAGGTTTCCCGTTCGCTCGCAGCTTGCGAGGGGGCGCTTTTGGTTGTTGACGCTTCGCAGGGTATTGAAGCACAAACCTTGGCAAACACCTACCTTGCAATCGAGCATGATTTGGAAGTTGTGCCAATCGTAAATAAAATCGACCTTCCGTCTGCTGACCCCGAACGCATTTGCCACGAAATCGAAGATATAATCGGCATACCTGCAATGGATGCACCAAGAATTTCGGCTAAACGCGGCCTTAACATCGAGGAAGTTCTTGAAAAAGTAGTAAGCGATATTCCATGCCCAACAGGCGAGGAAGATGCACCTTTGCGTGCGCTTATATTCGACTCCTACTACGACAGCTACAAAGGCGTTATTGTTTATGTGCGCATTAAGGAAGGCTCGCTCAAGGTTGGCCAGACAATTCGCATGATGGCAACAGGTGCCGAATTCAATGTTGTGGAAATTGGCTACATGGGAGCAACAAGCATGATACCTGCAAAAGAGCTTCGCGCGGGCGAGGTTGGCTACATTGCGGCTTCCATTAAAAATGTATCCGATACACAGGTGGGTGACACCGTTACCACTACCGACCGTCCTGCAAGCGAACCGCTGCCGGGTTACCGCAAGGTAAATCCAATGGTGTTCTCGGGTATTTACCCTGTTGACGGTGCAAAATACCCTGATTTGCGTGATGCACTTGAAAAACTCCAGCTCAACGATGCTTCATTGTCATTCGAGCCTGAAACCTCCAAAGCACTTGGCTTTGGTTTCCGCTGCGGTTTCTTGGGACTGCTTCACATGGAAATTATTCAGGAGCGTTTGGAAAGGGAATTTAACCTTGACCTTATTACTACCGCACCAAGCGTTATCTATCGTCTTACACTTACCAACGGGGAAACAATGATGATAGACAACCCAACAAACTATCCTGACCCTGCATTGATTGCTTCTTCCGAAGAACCATATGTAAAGGCGAATATCTTTACACCTGTTCAGTATATCGGAAGCATTATGGAGCTTTGTCAGGAGCGCCGCGGTACTTACATTGATACCAAGTATCTTGACGCTGAACGCGCCGAGCTGCATTACACACTTCCGCTTAACGAAATTGTTTACGACTTTTTCGACAGCCTTAAATCCCGTACAAAGGGCTACGCTTCCTTTGACTACGAACTGGCAGGCTATCAGCAGTCCAAGCTTGTTAAGTTGGACATTCTGCTTAGTGGCGATGTTGTGGACGCTTTGTCGTTCATTGTTCATGCGGACAAGGCTTACGCGCGCGGCAGACGCATGGCGGAAAAACTTAAAGAGCACATTCCGCGCCAGATGTTTGAAATTCCAATTCAGGCAGCGGTTGGTGGTAAAATTATTGCTCGTGAAACCGTTAAAGCATTCCGCAAGGATGTACTTGCAAAATGTTACGGCGGGGACATTACCCGTAAGAAAAAACTGCTTGAAAAACAGAAAGAGGGTAAAAAGCGTATGCGCCAGTTGGGCAGCGTAGAAGTTCCTCAGGAAGCATTCATGGCAGTTTTGAAACTGGATTAATTTGTTTGATTTAAGCAATAACTCCTCTGTACGCAGCAGTGTACAGAGGAGTGCTTGTGTCACTTAAAAATAAGGCTTCCCCTTGAGGGGAAGCTGTCGCTGAAAGCGACTGATGAGGTGTTACGGTAGGTCTTGCTGCCATACCAAAGGTAAGAAAGAAGGTAAAATTTTGCAAGACACCTCATCGGCTTCACTGTCGTTCAGCACCTTCTCCTCAAGGAGAAGGCTATGTTTTGTGCATATATTTTAAGACTCTCCCCCAAAAGGAGAAGCGATCAACAATAAACAACGGAAAGGATTGTTGCACGAGAATGTCCGCTAAGAAAAAAACAGAATACGGCAATGAGAGTATTTCCTCGCTTAAAGGTGCCGACCGTGTAAGAAAACGCCCTTCTGTAATATTTGGTTCGGATGGTTTGGACGGATGCCAGCACGCTGTTTTTGAAATCCTTTCAAACTCCATTGACGAAGCCCGTGAAGGTCACGGTGACAAAATAATAGTTACACGCTATGCAGATTGTTCGGTTGAGGTTCAGGACTTTGGCCGAGGAATTCCTGTTGACTACAACCAAAAAGAAGAACGCTACAACTGGGAGCTGCTGTTCTGCGAAATGTACGCAGGCGGTAAATACAACAACCTTAATTCCGAAAACTACGAGTTTTCATTGGGTCTTAACGGTTTGGGTCTTTGTGCCACACAGTATACATCTCGTTGGATGGATGTAGAAATTGTGCGTGACGGCTTTGTGCATACCCTGCATTTTGAAAAAGGCGAAAATGTGGGCGGCCTTAAAAAAGAAGAAAGCAAACGCAAACAAACAGGCACCAAAATTAAATGGCTGCCTGATTTGGATGTATTTACCGATATTGATATTCCAATTGAATATTTCCAAGATGTAATCAAACGCCAAGCGGTAGTTAATGCAGGCATAACCTTTATTCTGCGTGACCAAACCGAAACAGGCTTTAACGAGGAAGTATTCTGCTACGAAAACGGTATTACCGACTACCTTAAAGAGCTTACAGGCGAACAGGCGCTCACAAGCGTACAATGCTGGGAGGGCGAAGCACAAGGGCGTGACCGTGAGGACAAACCCGAATACAAGGTAAAAATGTCATTTGCCGTTTGTTTTTCCAATACATTTAAAGTTACCGAGTATTACCACAACTCAAGCTGGCTTGAGCATGGCGGCTCACCCGACAAGGCGGTGCGTTTGGCGTTTGTAAACCAGATAGACGCCTACCTTAAACAGGGAAACAAGTACCTTAAAAACGAAAGTAAAATTACTTTCCAGGATGTCGAGGACTGTCTCTGCCTTATTTCGTCCAGCTTTTCCACACAAACCTCATACGCAAACCAGACCAAAAAAGCCATTACCAACAAGTTTGTTTATGAGTGCATGACCGACTTCATTAAGCGCAACCTTGAAATTTACTTTATTGAAAATCCTGACGAGGCTCTTAAAATAGCCGAACAGGTGCTTATAAACAAACGAAGCCGTGAAAATGCGGAAAAAACCCGCCTTAACCTTAAAAAGAAATTGGCAGGCACAATTGATATTGCAAACCGTGTTCAAAAATTTGTAGACTGCCGCAGCAAGGATGTAAGCGAACGCGAAGTTTACATCGTAGAGGGTGACTCGGCGCTGGGTTCTTGTAAAATGGGGCGCGATGCTTCGTACCAGGCAATAATGCCTGTACGAGGTAAAATTCTTAACTGCCTTAAGGTGGATTACGAACGCATTTTTAAAAGTGATATTATTACCGATGTACTCAAGGTGCTTGGCTGTGGGGTAGAAGTTAAGTCCAAGGCTAACAAGGAGCTTGCTTCCTTTGACCTTGCAAATCTGCGTTGGAATAAGGTTATTATCTGTACCGATGCCGATGTCGACGGCTTCCAGATTCGCACACTTATTCTTACAATGATATACCGTCTAATGCCTACACTTATTGATAAAGGGTATGTTTATATTGCGGAATCACCGCTGTACGAAATAGTTTGCAAGGACGAAACATACTTTGCATATTCCGACAGCGAAAAGAACGCAATAGTTGCACGCTTGGGCAAGGAAAAACACAAAATAAACCGTTCCAAAGGTCTTGGTGAAAACGATGCCGACATGATGTGGCTTACCACCATGAACCCAAAAACACGCCGTCTTATTCGTGTTACTCCCGAAGATGCTCAAGCAACTGCCGAAATGTTCGACCTGCTGCTTGGTGACAACCTTGCAGGCAGAAAGGACTTTATTGCACAAAAAGGACATCTTTACATTGACGATGCCGATGTTAGCTGATAAAAAATCAGATTTAATAAAAGGCTGTGTTTACAAACAGGACTGAGGTGAATTAACTTATGCCGCCTAAAAAGGGCAAGGAAAGACAAAGCACAAAACCAACAGGCGACGGTGCGCACATTGAAAACGCAGGTATAGTGCAGGACCAGCCAATTACACAAACCTTGGAAACGAACTATATGCCGTATGCCATGAGTGTAATTCTTTCGCGTGCTTTGCCTGAAATCGACGGATTTAAACCGTCGCACCGCAAACTGCTTTACACCATGTACACCATGGGGCTTATTAAAAAGGACAAGATAAAATCGGCAAATGTTGTGGGCCGTACCATGCAGCTTAACCCGCATGGTGACCAAGCAATTTACGCAACAATGGTGCGTATGACCCGCGGAAACGAAGCACTGCTGCACCCTTTTGTTGACTCAAAGGGTAACTTTGGCAAGGCATATTCCCGTGATATGGCATTTGCTGCCCCTCGTTATACCGAGGTTAAGCTTGAACAGATATGCACTCAAATTTTCCAAGATATCGACAAAAACACAGTTGAATTTGTGGACAACTACGACGGCTCCATGAAAGAGCCTGTGCTTTTGCCTGTTACCTTCCCAACCATTTTGGTGAACTCCACCACGGGTATTGCAGTAGGTATGGCAAGCTCCATTTGTTCGTTTAACTTGGAGGAGGTTTGCCTTACCACCATTGAGCTGCTCAAAAATCCAAAGCACAACATTTCCGATACACTCATTGCGCCCGATTTTCCTGGTGGTGGTTATATACTTTACAACCGTGACGAGCTTGACCGCATTTACGAAAGCGGCCGTGGTTCGTTCCGTGTGCGTGCAAGATACAATGTTGACCGCAAAAACAACTGTATCGAAATTACACAAATTCCGCCAACCACAACGGTTGAAGCCATTATTGATAAGGTTGCCGACCTTATTAAAATAGGCAAAATTCGTGAAATTTCCGATATGCGTGACGAAACCGACCTTTCGGGTCTTAAACTGGCTATCGACATTAAACGCGGTGTCGATGCCGACAAGCTCATGCAAAAGCTTTTCAAAATGACTCCGTTGGAGGACAGCTTTGCCTGCAACTTCAATGTATTGGTTAACGGCTACCCAAAAGTTTTGGGTATTCGTGAAATAATCATGGAGTGGAACAGCTTCCGCATGGACTGCGTTAAGCGCAAAACTGCGTTTGATTTGCAGAAAAAACAGGAAAAGCTGCACCTGCTGCGTGGTCTTGAAAAGATACTTTTGGACATCGACAAGGCTGTTAAAATTGTTCGTGAAACCGACGAAGAAGCCGAAGTTATACCAAACCTTATGATTGGCTTTGGTATAGACAAAACACAGGCGGAATATGTTGCGGAAATTCGTCTGCGTCAGCTTAACCGTGAGTATATCCTTAACCGAACCAAGGAAATTGACTCCCTTGTGGAAGAGATTGCCGATATGCAGGATATACTTGCCAACGAAAGCCGTGTTAAAAAGATTATTATTTCCGAGCTTCGTCAGGTTATAAAAGAGTTCAAAAAACCTCGCCAGACCTTGCTGCTTGAAGGTGTTTCGGACGATGACGATAACGATGAGGAAGAAAGCCCGAACTATGCGGTTAACTACTTCTTCAGTAAAGAGGGTTACTTTAAAAAGATTACTCCGCAGTCGTTAAGAATGAGCAATGTTCAAAAGCTTAAAGACGGCGACGAAATTCTGTTCCAAATTGAGGGTGAAAACAACGACCATCTGCTGTTCTTTACCGACAAAGGTCAGGTTTACAAGGCACAGGGCGGAGATTTTGACGACACCAAAGCAAGCGTTTTGGGCGATTATCTGCCTGCTCGTTTGGGAATGGATGACGGTGAAACCCCAATTTATATGGCTGTTACCAAGGACTATAAAGGCTTTATGCTGTTTGCTTTTGCAGGCGGTAAGGTTGCCAAAGTAGACCTTGCTGCATACGAAACCAAAACCAAACGCCGCAAGCTTACAGGTGCTTACAGCGTTAAGGACAGACTTACAGGTATTTTGTGCTGCAAAGACGAAACCGATGTTATCATGACTGCTTCTTCGGGAAGAATTTTGATAATTGGTACGGCACAGCTTTCGGTAAAAACTACCCGTGATACACAGGGTGTTGCCGTAATGAACCTTAAAAAGGGTGCTCATGTTTCGGAGGTTAGGGTGCTGACCGCAGGTGAAATGGAAAACGAACACCGTTTCCGTGCAAAAAACCTGCCTGCAACAGGCGCATACCCAAAAGAAGAAGGCATGGGTGAACAACTTACACTGTAATTAAACTCAGCAGAGGATGAATGATTTTCGTCCTCTGCTGTTTTTATTGTCAAAATTGGGTGCAAGTGTTAATTTTGTCTTGACGATGATTTTGCGGAATTGTATGATACAAACAAGAACACACAAGGAGGGTTTACTATGACTTACCAAGAAATTTTGGAGAATGCTCGTACATGCAGCGGTCCGCACTGCAAGGTTTGTCCCGTGTGCAATGGTCGTGCTTGTAAAAATACAATGCCGGGGCCGGGGTCTAAGGGTTCGGGAACTGTGGCTGCCCGCAACTACGATGCTTGGCAGAACTTGGCTTTGAATATGGACACCATTTGCAAGGGCGGAGTTGTAGACACAAGCTTTACCTTGTTTGGTCAGAAGTACGCTCTTCCTGTTTTTGCGGGTCCTGTTGGTGCAGTAAACCTGCATTATGGCGACAAGTTTAACGACGAGGAATACAACGCAATTTTGGTTTCGGGCTGTGCTAAAGCAGGTATTGCCGCTTTCACAGGTGACGGACTTAATTCTGCTGTATTTACCGCTGCTGCCAAAGCAATCGGCGAAAATGGAGGTAAGGGTATACCAACCGTTAAGCCTTGGGATAAAGCAACTGTTTTTGAAAAGCTGGATGCAGCCAAAGCCACAGGCGCTAAAGTGTTTGCAATGGATATTGACGCTGCCGGTCTGCCGTTTTTGAAAGGCTTAAATCCTCCGGCAGGTCCAAAGACAGTGGAGGAATTAAAGGAAATTATTGAATACGCAGGTGTGCCGTTTATTATTAAAGGGGTTATGACTGTTAAAGGTGCTTTGAAAGCGTTGGAAGCAGGTGCTTCGGGTATTGTGGTTTCCAACCACGGCGGACGAGTTTTGGACAGTGTACCTGCTACTGCTGAAGTTCTTCCTGCCATTGCGGATGCGGTAAAGGGCAAAATGACCATCTTGGTGGATGGTGGTATTCGCTCGGGTATTGATGTGTGCAAGGCGTTGGCTTTGGGTGCTGACGCAGTTATAATGGCTCGTCCTTATGTTACCGCAGTTTACGGCGGTGGCGAGGAAGGCGTTAAGGTGCTGACCGAAAAAATCAAAGCCGAAATGGAAGATACAATGGCAATGTGCGGTGTGTACTCATTGAGTGAGATTAACAGGGACATGCTCTTCTGATTTTGTAATGTAGTATTGCCAATAAACAAGGGAACGATGAAAATCGTTCCCTTACTTCTTGTTTGTTATTTATTTGGATTGTTATGCAATGCCTGCTTAAAGCCGTCCTCAAAGCCTTTTTTGTAGGCTTCACGCAGAATGTGCATCTGCAAATCAAAAAATCTTTCGGTTTCGTTATCTTCAAGGAATTTTTCAAAAAGCTCGTCGGAGATTGGTGGAATATTAGTATTATTCATTGGTCAGCACTCCTTTAATATGGTTTATATATAAACAATATCATAAATCGATATTAGTTACAAATAAATAATAAAGATTTAACAAGTATTAAATGTGGATAGGTCTATTTATAATATATATTATAAATCAATACTATAAGCAGGTGATATTGTGATAGATTACAGTCCTTTGTGGAATACTATGAAAGAAAAGGGTGTCACAGCCTATAAATTAGTTTACAAAAAAGGTATTCCATCAAGCACTATTGCAAGGCTAAAACACAATAAACCCTGCAACACTACAACCATTGACGACCTTTGCCGTATTCTTGATTGCAGAGTAGAGGATATTATTCGCTATGTCCCCGATGAAGAATAAACACAAAAAAGCTCCCGAAAGGGAGTTTTTCTTTTTTATGGATGCATTGTCTCTCCCTTAGTCTTTTGCCTGTGGCAAAATCCAGCTCCCTCAATCAGAGGGAGCCTACTGACGAGACTGCAAGTTTATTGCTTTGCCAAAGCCTTCTCCTTAGGGGAGAAGGTGCTGAACGCAGTGAAGCGGATGAGGGGAAACACAAAACTTCATATTTTATCTTAGCTTTGATAGGACAGTAAAACTCTGCTGTAACCCCTCATCAGTCAAACCTTACGGTTTGCCAGCTTCTACGACTCGCTTCGCTCGCATGCATTAGCTCTGTCAGCCAATCACACTTCGCACTGCTCGTGTTCTTGGGACATCGCTTCCCCCAAGGGGGAAGCCACTGGCGATACGGCAAATTTAATGCTTTACAAAGGCTTCTCCTTGAGGAGAGGCTCCGCCACAGGCGGTGGTGAGGTGTTAAAGACGGAGGGATTGTTGCTTCTTCACTAATTACCGTTACCCATTACTTACCATTCCCATACGGAAAAACAAGCTCATTCAGCGTTTGCCCGTCGGCATAAGCCAAGTAAACACATGCAGTGGTTTGCTGCAGCAGCTGTAAGGGCGGTGGTATTAAAAAACTGTTTTGATGAATAAAGCCGACCAAGCGGTTAAGCCGACTAAGGTCGGCAGTGCTTTTTTGTCCCATAAAAGATATTTCGTACAAAAGGGGAGATTTTTCGGTTATTGCAGCAGGTATGCCATCCTGTAAACTGCTTTGTCCGCTTCGTACCGATGCAACACCTATTCCCGTTATTACAAAAATTACGGCAAGCACCAGCGAAAGCGAAACCATTAAAATGTGAAGCTGTGCTTTAAGCTTGCGTTTTTGCGCTCTGCGCATATTTTTACACATCCTTTTTAACTTTTCAAATATTCGGCAATACATTCTGCTATAAGCTGTGCGCTGTACTTTGCCTCCTCAAGAGTATTACCATGCGAACCAAACTCTAAAAGAAGTGCCCCGTTACAAAGGTGCATGTTGTACTTACGGCTGCAAAAAAACAGCGGTCGGGTAAGGGTGGGATAAAGGTGTTCGGCAGTGTTTTGCACAGCGGCGGCAAAACGCAGGTTTTCACGCCAGTTGGGAACGCCAAGGCTACCGTCATCATACGGTGCAATAATCATTACCTGTGCTGCTTTTTTGCCGTTTATTTTGGTGATTGGCTTTATTATTTCATCACCCGATTGTGTAGCGTCACGATGTATGTCCAACACCACTTTAATACTTGGATATTTTTCAAGATAACCCGAAACAGTTTCGGCACTTCGGGCATATGAACCGTTGTAGGACGGGTAGTCGTGCTGTGTTGTGTCGTGAATTGCTGTAATGCCCAATTGTTTAAGAGTGTCGGCAAGAACATCGCCTACAGCAGCCATGTTTTGGCTGTTGTCGGTAGTACGCCATTCGCCGCGGGTGTCGTAATATTCACTGTCATACGGTTCGTAGCTTTCGGTAGTATGCGTGTGAAATATTAAAACCTGCGGTTCAGTGGTACTGCTTGCCTTAACATTGCTTGGAATGTTTAAAATCGAAAGAATTTCGTCACTTGCAAGCGGAGTATCGTTTCGCAGGTATCCGCTGCCTATCTTCAAAAATCCTTTGCCGTCACCGCCTGCAAGACTTTGCGAAACAAGGGGTGCACGGTATTGTTCGGGGATTTCGGGTATAACGGATGAAATCTCGGCAGAAATTTCGTCTGATGTGAGTGTTGGCTTTGCGCCGTGGTTTGCGGGAACATCATCGGGTACAGCCGTTACCTGCTGTGCGGAGGGGTATTCGCGAGGTGCTTCGGCAGAGCCAAGCTGCTCATTCAAAACAGCAAGGCTTTGCAGTGGGGAAGACACCGCTGCCGACAAAACAAAAACAGCATCGTAAGCGGCGGATATATCGGATGAATACTTAAAAACGCTTGCAATGCAAACCGCAAAAGAAAGCAAGACAAAAGCAACAGCAGCTATAACTGCCGCGTATACTTTTTTTGTGTGCCGACTTTTCAATGCTGTCCTCCTCCGTTTTTCATTTGTTTTATGCAGCGCCTCAGGCTTCCCTTAATTTTATTCACTAAAGCATACGGATATTACGGCTATGCCATAAGATATTTAATTTCGTCCAGCGAAAGCTGGGGCTGAAGCGCACAGTTTATTACAGCGGCAAGAAAACGCGAGCCGCGTTCTATTATAAGGTCAATTTCACGGGGCGTTACAATCATCTTTGAACCGCGTGGTTCAAAAAGTGCCTTGACATTGGGGTCGGCATCATTATTGCCGTAAAGCAGGTCGGAAGCCAGCGATGCAGCATCGACAACAGTAGGAATTCCAACTGCAATAACGGGGAGTCCCAAGGTTTCTTTACAAAGTGCCCGTCTTGCATTATGCACACCTGCACCGGGAGCAATTCCGCTGCTGCCAAGCTGAACTGTACACCCAAGCCGAGCCGTATTCCGTGCAGCAAGTGCATCAACGGCTATTACAGCGCAAGGGGAAATGCTTTTTACAATGGCAGATATTATTTCTTCGCTTTCAATTCCCGTTTGTCCCATTACCCCCGGTGAAATAACGGCTGCTCCGCGCAGATTTTCCATTCCGCAGCTGCGGGCAAGCTCGCCTGTTATGTGGCGTGTTGCCAGTACACCCTCGGCTGTCAGCGGGCCCAAAGCGTCAGGGGTGATTTGGGTGTTGCCAAGTCCTGCCACAAGAACTGTACCATCGGCTGGCAGAAGCTTGCGCAGTTTTTTTGCAGTTTCAAGAATGTCGGTGTCGGACTGTTCGGCATTGTCGGACAATGGGGGGATTTCGGCTGTGATGTAACGCCCCTGTGGTTTACCCAAGGTTTTGGCAGCCTGCGGTGTTGTAACATCAACGGTGTAAAATTTCATGCTGCCGTATTCTTCGCAGGATTGGGAAATCCCCTCCGTTTTTTCGGGTATGTTTTGAGCGCTTTCCAGCGCAAGGTCGGTGCGAAATTGCATAAATGCCGTCATCCTTTCTTTTTTTGTACAGTATTCACTAAAAAAAGTTTTAATAAACCCCAAAAAATAACGATTAAAAAGTTTTACTTTTTGCAAAATATATGTTATAATCATTTTCGTTAGTGTTCTCGGATAAAAATCCGATAATACATTCTGTAAATCGTGCGGTATGACCGGCCGTGTTATGGGTTGTTCCGTGTGTATTTATGAAAAAATCTTGCTTAATGACATTTTTAAAAGCAGGGAAAGAGTTGCATTCCCAGTTTAAAGGTGTTATTATAACCTGTATGTAATTGTTTTGAATTTTAAGGAGGAACTACCATGCCAAACATTAAATCCGCTAAAAAAAGATGCCTGGTTATCGCTACAAAAACAGCTAAAAATAAAGCTAGAAAATCTAACCTGAAAACAGTCATCAAAAACGCTGAACTTGCTATGGCTAACAACGCTGAAAACAAAGAAGCAGCAGTTAAACTGGCTATCAAAAAAATTGACCAGGCTTGCGCTAAAGGTCTTCTGCACAAAAACTGCGCAGCAAGAAAAAAATCCAGCTTGGCTTCTAAACTTGCAAGCTGCTAATTTTTCAGTAGCATTTTAACAAAAATATAAAAGCAGGCCTGTACAAATTGTGTAGAGGACTGCTTTTTTATTGATAACTACCTGGATGTGCTGTGCCTGTTTTTGAATTAGTAAAGAAAGGGTTTGTTGCCTTGTGAAAAAAGGATTTGACCACGAGAAGTATCTTCAGGAACAATCAAAATTCATACTGGAACGAGTTAATAAATACGACAAGCTGTATTTGGAATTTGGCGGCAAGCTCATGTATGACCTTCACGCTAAAAGGGTACTGCCCGGATATGATGAAAATGCCAAAATTAAGCTGCTTCATCAGCTCAAGGACAAGCTTGAAATAATTATCTGCGTTTATGCGGGCGATATTGAACGCAACAAGGTACGCGGTGACTTTGGCACTACCTACGACATGGAGGTAATGCGCCTTATCGACGATTTGCGTGCGTATGAGCTTGATGTAAACAGTGTTGTACTGACACGATTCGAAGGACAGGCTTCCGCCAAAGCGTTTATGACAAAACTGGAAAGACGCGGAATAAAAACCTACACACATGCAAGTACAAAGGGTTACCCAACCGATGTCGACACAATTGTAAGCGACGAAGGTTACGGTGCAAATCCTTACATTGAAACTACAAAACCAATAGTGGTGGTAACTGCACCCGGCCCGGGCAGTGGTAAGCTGGCAACTTGCCTTGGACAGCTTTACCACGAATTCCGCCGCGGTAAGATGGCGGGATACAGCAAGTTTGAAACATTCCCTGTGTGGAATGTTCCGCTAAAACATCCGCTTAACATGGCTTATGAAGCAGCAACGGCTGACCTTAAGGATGTTAACATGATGGATTCATTCCATTTTGATGCTTATGGTGAAACTGCTGTAAACTATAACAGAGACATGGAAATGTTCCCTGTAATTCGTCGTATAATTGAAAAAATTACAGGGAATGATTCAATATATAAATCCCCAACCGACATGGGTGTAAACCGTGTAGGCTTTGGTATTGTTGATGATGAGGTTGTGCGTCAGGCAAGCCGTCAGGAAATAATTCGCCGCTATTTCAAAACTGCGTGTGAATACAAAAAAGGCAATACCGATGCCGAAACCTGCAACCGCTGCAAGCTGCTCATGGACGAAATGGGTCTTAAAGAAAGCGACCGTGCGGTTGTACCTTTTGCACGCAGCTATGCAGAAAAACATGTGCAGGCGGGCGAAAACAAAGTTCCGGCATGTATGGCAATGGAACTTGCCGACGGAACTGTTATAACCGGCAAAAGCTCGGCGCTTATGAGCTGCTCGTCGGCAATGCTTTTGAATGCAGTAAAACATCTTGCAGGAATAAGCGACAAGATGCATCTGCTTTCTCCTGTTGTTCTTGAACCTATTACACACTTGAAAACTCAGGTGTTGGGCGATAAAAACGAAGCACTTAACACCGAAGAAATACTCACAGCGCTTAGTATTTGTGCAGCAACAAATCCAATGGCACAGGTTGCTTTGGACAAGCTGCAGGACCTTAAAGGCTGTCAGGCACACTGTACTGCTATACTGCCTGCTGCCGACGAACAAATTTTGCGTAAGCTTGGAATTGATGTTACCTGCGATGCAAGATTTACAAGCCGTAATTTGTATTACGGAGATTAAAAAACTGTTTAAAAACCTCTGTGCAGCTGCACAGAGGTTTTTTTGCGCCTTCTCGGCAATACAAAGAGTAAATTCAATAAATTTTAATACATAATGTCGGCAAATGGCGATGCTTTTATTATTTTCAATAAAATCTGTGATATATAATGAAATGTGCCGTTAAAAAGCGTATAAAGATGAAAAAACACAAAATAACACGACTAATGGTGAATTTGGGATAAAAGATTACGAATTGTCGGTAAAACAAACAGCCTTATATTTTGGAAAGCCGTTTATTTCGAATGTAACGGTGAGTCATAATAAAAATGGATACAGTATTGCTTTGATGAGGTATTTCTTCTAAAATTACGCTTTACTTTTTATGTGTATCAACAACTAAGTGATTACCTATTGTATAAATGTGATGTAAAATGTCGAATAGTCACGATTTGTCACTTGGTTTAAACAGCAGTGCAGTAACAAGTCCCAAGAATATGGCTACGGAAATTCCGCCTGCGGTTGCGGTTACGCCTCCCGTTAATGCTCCAAGCAATCCTTTTTCCTGCACAGCTTCAAATGTGCCCTTTGCAAGTGTTGAGCCAAAACCCGTTAAGGGAACAGTAGCACCTGCCCCTGCAAAATCAATAAGAGGTTGATACCAACCAAGTCCGCCAAGAATAACCCCAAGCACAACGAACGATACAAGTATTCTTGCGGGGGTGAGCTTGGTGTAATCAATAAGAACCTGACCCACTGCACAAATAAGGCCACCCACGGCAAAAGCTTTTAAAAACTCTGTAAATATTCCCATAACGCACCTGCCAAATTTATTAAAGCAAAAATATTACATACATAATGTTGCCCGATATGCGGTAAATATGTAATGCGGGCAGGCAAAAATAAAAAACCATCTGCAAATTTGCAGATGGTAATTTTTAAAAGGTTTTATTTAAATGCTTTGCAAGCTGTGCTGCAAAGTCTTCGGCACTGGCACGAACAATCTCCATAATGGAATTCATTCCGGTATCAACTTCTTCGCTTACACCTGTACTGAAGTGGTCGCGTGATTTTGCTTTGGAGTAACGCTTTACCACCTTTTTAAGCTGTTCGGTTTCGTATTCGGAAAACTTTTGACCTGCATGATGCTTTAACTGCTGCAAAAGGCTGAAGCAGTCGGCTTTAAGCTCGTCAAGTTCAAGGGTGGATTGCTGTTGGAATTTTTCAATTATGTCAAGCTCATCCTGTTTGTCAAGAAAGCTCATTTCAACAAGCGAAGCATCGCCGCCCATATCACGAATTTTTGCTGCCAGTATGGAAAAACGGTTCAGGTTAGCTTTGTTGTACGGCAGCAAAGCAACACCCTGTTTGAAATATTCCGCACCGTACTCTTTAAGCTTGCGCCAAATGTAAACACGGTTTTTTGAGGGGTTGATAGGTATGTTATAACCCAAAGCAAGCCATTTTACTCGGTCAGGCATTATTTATCAACTCCTGTCTCAAAAAATAAATTCTCATGTTATTTTATCAAGAAAGCTGTAAAAGTTCAAGCAAAACAATGTAAAAGAAAAAGCAGACACATTGGTGATGGTAATGTGTCTGCTTTTGGGGCGGCGGGATTATTTCATCATATAGGAAACGGTATCCACAACATCACCGACTGCACGCACTGCTTTGCCTGCATTTTTCTTAAAGTTTTTTGCAGCGGATTTTTTACCCATGCCGGACATCATATAAGCCGCTGTGCCAACAGCGGCAGAAACTGCAACACCTGTCAGTATGGGTGCCATATTATTTTTCATAACCAACTTCCTCCCAAAACATATTGGCGTTTTAAACGCCTGAAAATAGTTTTTCCTGTGCGATAGCTTTAAGCATTGAAAGGTTTTGGAAGTAGGAGATTTTTGTGTTATACTGTATAATGCGAATAGAAAATTTTATGAAAAGAGGTTTTGTCCATGCAGCTAAGAGATACTCGGCGTGTGGCTTGCATACATGATATATCCACATTCGGCAGATGCTCGCTTTCGGTAATACTTCCTGTTTTGTCGGCAATAGGGGTGCAGGCGCTGCCAATACCAACTGCGGTGCTTTCCACACATACAGGCGGCTTGGGCGAGGTTGCATTCCGTGATTTAACGGAGTTTATTCCACAGGTGCTTGAGCATTACAAAAGACTTGAACTTGAAATTGACTGTATTTATACAGGTTTTTTGGGCTCGCAGCAGCAAATAGACCATTGCTTGGAGTTTTTTGAGGCATACCCAAATGCACTGGCAATTGTAGACCCTGTAATGGGTGACCATGGTAAGGCATACAAGACTTGTACAGCGGATATCTGCTCAAGAATGACCGAGCTTGTTCGTAAAGCTGATATTATTACTCCAAATCTTACCGAGGCATGCATGCTGCTGAAAACAGAATATGACCCAATGCCGTTAACCAGAGCAGCTGCAAAAAGTATGTTGGTTCGTCTTAGCGAGCTTGGCCCTGACCAAGTGGTTATTACGGGTGTACAGCTTGCCGGAGGAGAAGTGGCTAACATTGGTTATGACCGCCCTAACAATACATTCTGGGAGGTAAGCTGTGATTATGTTCCTGTGTCATATCCGGGAACAGGGGACATTTTTGCAGGGGTTCTTACAGGTGCAATAATGACCGGTGACAGCCTGCCGATTGCCATGAGCCGTGCAACACAGTTTTTGGAGCGTGCAATAAAAACCACATTCAGCTACGGAACCGATACTCGTCATGGAGTTATGCTTGAGTCGGCAATTTCCATATTGTTGAGTCGCGAAAACCAAAAAGACTATAAAATTCTTTAATAAACAACACCTGCTTGTGATGAAAACAAGCAGGTGTTGTTATTTTGGTTGATGTAAACAATGGTGAAGTGTTAATTTTGTAACAAATATTCTTGTTAAAACATTGACAATGAAGAAAATATGTGTTATTCTTTTAACAAAGAAAGAGTTAAAAACTTCTTAAAATAAAACACAAACAAAAGAAAGGGCGGGTCAATATGTTCGCAAACAATAATCACACAGCTTATCAGGTAAAATTCTTAGGGAAAAAAGGCGAAGTTCTTAAGACCCAAACAGTTATAGGAAAAGATGACGCAACAGCCTTGGCATTGGGTAAAATGATAGTTCTGAACGAGCCTACATACTATGCATGCACAGTTTATCTTGGCAACCTGCTCACAGGTCGCAGCTTCATGAAAGAAACCGCATAAAAACAAGAAAAAATCCCAAATATCCCGAATCCATAGATAAGCAGCAGTGCCCCCGACTCAGAAATGAGCGGGGGCACTGGCTTTTTTAATTTCAGTATTTTCCTTGAGGATTATAAAGAATATAGTCTTCAGCACCTGCGGCGTTAAGTCCGGAAATTTGGTCGTCAATTTCGGTTTGTGTATATTCAAGGAAATAAACACCCGAAAAATCAAGCGAGGTATATGCCTGAAGTATGAACAGGTGGTCGGCAGTTGGCGAAAGGTGAGGGTTAACCATTGATGCTACTGTCTGAACGGTTTTCTTTGGTGCAATTACAGGAGTTTCCATTCTTGTTGTGGTGTTTCCTTCTACAATATCAAAGGAAGTACCAAACGAAGCAGGCATAGCATTTACAGCAGCACCGTTGTTAAGGTGTGCCCAACGGTCTTCGCCCAAGTGAGTTGTTTCGGAATTAAGAAGGTGTGTGCCTTCGGCATAAACATAAAGTTTTGTGTTAACCTTCTCAAGGTCGCTGCGCAGTTTGGAGGTGAATTCCTGAAGAACTTGTGACTTTGTTTTGCTTGCAGCTTCGTCACCGTAGCCGCACAAGTCAAGAGCATAACCCTGTGGGAACTGAACACCATACAGCACAATACCATCAAAGCCCAGGGAAGCAACCTCAACGCAAAGCGTGGAAATGTAATCCCTGGCATCGGCAGAGTATGGATTAAGCCATGATTTACCACCGTTTTGCTGGGAATCGTCAAGCCATGCCCATTCGGTATTTTGGTAATGTACAGCCATTTCCAAATTGTTAATTGAAGCGATAGGGTCGCGGAAGGCGTACATTTTTGCCATTGGAACAAGTCCTTTTTCGCGTATGAGCGAAGCTGTTTTTTGTGCATCCAAAGGATTTGCCACAATCAGCTGCGACGATACTGCAACCTGACTCATGCTGCGGTACAGCAGCATACCCTGTTCGGTTTTCATATCAACCAGTACATGTGTAAAGCCTTTTGCCTTTAAGTCATCCAAAGCAGCCGAAAAAGCATCTTCTTTAAAAACTATGCTGTAAGGCAGGTATGCACCGCGTATATGTGGGGCTTCCTGCAAAACTTCGGCAGCAGGCGGAGTTTCAGGTGATGGTTCAGGTTCGGAGGGCTGCTCCGAAGGGATTGCTTCAACCTGTTCGGGCTGTGCAGGTTCGGAACCGTTGCCGGTTATTAAATTGTAAACTGGAGTGTACAACGCCCAGCCCACAGAAAATAAAAGTACGGCGGCTGCAATAATAATTATTACACGCAGTGGGTCTAATCCCAGTAAGGAACGGGAATATATTTTTTTGTGGCGTTTTATTTTGCCGAGTGATCGTCTCATATTACAAACAAGCTCCCTGCTATTTTAAAATACTTAAACGGGAAGCTGATGACCCAGCAGACCGTAAAGTGCTAAAGATATCAAACCAATGTATACAAGCAATATTGGAAAACCGCGAAATGCTTTTGGAGAATCACAGTAAGCCAAGCGAATTGTACCAAGGTATACAAGCAGCATGGCACCCATGTATCCAACAGCAGCTGCTGCTGCATAAAGCAGAGTTTGAAGTAAATTATAATGCTCCTTAAAACATATCAGCATGGTAGAAAGTACAATTGCATTTACGCACACGGCAGGCGGAAGAGTAAGGTTGAGCTTGTAGCGAACATTAGCAATAAACAGGAGAATATACCCGATGTATGCAACTGCAAGGAATATTACGCTGTGAAGCAGACTTGCAAGCCCTGAATGCGGCAAAAAGTAAGCAATAGGGAAGCTGATAAAGGCAGCAAAAACATTCATGTATACCAAGGATGTTCCAAGCTTGATTATGTTTTTGGGGGATTTAATAAAATCCTGAAGTCTGCCTGTGTCCAGTGCACGCGCAAAGAAAACATTTTCCGCAGTCAATACCGACAAGGTAAACAGAATATATTGAAAAAATGACATAAAAGCCTCCGTTATAAGTATCTGACCGAAACTGTCGTTCTATTCAAAACGGTTGAAGTGCTATTGTAAAGAACGCGCAGCATCAAGCACACGCTTTTCTTCTTTTCGGTTGATTTCGATATGAATGAGCAGGCGGTACATCTGGCGGTTAAGGGTGCGGATAAAAGCCATCATAAATCCAAGCATTATAAAACCGGCGAACGGAAAAGCAAGTCCCGAAAGCTTAAACGAACCGGCAAGAACAGGAACACCCCACAGTGTTCCACTGCCCAAAAGCTCGCGGATAAATGCAAGGCATAGCATAACCAGTGAAAAACCAAGCCAATTCATAAGTGCATACTTAGCGGCTTTTTGGGGAGTCATTTTGGCACAAGGACGCACGCTGTAAATCAGCAGTGAGTTAACAGCAAGTATTTGCAGATAAAATCCAAGATTATCGCCCAAATTTGCCGAAAGAGGTGTAACCAGCAATGTTATGGGAATAAGAAGAATTGCTGCTGCGGAAGGATATGCAATAAAATGCAGTGCAGCAGGTATTTTTTTATTGAGCGCAGAAGCAAGCATCATTGTAGGAACGAAAGAAAGCAGCATTGCAATACAGATTATAGCTGCATTCTGCAGTGTATTTGAACAAACAACAGCAAAGGGAAGCGCAAGACCAAGCCCTACAACAGGGTTTTTGTAAAATATCCCTTTGAATTTTTTACGGGCTTTAGCGTATGGCCTTACCAAATGTAAATTTAAATTCACGCAGTTCCCTCCGTTTCATTGTGTAAATTTTTTCGCTGAAAATATCAAACAGCAGGCACATGGAATTAACAAGAAGAATTGCAAAGCACGCACCCTGTGGGAAAGAGCCGAAATAACGAGCAAGCATTGTAATAAAGCCTGCTGCAGCACCATACATAAGACGACCTATTTCGCGTTTGGGCGATGTTACAGGGTCATTAAGCATGAAAACCGCAGCAAACATGAGCGAGCCTGAAAACAGTTCAAAAAGCACCGATTGACCGCGGGAATAGCTTATTCTTGGGAATAAAAAAGCAAATACGGTACACACGGCAATAAACGCTGCCGGCTGGTGCCATCTTACAGTGCCGCGGCAAAGCAGGAATATAAGACAGGCAGTAATAACTAAAATATTAGTAGCACCCATTGGACCCGGAACATTGCCGAATATTACTTCGGAAAATGTGTATGGGGGAATACCGCCCAGTTTGAGCATTGACGATGGGTTGGAAACCAAGCGCACACTTTCGTCAATAATAAGCGGAAGTGAATGCATTGGCTGCGGATAGGAAAACATCTGCGGGCCCCAGCAAACTACACCGAATGCAATTCCGGCAGCTGCGGGGTTAAACAGGTTTTCACCGGTTCTGCCAAACGGTGCCTTTGCAACAAGAATTGCAAACATGCATATTATGATAACTGCACTGAATGGTATGGAAGCGGGAAGCATAAGGGATATTATCATACCCGTTACAATCGGAGACCAATCGCGCAGGCTTATTTCATCCTTTTTGCCCATAAGTGTCATGTAAAGCATCTGCGAAAGGCAGCATGCAACAACTGCGGTAAGCCCGATAAGCAGACTGCGGATACCGTAATAGTAAAAAGCCATGAAATAAAGGCATACAGTTGTTATAAGCACATCGCCCATAATGGAGCAGTTACTGTCGGTATGGAAAATGTGAGGGGGCTGCTGTGGTTTGAATTTCACAATTACACTCCTTTTCTTCCGTGCTGCGCTGCACGAAGATAATCAAAAGTGCTTTAGTCGTTTTCGTTGGACTCAAAGCGTTCTGTTAATGCATAAATAGTATTTGAAAGGTCAAGCTTTGCGGGACATACATAGCTGCAGGTTCCGCAGCCAATGCATTTGTAGTAATCCATCATTTTCAAATGATTGTAGAAATTGCGTTTTGCGGCTTTGTAAATATGCATTGGGCTAAGGTTTACGGGACAGCACTCAACACAGCGGCCGCAGCCTATGCATATTGTCGGAACATTTTTGTTGTCATGCTTCATTACAATAATTGCACGGGTAGTGGTGGTGACTTTGGTGGTTTCTGTGTCGATAACGCTGGTGCCGGTCATAGGACCGCCAACAATAACCTTTTGCGGAATATCAATAAGACCGCAGCGTTCCATTATGGAATCAACGCTCATGCCTTTGGAAACTTCAAGATTACGCGGATTTGCTATGCAGTCACCCGAAACGGTTACAAAGCAGGTGGTTTGCTTGCGTCCTTGGGTAACGGCACGATACAAGTGTATAAGTGCACATGCACCTATTACAAGGTCATCGCTGCGTATGTTCAAAAGAGCACCGTGTTCAATTGGGTATCTGCCGCCTACGCCTTCAACGGGAATATCGTTTATAATCTTCGGAATGTTGATGTTAAGGTCGTTAAGGTTCTTGTAAACGAATATTACGGTTTCGGAATTATTAAAGACCTTTGCAAGCAGCTTTAAGCCGCCTGTTGCTTCATCAGCTAAGTGAAACATGGGTGCCATCTGGCTTGAAACATAAGGTTCATCGTCCATGGCATCCATTACTATTCGCGAGAATTTCCCTTTTGCTTTAATCAGCTTTTTGTACAACGCTCTGCCGTCGCGTTCGTCAACTATTTCTGCTGTGCGGGCAATCTCGATTATTTCGTCAGCGGTAAGCTCGTCAACATTTTCGGGAGCTTTAAAAAAGGATTCCGAAACAATTTTATTGTTTACAAAAGTAAGAATATCGCGTGAAAACGCAGGTTCTTTATTTTGCACAAGGTAAACACCTTGGGAATGTCGTTCAAACATTGGGGTTATGGACCTCCTGCTTAAAATAGATGGCTTGAATAAATACCAAGGGGAGAATATGAATGGACATACAAATTTTAACCGGCCGCAAGGTCAAAGTGACACTGACTCGTGAAGATATGAGCTCATTGAACATTACATACGACAGCCTTGACGAGCTTACAGCACAAACAAGACTTGCCGTTTTAAAGATACTGGCCGAAGCAAAGCGAACAGCGTGTTTTCAGCCAAAGTACAATAAGCTTATAGTAGAGGCATTTCCCGAAGAAAGGGGAGGATGCACACTGTATATTACAGCGATTGATGATAATGACAGCGAACCAAAGGTGTCACCTGCGGGACCGGTTGTATTTCATTTCGGTGATATGCAATTGCTTATAGAGGCGGCAAGCAAGCTGTTTAGTCAGTATTGCCACCGTATATACAAAAGCAGTCTTTATCGTATTGACAATGACTACTTTTTGGTAATATATCCGCTTGACCAAGCAGAAAATATAACCATCGGGTTTCTTCAGGAATATGCCCAAAAAACGGGAGAGGGTGAAATTTACTGTGCCATGCTTTGTGAGCATGGCACACCGGTTATGGAAGAAAATGCCCTTGAGATGATAAGTAAATTTCTTTACTAAAAAATTAAGCCAGATGCTTTTCGGCACCGGTGCGAAGAAGTGTTACACCGTTGGAATAATCTTCCTGTTTGAACAGATAAGAGCCTGCAACAAAAACATTGGCTCCGGCTTCAGCGGCAATTTCAACGGTTTTGTCGTCGATGCCGCCATCCACCTGAATATCAATTTCAGGAGCTTTTTCACGAATAGCGGAAACCTTGCTCATCATATCGCCCATGAAGGATTGTCCGCCGAAGCCCGGTTCAACGGTCATTACCAAAACCATGTCAACCTTGTCAAGGTAAGGCAGAACCTCTTCAACAGGAGTTTTAGGCTTAATGGAAATGCCAGCCTTGCAGGCGCTCTCTTTAATAAGGCGGATACATTCGTCTGCGTTGCTTTCGCTTTCCAAATGGAAAACTATCATGTCGGCACCGGCTTTAACAAAATCGCCAATGTAGCGGTGTGGTTCGGATATCATAAGATGAACATCCAAAAACATGCCGGTTGCTTTGCGCAGGCACTTAACAACAGGTGCACCAAAGGTAATGTTTGGAACAAAATGTCCGTCCATAACATCAAGGTGAAGCCAATCGGCACCTGCAAGCTCCATGGCTTTGCTTTCTTCTGCCATTCGTGAAAAATCACATGAGAGTACGGATGGTGCAATTTTTATTTTCAAACAAATCAGTCCTTTCAAACGATTTTTGTGTCATCACAAAAATTATAGGTACTGCGTTAGGCAAGCGGTAAAAAAACCATGCTTAACGGCGTACAAACCCAATTATACAAGTACTATTTTAGAACAGATAATAGCAAAGGTCAAGCAAAGTGGGGCACTGTTAACAATTTACCTGCAAACTTTTTACTTTAAACAAAAAAAACAAACAGGCAGAGCTGCAAAAGCTGCTCTGCCTTTATAAAAATTAGGCAAAATTTCTTTTTGTACACTGCAAAAAGAATAAGCAGGGGCTTTTCGCGGACAGTGGGGTCTGTCACCCTTGCTTTTTTTTGCCTACGGCTGTTAAAGCCGCCGCATCGCAAAAAACGATACAATCACATACTATGCACCGAAATATAAAAGTGTTTTTGCAAAAAATAAAAATCAGGCACTCATAATTTGAGTGCCTGATTAAAGTTTGCATAAGTAAATTTTTGCAAAACAGCTTCAAGTTATATGACTTGATTTATCAAGAGTTAAGCTGTTTTAAAATAAGGACTGCCAGCCTGCAGGTTGCCTACAAAAACGATACAGCTGTGATATTCAGGTGTGGAGTCCACAATTGTGCGACCAAGAACCAGAGCAGTTTTGGAACAGCTTGCACGGATTGTCTGCGCTTTACACAGATACCCCTGTTTGTCGAAGTACTTAATAATGTAGCTGGAGCATACGGAAGATTTAAACATATGGACTCTCCTCTCTGATATAGATAAGCAATTTTTATTTTAAAGAAAATTATGTAAGGACTTTTTTACTTTAAAGACCTTTCTCTTTGTTAATATAATATCAAATGTTTTAACCGATGTCAACAATTTTTGTTAAAAATAAAACATAAACACTACCCAAAAGTTTAAGTTGCTCGTTGTAACAATTACATAAAATTGTTTTAAACTTGAAAAAGTCCCAAAAACTGACAGTTTTTGGGACTTTCGGGATTTAGTTGTTATACATTAAAGCGGAAAACAATTACATCGCCGTCTTTTACAACATATTCTTTTCCTTCGGAACGGATAAGGCCTTTTTCTCTTGCAACGACAGGAGAACCGCAGGCAACAATGTCATCGTATGCAACAACTTCGGCACGAATAAAGCCTTTTTCGAAGTCGCTGTGAATTTTACCGGCAGCTTGAGGAGCTTTGGTGCCTTCCATAATTGTCCATGCACGAACTTCCTGTTTACCTGCTGTAAGGTAGGAAATAAGACCGAGCAGGCGGTAGCTTGCTTGGATAAGACGGTCCAAACCGGACTGCTCAAGACCGATTTCTTCAAGGAACATGATTTTTTCTTCCATGGTCATATCGGTAATTTCTTCTTCAAAGCGTGCGCATATTGGCAGAACCTCGGAGTTTTCTTCGGAAGCAATAGCAACAACTTCTTTGTAGTAGTCGTTGTCGTCAAGACCTTCCTTGAAGCATTCTTCGTTTACATTTGCCGCGTAAATAACAGGTTTCGCGGAAAGCAGCGGAAGCTCAGCGTAAACATCTGCCCAAACATCCGGTACATCAAAGGAACGAGCAGATTTGCCGTCCTCAAGGTGAGCTTTAAGCTCGCGCAGGAATTCTGCTTCGGCAAGATATTTTTTGTCGCCTTTACCAAGCTTTACAGCTTTGTCGATACGGCGGTCAACTATATCTATATCGGAAAAAATAAGTTCAAGGTTTATGGTTTCAATGTCGCGTGCAGGGCCGATTTTTCCGTCAACATGGATAATGTCGCCGTTTTCAAAGCAGCGTACAACATGGATGATGGCATCAACTTCACGAATGTTGGAAAGGAACTTGTTGCCAAGACCTTCACCTTTGGAAGCACCTTTTACAAGACCTGCAATGTCAACAAATTCGATTGTTGCAGGAACAAGTCTTTCAGGGCCGTAAATTTCGGCAAGCACTTCCATTCGTTTGTCAGGTACTGCAACAGTGCCTACATTTGGCTCAATGGTGCAGAAAGGATAGTTTGCGGACTGTGCGCCTGCATTGGTTATAGCGTTGAACAGTGTGCTTTTGCCTACATTCGGCAGACCTACCATACCTAATTTCATGTATTTTACAACTCCTATTTCTCAATGGCTGATGGGTTAATTTTCTTCCGTACACAAATATTGCCCGAGGCAGTACATCTTAAAAGGTGGCTGTCCGGACAAAAAAGCTTGGAATATTTTTACCAAGCTTAACTGTAACATTATACCCGCAAAATATCGTTTGGGCAAGTGGGAAAACGGTTTTATCTTATAAATTCAAGAATATTATTAACTCTATTCAAAAAAATTTCATCAACAGGCTGGAATAATTATGTATAATTGTAGGTACAAGGTGTGTTTTGTGCTACAATAGCTTTAACGAGACAACAAAAACAAAACTGAAATATAAAATTCATTTGGAGGGAAATTGTTATGTCTATGGGTAAAATACTTGTTGCCGATGATGATGTAAATATTGCTGACTTGCTTAGAATGTATCTTGAAAAAGAAGGCTACGAGGTAACTCTTGCACAGGACGGTGAAGAAGCATTGCAGAAATTCAATGCCGATACACCGGATATGGTGTTGCTTGATGTAATGATGCCAAAACTTGACGGTTGGCAGACCTGCCGTGAAATACGCAAAAAATCCGACTGTCCAATCATAATGATAACTGCAAAGGGCGAAACCTTTGACAAGGTGCTCGGCTTGGAACTTGGCGCCGATGACTATGTGGTAAAGCCTTTTGATGCCAAGGAAATTGTTGCAAGAATAAAGGCGGTTCTTCGTCGTACTGGTAAGCCTTGCTCCGAAAACAGCGTTAAAGAAGTTTCCTACGAAAAACTCGTGGTAAACATGACCAAGTACGAGCTCAAGGTGGATGGCAAAGTGGTGGATACTCCTCCAAAGGAGCTTGAACTGCTTTACCATTTGGCAAGCAACCCTAACCGTGTATACACACGCGACCAGCTTTTGGATGAAGTATGGGGCTTTGAATACTACGGAGACAGCCGCACAGTTGATGTGCATGTAAAACGCCTTCGCGAAAAACTGGAAGGAGTTTCCGAACAGTGGAACTTGAAAACTGTTTGGGGCGTTGGGTATAAATTTGAAGTAAAGGAATAATTCCTTATGCAAAAAGGCCTGTTTTCAAAATATTTTACTATTTGCGCATCACTTATATTTATAAGCATCACAACATTAGGGGTGGTGCTTTTAAGCTTTGCGTCCGAATACTTTGAACAGGAAAAGCTGGCTTTGCTGGAAACCAATGCAAAGCATGCGGTTGAAATTACAAAGCGCAGTTATGAAGAAAACAACAGCAATTTTATAAAGGTTTCGGATGTTATACCCGGATACAGAATACTTGCATCGGCAATCGATGCAGACATCTACCTTGCGGACATGGAGGGCGAAACGCGTATATGCACGCACATGTCCGCATGCAATCACACGGTTCATGTTATAGACAGTGAGGTTTTAAACCAAGCTGTAACAAACGGAAGTTTTTCGGATGTGGGACTGATGAACGGGATATACCGTGAACCGCATTATACTGTGGGAATTCCGCTGTGCCTTGACGAAACAGCTCCGTCGGGGGTGCTGTTTGTTTCGGTAGCGGCTGAAGAACAGGTAAAATTCCTTAACGAAATAGGGGAAATGTTCTTAATAAGTGCGCTGCTTGTAGTAATGCTTGCTTTTATAATGATTTATTTTATGACAGGCAGCATGGTGCAGCCGCTGCGGCAGATGGTTGCAGCAACCAAAAGCTTTTCTCAGGGCGATTTTACATCACGCATACCTGTCGAGGGTGAGGACGAAATAGCACAGCTTGCAATTGCATTCAACAACATGGCATACGACCTTGCAACGCTTGAGTCCACACGCCGCAGCTTTATTGCAAATGTTTCCCATGAATTAAAAACACCAATGACTACAATAGCAGGCTTTGTTGATGGTATACTTGACGGAACAATACCAAAGGAAAAGCAGGAGCATTACCTTAGAATTGTTTCGGACGAGGTAAAACGACTGTCGCGTGTGGTAAGGTCGATGCTTAACATTGCAAGGATAGAAGCAGGCGAACAGGAAATAAAACCTCAGATTGTGGATATACACGAGCTGGTTTGCCGTACGGTATTCACTTTTGAAAAGGCAATCGAGGAAAAAAATCTTGATGTCCGCGGACTTGACACCGACAAGATAATGGTAAAGGCAGACCCGGATTTGATACACCAAGTAGTTTACAACCTTGTTGAAAATGCGGTGAAATTTGCAAGTGCTGACGGTTATATTGAATTTACCTACACAACCGAAGGTCAAAAAACTTATGTAGGAATACGAAACAGCGGTCAAGGTCTTGCAAAGGATGAAATTCCAAAGGTGTTCGACAGGTTTTACAAGACAGACTCATCCCGAAGTAAGGATAAAACGGGTGTGGGACTCGGGCTTAATATTGTAAAATCAATAGTTAAGCTGCATGGCGGTGAGGTAATAGTTCGCAGTATAGAGGGTGAGTACTCCGAATTTGCATTTTCGGTAGACAGCGCTCCTGTAAAAAAATAAATATTATTACACTGTTTAACGGCTATTCACATTTTGTGTTTATAATGATAAAAAAGCATGCTGTTCAGCAGCAATTTTGGGGGAGGAAAACGGCCCATGGCAGATTTTAACGGTGGATGGGATTATAACAGAAGAAATAATAATGATTTCGGCGGTGCGCATGAAAGACGGGAGAAAAATCCTTACAACTGGGATTACGATAATTTCAGCCGTCAGGACAGACCGTCGAGTTCTGCAAGAATGAAAGGTCTTGTAGTGTTTGCATCAATGATGTGTGTGATATTGGTTGCAGGAGTTCTTGCGTTGTCGGGGTTTGGTGTTTACAGCCTTGTTTCAAAAAACAGTGAAAGCACAGCAGCGGCAGAACAATCACAAATAATGGAACAGGCTAATGATGTACAGGTACCTTCCATAAATGCAAAGCCTAAAACAGCTGCAGATAACATTGTTTCCGCCGACGGGAAACTCACTCCGCAGCAAATTGCAAAAAAAACACTGCCTACAGTAGTTGGAGTGGTTAACTATAAGGCCGGCAATACACTCATGGCAGGAAGCAAAGGTGAGGCTTCTGGCATAATAATCACAAGTGACGGTTATATTGTAACCAATGCGCATGTAGTAAAGGGTGCAGTTGGTTTGAAAATTGTTACAAATTCGGGTGACGAATATGCAGCTGCACTGGTGGGAGCTGACGACCGCAGCGACCTTGCAGTGCTTAAAATAGAAGCTGAGGACCTGCCTTACGCTGAACTGGGCGACTCTTCCGAGCTTGAAATTGGCGAGCCTGTGTTGGCAGTGGGCAATCCCGGTGGCTTGGTTTTGGCGGGAAGCGTTACCGACGGTATAGTGTCGGCTCTTAACCGTCCTATTCCTACTGACGGTGCTGACACCATAAACTGCATACAAACCAATGCTGCCATAAATCCGGGGAACTCGGGCGGTGCGCTGGTTAATCAGTATGGTCAGGTGGTAGGGATTAACTCGTCCAAAATAGCGTACGAAGGTTACGAAGGCTTGGGTTTTGCAATAGCTATAAACGAAGCACAGCCAATAATTGAAGACCTTATGAAGTACGGAATGGTAACAGGCCGAGTTAAAATTGGTGTATCCATTATCGAAGTAGACCAGTATCTGTCCCGTCTTAACAACCTGCCAACAGGAATTTATGTACAAAGTGTCGACAGAGATTCCGATGCAATGGCACAGGGTGTAGTTCCGGGGGATGTTATTACACATGTAAACGGTACCCGTGTTGAAAAACTTAAAGAAGTTCGCGAAATAATAGATGAGTTTGAAGCCGGAGACGAGATAACACTTACTATATACAGAGCTACCACAGGTTATCAGCCAAAAGAGCTTGAAATAACAATTAAGCTTATGGAAGATGTTCCAAGCCTGCAGAATAATCTCAGAACCGAATAAAAAACAAGAGCCATGAAAAATCATGACTCTAAAAAGAGAAAAGCGGGACGCATGGGGCGTCCCGCTTTGGCTTTATGCGGTGATTTGCAAACGCCTTAAAAATCACAGTGCAAAACTAAAGCCGATGTTATTATTCACACATCCATGAAGTTTATTCAGTTATATCTGAAATCGGTTTTTATAATTTTAGGTGAAGCTGCGGGGGAATACACAAATTCATCAATGTGTCCTTTGGTAATAAAATAGCGCGGTTGTTCGGGGTGATAACGGGCGTTAAATGCTTCGATTATAATGAGCTTTATCTTCATTTTTTCGGGAATAAGGCTTTTTATGTATACACTGGCGTGCTGACCGGGTACTACTCCGGCTTTGGGTTCAGCCAAGCCTGTAAGGTTGGGTGCAAGCTCAACAAATACACCGTAGCTTTCAACCGAGCGAATTATTCCTGCAACTGTTTCACCGGGTGAAAATTCGGCGGCATTTTCCTCCCATGTGCCCAAAAGCTCTTTGTGGGAAAGCGTAATTCGTCCGTTTTGTGTGGAATGAACAACGGCTTTAATGTTTTGACCCGGGTAAAAGCGGTTGTTTGGATGCTCGATACGGGAGATGGAAATGTTGTCGATGGGGATAAGCGAGGGAATACCGCAGCCTATGTCAACAAAACAGCCAAAGCCTTCAAGATGTGTAACAGCGGCATCTATAACATCTCCGGGAACAAGCCGAGAGATATAATTGTCCATGCATTCCTGCTGTGCGGCACGGCGCGAAAGCAGCGGTCTGGGACTGCCGTCGGGGCCTTGCTCAATTGCAGTAACCTTAAAGCATACGGGTTTGTTTACTTTTGAAATTATTGCAATATCGCGGGTGGTGCCTTCCGCTATGCCCAATGCCCCTTCGTTGTGGGGAATAATTCCACGGCAGAAGCCAAAGTCAACTATAAGGTCCTTTTGTGTGGTACATACCGAGGCACGACCCTCCAATATACGGCCGCTGTACATGGCTTCCTGCAAATCTGAAATGCTTTTACAGGAGGGTGTGTATAAAGAATTTCCGGAGCCCTCCGGCTTGTAAGACTTATTCATGTGGTTTCGTCCTTTCTTTTGGCTGATATGCCAAGCTGGCTTTCGTGTTAATGTATATGTAAATAACAAAGCACTTAGTACCAATAATTGCATGCAACAGTGAACAAAGGCATTGCCTTTAAATGTAATAGTTTGATATAATAAAATGTAAACTTAAAACAAGGTGAAAAGGAAAGGCGGGAAACCAATGGATGTTAAGGTGGGCGATGTTCTTACAATGAAAAAAAATCACCCATGCGGCAGCAACAAATTCGATGTGCTGCGTTCCGGTATGGATTTCAAGCTGAAATGTCAAGGCTGCGGACATGAAATAATGGTTCCGCGCGCCAAGGCAGAAAAAAACATTAAAAAAATTAATCGTGATGAAGCGCACTTGTAGCGGCTTGTCATTGAAAAATAATAAAATAATCAAAAAATAGAATGGAGAATAAAAGATGTTTGACAAGCTTAAAGCAGTTGAAAACAAATACGAAGAAATTAACCAGAAACTCATGGCTCCCGATGTTATGAGCGATACAAAGCGTTACACCGAGCTTATGAGAGAATACAAAAACCTTACACCGATAGTTGAAAAATACCGCGAATACGCACAGGCAAAGCAAACCATTGAAGAAGCAAAAGAAATGCTTGAGGATGCAGGCGGTGACAAAGACCTTAAAGAAATGCTTGAGGAAGAAATTGCCGAAAACCGCGAAAAAATTGAAGTTTACAGCGAAGAACTAAAAATTCTTATGCTGCCTAAAGACCCTAACGACAGCAAGAATGTTATTATGGAAATCCGCGGCGGTGCAGGTGGTGATGAGGCTGCACTGTTTGCAAACAGCTTGTTCCGCATGTATTCCATGTTTGCCGAATCACAAGGCTGGAAAGTTGAAGTAATGAACCTTAACCAGACAGAACTGGGAGGTATTAAGGAAATCAGCTTTAACCTTACAGGCGAGGGTGCATACTCCAAGCTGAAATTTGAAAGCGGCGTACATCGTGTGCAGCGTGTTCCCGAAACCGAATCGGCAGGCAGAATTCACACCTCAACCGTAACTGTTGCGGTACTGCCCGAGGTTGACGAAATTGAACTTGAAATTAACCCAACTGACCTTCAAGTAGATACCTTCCGTGCGAGCGGTGCGGGTGGTCAGCATGTAAACAAAACCGAATCCGCAATACGCATAACCCACCTGCCTACAGGTACTGTGGTTGAATGTCAGGACGAACGAAGCCAGCACAAAAACCGCGATAAAGCAATGAAGATACTGCGAAGCAGACTTTACGAAAACATGCAGCGTGAACAGGATGAACAGATTGCATCGCAAAGAAAACTGCAGGTAGGTGCGGGCAGCCGTTCGGAAAGAATAAGAACCTACAACTATCCGCAGGGAAGAATGACTGACCACAGAATAGGTCTTACATTGTACAAGCTTGAACAGATACTCAACGGTGACCTTACTGAAATGATAGAGGCTCTGCTCACATTTGACCAAGCGGAAAAACTGCAGGCTTCTCAGGAGCAATAAAAAAAGTTATGCAAACACAAATATTTAAAATAACCGACCTTGAGGCAGACAAAGACAAGCTTAAAAAAGCGGCAGATATTCTTGCAAACGGAGGTCTTGTTGCAATACCTACCGAAACGGTTTACGGTTTGGCTGCGGACTTCCTTAACGAGGAAGCGGTAAAAGCAATATTTCAGGCAAAGGGCCGTCCGTCAGACAATCCGCTTATAGTTCATCTGGCGGATGTAAAGGATGCCGAAAAATACGCAAGCGAATTGCCGGAAACCTTTTACAAACTGGCAGAGCGTTTTTGCCCGGGTCCGTTAACCATGATAGTACCTAAAAAAGAATGTGTTCCTACAGCAACATCGGGCGGGCTGGATACGGTTGCGCTTCGTTTTCCATCACACCCTGTTGCAAGGGAAATAATAAGGCTGTGCGGCAAAGGGCTTGCTGCGCCTTCGGCAAATCGTTCCGGCAGTCCAAGCCCTACCGAAGCTGAACACTGCATAAACGATATGTTCGGCAGAATAGATGCCGTTGTGGACGGAGGAAGCTGTACCATAGGGGTGGAATCCACGGTTGTTTCGCTTGTTGGCGGAAAGGTACGGGTTTTGCGCCCGGGTGCGGTAACTCCCGAACAGATAGCAGAAGTAACCGGCGAGGCAGAGGTTGACCGTGCGGTGACGAATAAAATGAATGATAACGAACAGGCGGCATCTCCGGGGATGAAGTACAAGCATTACGCACCGTCGTGCAAGGTGGTTATAGTTTGTGCCGATGATGACGGATACCGTCGCTTTATAAACGAAAAAGCCGAAGATAATGCGTATGCTCTTTGCTTTGAGGAGGACACTGCACACATAAACAAGCATTATGTTGTGCTTGGCAGAGAAGAGGATGAGCTTTCGCAGGCACAAGCACTGTTTGCTTCGTTAAGAAAGCTGGACGAACTTGGTGCCGAAATTGCTTACGCACGCTGTCCGTCGCAGGAAGGTGTTGGGCTTGCGGTTTATAATCGGTTGCTTCGTGCCGCTGCCTTCAGAACCATTGACGCATAATTAAAACTATCATTTGAAAGCAGGGTGTATTACTCATGAGCAAAACAATGATTGTTGGTCTTACAGGGCAAACGGGGGCGGGTAAAAGCACCGTTTCCAAAATTCTGACCAAAAGGGAAGTTATGATAATAGATGCGGACGAGGTTGCAAGATTTGTTACCAAGGAAAACAAAGACTGCTTGGTTGACCTTGCACTTGCGTTCGGCATAGTAATACTTAACGAGGACGGTTCTTTAAATCGCCGTCGTCTGGGGAAAATTGTTTTTGGCGATGCTGTTCAGCTAAGCCGTCTTAACAGCATTATCTTCCCATACATAACCCGCGAAATACAGCAGCGCATTGAACAATACCGCAAGGAGGAATATCCGCTTATATTCCTTGACGCTCCAACTCTTTTCGAGGCAGGGGTTGACCGGTACTGTGATTTGGTTGTATCGGTTATTTGTCCTAAGGAAGAACGCCTTAAACGCATTATGGAGCGTGATAACCTTTCGGTGCAGGATGCCGAAAACAGAATAAATTCCCAATATGACGATAAATTTTATACAGACCGTTCATGGCATGTTATAGTGAATGACACCACAAAGTCTGACCTTGGTGAAAAAACTTACAACATGCTTAAAAGATTGGCACATTATTATTCCGAAAAATTCCTTGCTGACGAGCAATAAGTGACAATAATTGCAATTAGTTTGTGTTACGATGAACTTGGCGCGTTCATTTTATGTTTAGTCCAATTATCGTTGGACTAAGGTAAGGGGAGCTTTAATTGTCAAAATCTAAAAGCAGGTTGTTTTGGATGTTTGCTTTGCTTATGGCGGTCATTATTGGGGCAGCTTTGCTAAAGCCTGCGGAAAATCTTTTTTACAAGCGGGCGTATCCGTGTGAATACAGTGAATATGTTTCATATTATGCTAAGGAATACGATGTACCGCAGTCTCTTATATATGCGGTAATACGCAGTGAAAGCAGCTTTAACCCCAATGCCGAATCAAGTATTGGTGCACGAGGGCTTATGCAGATAACGCAGGACACTTATGATTGGGCGGTATATCGCATGGGTGAAGTTCCCGAAAACGGATACGACAGTCTGTGGAACCCCAAGGAAAACATACGCATTGGTGTTTATATACTTTCACAGCTTATACGGGAATTTAAAACCGAAGAAACTGCCATGTGCGCTTATCATGCAGGCTGGGGGAATGTTAAATCGTGGCTTGCCGACAGCAAATATTCAAGCGACGGCATAAACATTCACACCATACCGTTTGCCGATACAGGGCAGTATGTTCCAAAGGTTATGAAAACCAAGGAAATGTATGAGGAATTGTATAATATCTGATTTGCAGAGTGAAAATCTAATCAGTAAAGATAAATTAATCGGAGGGATAACAATGGGAAAGAAAACCAAAGGCGAAGAACTGCGTGAGCAGCTTATGTTTTCTCCAGAAAACTGCGGAGAAAAAATGTCGGACAAAGAAATAGAAAGTGCATACAGCTTTTGCGAGCCATATAAAACTTTTTTGGATAACAGCAAAACCGAGCGTGATGCGGTAAAAAATGTTGTAGCAATGGTCGAAGCAAAAGGATACAAACCTTTTGATGCAAAAACCAAGTATAATCAGGGCGACAAAATTTACTACAACAACCGCGACCGAGCAATTATTGTTGCAACTGTGGGCAAAAAGTCCTTGGATAATGGGGTTACAATCCTTGCAGCACACATCGACTCTCCGCGAGTGGACCTTAAACCTCGTCCGCTGTACGAGGATTCACACCTTGCACTGCTTAAAACCCATTACTACGGCGGTATAAAAAAATACCAGTGGACAGCTGTTCCGCTGGCACTTCACGGTGCAGTTTACCGCAAGGACGGCAGCATGGTGGAGGTTAATATTGGTGAGGACGAAAACGACCCTGTATTTGTTATAAACGACCTGCTCCCACACCTTGCAAAGGACCAGAACGCCAGAACTCTTGCAAAAGGCATTGAGGGTGAGGAGCTGAATATCCTTATCGGCTGTATGCCGTTTAAGGATGACAAAGCATCCGAAAAGGTTAAACTTAATGTTATGCGTATGCTTAACGAAAAATACGGCTTTGTGGAAGGCGATTTCCGTACTGCCGAATTGTGTGCCGTTCCTGCTCAAAAAGCAAAGGATGTAGGCCTTGACAGAGGAATGGTAGGCTCTTACGGTCACGATGACAGAGTGTGCGCTTACACAGCACTCATGGCAGAGCTTGACCAGAAGGAAGTTCCCGAATACACAAGCGTTGTAGTACTTGCCGACAAAGAAGAAGTAGGAAGTGACGGCAACACAGGTCTTCACTCCTCTTACCTTAAATACTTTATTGCTGACCTTGCAGCACCTCACGGTATTGCGGGACGCACTGTGCTTTCGGCTTCCAAATGCTTGTCTGCCGATGTTACCAATGCTCACGACCCAAGCTTCCCAAGCGTTACCGAAAAGAACAACACCGCATACCTTAACTACGGTGTGTGCATTATGAAATACACCGGAAGCGGCGGCAAAGGCGGCACTAACGACAGTGATGCGAGATACATGAACGAAGTTACCCGTGTACTGGAAAATGCGGATGTTATCTGGCAGACAGGTGAACTTGGCAAGGTTGACCAGGGCGGCGGCGGCACAGTTGCCAAATTTGTGTCGGCACTTAATGTTGATACCATTGACATTGGTGTTCCTGTGCTTTCCATGCATGCTCCGTTCGAAGTGGTTTCCAAACTGGATGTTTACCAGACCTACAAAGCGTTTGATGCGTTCATTAAGCGTAAATAATCAGCCGTTTTTAAACGGATGTAACAACAAAAAAGTCACCGACAAATTTGTCGGTGACTTTTTATTTTAAAGTGAAAGTATTTTGATTTCGTCGTTTTCGGAAGTTGCTTTAATAACGGTTGGCGGTGCAGCGTAGTTGTCTACCAACAGGTTGCATATAGTGTCCTCAACCTCTTTGCGGATAAATTTGCGAATTGCACGAGCACCGCTTTTTCCGCCAATGGATTTTTTTGCAACAAGTGCGGGAACATCGTCGCTCCAGCTGAAAGAAATACCCTTTTCTTTCAGTGGCTCAACAAGCTCGCTCAGCATCAAAACTGCAATCTTTGCAAAATCATCTTCGGTAAGGTTACGGAAAACAACTATCTCATCCACTCTGCCCAAGAATTCGGGACGCAGGAAATCGGAAAGTGCACGGTGAACGCGTTCCTTGGTCATATCGTCGGCAGCTTTGTTAAATCCAAGCGAGGAGGATTTTATGTCGCTTCCTGCGTTGGAGGTCATTACAATAACACAGTTTTCAAAGGAAACCACACGACCCTGTGCATCGGTTATTCTGCCCTCGTCCAATATCTGCAAAAGAATGTTCATAACATCGGGATGTGCTTTTTCGATTTCGTCAAACAGCACTACGGAATAAGGACGGCGGCGAACCTTTTCGGTAAGCTGTCCTGCTTCCTCATGACCAACATATCCCGGAGGCGCACCCACAATGCGGGCAACAGCGTGTTTTTCCATATATTCGGACATATCCAAACGAATTAACGGCTCCTGTGAGTCAAACAGCTCACCTGCCATTACCTTTACAAGCTCGGTTTTACCAACACCTGTCGGACCTACAAAAATGAAGGAGGCAGGACGGCGGCGGCCGCTTATTTGCACACGGGAACGCTTAATGGCAGCTGCCACAAGCGATACAGCCTCATCCTGTCCGATAACCTTTGAGCTAAGGTTTGCTTCCAACTGTGATACCTTTTGCATTTCGCTTTCCTGAATTTTGGAAGCAGGTATGCCGGTCCACAGTTCAATAACTTTGGCAAGGTCTTCGTCGTTTACAACGATTTCGGAGGTTTGCGGTTCAAGCTCCTTTATTTTTTCATCAAGCTTAAGGATTAAGGCTCGTGTTTCGGCAAGCTTTTCGTAATCGGGTTCAGCGTCGTATGCGCTTTTTTCAATATAATCCTGATGAGTGCTGCGTTCTGCAATAAGCTTGTCGTATTCATAAAGCACCGAGCTTCGCAGCGATGCGCAGGAGCAAGCTTCGTCAAGAAGGTCGATTGCTTTATCAGGCAAAAAGCGGTCAGTAATATATCTTTCGGACAAAACGGCAGCTTTTTCGGCAATGCTGTCGCTTACCTTTACACGATGGAAATCTTCGTAATATGCTTTAATGCCTTTCATTACCTCGATAGTGTCGGCAATGTTTGGCTCGTCAACCTTAACAGGTTGGAAACGACGCTCAAGGGCTGCATCCTTTTCAATATATTTGCGGTATTCGCTGAAGGTGGTTGCACCTATTACTTGAATTTCACCGCGAGAAAGTGCCGGTTTGAGAATGTTTGCGGCATTCATGGAACCGTCGGCATCGCCGGCACCAACAAGGCTGTGAACCTCATCAATGA
>JAFYSU010000004.1 GCA_017559185.1 Oscillospiraceae bacterium
AAGTCGAAGCCTAACGACTTTTGGAATAACCTTACAGCAGGTTCGGGTTATTACAACAGCGGTGGAATGTCGGCTGTGGGGAACGGTAACGCAAAATTTGATATAAGTAAACCTTTAAGCGATTTTGCAAACAAACACGACAAAGATTTGCAGCGGTTTTATAATGCGGGAAATGCAGGACTTAATGGGGGCGTTACCGACTATCAGCCTTTATTTTCAGCAGCAAGCAAGCTTTGGAAGGACAATACAGAGTATATAGCAAAGAACAACACCGCTTTCGGCACAGAAGAGCAAAGTGTTTTTGAAGTTTTAGGCAACGCTGCACTTTACGATAAAAGCGGAGGTATGTCAAACAACCTGCTTGGAAGTACCGCAAAGATAACCTACCCAACAAAAGAAGAAGTGAAAATGGCAGCACAAGCTGCAAAACTTGGGGGTTACAGTGCGTTGGAAAACATATACGATGCACAAATGATTAATACCAAGGACACCATTTCGGGATTGGGTGCGTATAACGGAACACCGCTGTATTTAACCAACATGGCAAACGCACAAAACAGTGCAGGATATAAAGAAACAGCAGAACATGCACTGCAAGAAAAGATAGCAGAGCAGATGTTTAATGAATTTGTTGCAGGAATGAGTGATGAGGAGGTACAAAGATACCTGCAGATATACAACATTACAGCAAATGTTCCGACAGCGTTGGCAGGTGCAGTAAATCCTGTATTAGGTGCGTTGGCAGTAGGAATGCAAAGCATAGGCAGAACAGCACAGAACGCATACCACAGTAATGGCAATGACCTAAACCAAGCCATTTTGGCAGGACAAAAACAGGGGCTTATTGACGGTGGTGTTGAATTAGGATTTGCGGCTATACCGTGGTTAGGACAACACATACCTGACGAAGCAGTTCAAAACAACAGGATAGCAAAAAGTATTCTTGGCAAGGCGGATGAAACCGCCGATGCCGCAAGGTATTCCGATGACTTGCCAGTGTCGAATAATGTAGAAAGTGTTGAAGGCTCAAAAGACATACTGTATAATGAAGCTGGAAAAACCAATTTATCTACATCCCAAAAGAGAACTAAGCAGGAAGTACTTGCTGAAAACAGGGAAAAGGGTGCAAAGTTTGAATCAGAAAAATCAAAACAGTACAGTAAAATTACTTATTGGTACGAAGGTCAAGTTACAATTAAATCCAATAAGTCAGGTAAAAAAGTTAGGATAGATGGAATAGGATTTGATTATAATGGTAAGATTGTACTGCATGAATACAAATCATCCGAAACAGCAGCTCTTACAAAAAATCAGATACAAGTATTCCCTGAACTGGAAGAATACGGTGGAGTGGTTGTAGGCAAGGGAAAAGGGATATTTACAAAGGGGTACAAAATCCCCCCAACTCGCGTAGAAATAATAAGAAAATATGATTAATTTAAGGAGAAAGTGAAAATGGCAATTGAAAAAACAAATGTAATAGACGGAATGACACCTGAGGATAATGGGAAATGCTTAAAAATGGTCATTTACGATTATTTCGAATGGAGTGAGATAATTGAAACGGAGCATTTGATAATGCTAAGAGACAAACTAAACTCCTATGCGACATACTGGGAAGAACGAGAATTTGAAAATATTTCCAAGTACAATGGATTTGATTTTGACTATGCAGTTATTGAATACCATACTTTACACGCTCCCAGTGAAAAAGCAATTGCTTTTCTGAGTTATGCTCAAAAACAGCTAAGGGAGGCAAATATACTAATAGGAAGCATTTTTGTTGGAGATGCCGACAATGCGGTGCGTTATGATTTGGTATCTGAAGAATAGCTGTGACAGCAGAGGAATTGTAAGCTGAAAAGAATATACAACAATAAAAGAATGAGAGGTAATTTCATGAGCATGATGGCAGTTTATCAGATGGCGGACGATAAAAAAATTAAAGAGCTATTAGATATGTCTCAGGATGAGATATTAGCTGAATGGGAAAAACTGCAGGAAAATGAAGAAGGCTATTTGGAAATTGGGGAATTATGGGATGGTTTACACTGTTTGATGACAGGAAAAACTACATCGGAAATTGAAGACGGTAATACATTAAGTGAATCAATTACAGGAACAGAAACTTTTGGTACCGAAGATTTTATTGCATACATACTTTCGGAAAAAGTTTTGCTTATTTCGGATGCATTACAAGATTTTGACATAGATAGTGCAATTGAAACATTTGACCCAGAAGTATTTGCTCAAAAAGATGTTTATCCTAACATATGGGAAGATGAAGACATAGAGGATTTGCAGGAAGAGTTAAACGAAAATTTTTGTGCTCTGAAAGATTTTTATAAAAAGGCAGCAGAAATGGGTAAGGGCGTAATTGTTGGGATTTATTAAAAAGTCTTTGGGCATCGTTATGAAGTTCCCGTGACGACAATTATGACAATACTTTCCCCCAAAAACCCGTCCCATAACTGCACACCCCACACCATATTGGGACTATATTTACCATGTAAACGAATAACCTTTTCGAGTGGAAATAATTTTTCATGTCGTGGGGCAAATAAATTTATTCCACGCAACAGGGGCAAAAGGCTTAGCTCCCCAACATAGCAAAAACGACCTGACACCTTGCGGTGTCGGGTCATTTTTTGTCCTTTGGACAATCGAAACCTCGCATAAATAGTTGAAATTAATGTTTCTGCAACTGTCACTGCTGACATTGGCAAATTAAAAGGGAGGAGTACAGTACACGCAAGTAGTAGTGCGACAAGATTCTATCCACTCACAGTTTAGGGTAAAATTCTGTGGCAGTATTTTGCCTGTTGGCTGGAAATTCTCGTATCTTTCTTTTATAATATGGTTAGACAAATTTACATTCAGCATGATGGTTAACACTGTTTTACAGGGAGTGGATTTGTGGGTTAATTTACAAAAGAAAATTATGAATTGGGAGCCGTCTAACTTGCTGTAGTTTTGCCATGTTGCCACATCATTCAAAGGAAGCTTTGATGAGGTGTGGGCAGTTATTAACGAAAGTGTAATTAACAAAAGAAAATAGTCTGAAGGGAAAATCAATATGAAATATAAAATCTCTCCTGACCGTACCGAATTGGTCGAAGCCTTGGAATTCGTCGAGCAAAAGCTGACAGAATATAAGCTTAACAACAAGGAAATTATAAAAAATATCCTTGCTGCCGAAGAGGTAATCAATGCGCTTTTGGCACATTCGAAGAATGCAGATTATATTTATCTTTCGGTACGCCGTATTTTTAATGAGATATCTATAGAAATATCTGTTCCGGGCAATGAGTTCGCTTTTGAAAATGAATTTACAATGGGAGCAGAACTATGCGCGGATGATGTTGGGCCGGAAACAGAGAGTGCCATTCGCGGAATGATTTTGAAATCCCTTATGGGAGATTTGAAGTACCGCTACCGTGCAGGTATGAACACTGTGCGAATCTGTGCAGCTAAATCCAAACGGGCAATGCTTTATAAAACACTTGGAGCGATGGCATTGGCTGTTATATTGGGTGTTTTACTCAGAAATTTTGCACCCGAAAGCATTTATATGCCTGTGAACGACCATGTTCTTGTTTCCGTGAAAACAATGTATATGAATGCATTGAAGATGATTGTGGCTCCGGTAGTGTTCTTCTCAATCGTATCCTGTATAGGGCAGTTTTCAAATTTGTCTGAAATAGGAAAAATCGGCGGAAGAGTCATTCTGCTGTACAGCTTTACTACTGTAATTGCTGCATTGTTGGGAACAAGCATGTTTTACCTGTTCCGTCCGGGTGAGTTTGGCTCCGTTATTTTTGATACAGCAGGGGCAGCTGCTGAAGCGCAGACTGTCAATGTTTCATTTACTGACATGATTGTGAACATTGTTCCGAATAATTTCTTTAAGCCTTTTCTGGAAGCTGAAATGCTGCAGCTGATTTTCCTTGCTGTTTTGTGCGGAATTGCAGTTGGCATGATAGGAAAATATTCTCGGATATTGAACGATTTGTTTGCGGCATGTAATGAACTGTTCCTGAAGATTACTTCTTTGATTATTAAGTTTATGCCGCTGGCTGTATTTTGCAGTTTCCTTTCCATGATTATCGAAATGGGGGCAGATGCAATTCTTTCTATATTCAAGATTGTTGGTGTCTTTGTAGTGGCTATAGCAGGCATGATAGTTGTTTACTGTGGAATTATTGGTGTATTTGCAAGACTTAATCCGCTTCCATTCTGTAAAAAATATGCACCAACTATGGCACAGGTGTTCAGCATGGGTTCCAGCAACGCTTCACTTCCCATCAATATGGAGGCATGCAAAAAGCTTGGCGTTTCTCCCAAGGTATATTCCCTGTCATTGCCGTTAGGGGCGACCATAAACATGGACGGAACCAGTATCTTCCTGAGTGTATTTGCGTTTGCGCTGGCAAGGCTGTGCGGGGTAACAATTCCGCCTGCGGCGATGGTGTCGGTGCTGATTTCCATCATTGTGCTGTCGTTAGGTGCACCGGGAATCCCAGGCTCAGGTTTGGTTTGCCTGTCTGTGCTGTTGGCGCAGTTGAATGTTCCAATCGAAGCTGTGGCACTGGTAATGGGTATTGATACTCTTATGGGTATGCTGCGATGCATGAACAACTGTCTGGGTGATGTTGCCATCAGCTTAGTGGTGGCAAAGCAGGAAAATTTGCTGGACATTGATAAGTACAATGCCGTTTAATGCTGTCAATTTAGAATGTAATAGTATATGAGTGCTGATAAGGGTTTGGTAAGTGTCTGGCGTATAGTTGCTGCAAGCTTGTACACACCTCCAAATCCCAAACGCCTCGAAAAAACAGTCCCATAATTGCACAAACCCCACCCTGTTGCGACTATATTTACCATATAAACGAATAACATTTTCCGAGAGGGAATAGCATTTAAAGCTTTTACAAACGCTCCGTCTGAGTTTATAACCAGATGGAGCGTTTAACTATCCTGAATAACGGACAGCAAAAGTTGTAAAATTTAAAATAGAAGTAAGCAGTTGCAGCGATTGTTGTAACTTGATAAAATTAAAAAATGCGTTGGGGGTTGAGAAGAAGCTGCCTCTTCAATTAATAAGTAACTATTAGGGATTAAATCGGGTAAAAAGAAATAATTTGTAGCATAATGGTGTTATAGGAGGGTGAGGTCAGATGACTATAGACAGAGTTGTTAAGATACAAGTAGTAGAGAACGGCTTATATGGCTTATATAATTTTGAGGATCGGTCATCTACAGGGAAAACATATCTTTGCAACCTTTTGAAGGCTTATAACAGGGACGGTGAACCTGTGTGGGGATACACTTATGATGATTTCAGAAATGGAGTAAGTATAAGAAAAGCAATAGAAGAAGGGTACAAACTTGTAGTAATAGATAGATACGATATGTATTACGGTGAAATGTTGGAAGACATAAATGAACTTGCAAAAAATTGTATCGTATTAGTAGCTTGTAATAGATTCTTACCTATGAAGTGTGATTATGATCTATGCTTCATCGAGATGGAGGCGGCAGGAGGATTAATAAAGGCAAAGTGCTTAAAAAGGAAACCTTAAAAAGGAGAAAGTAAATGCTTAACATAAGAATAAAAGAAGATACTAAGATGTCCACTGATGTGGAAGCGGTGTTTACCAGAATGAAAAATGGGATAGAAGATACGAAACTGAATAGACAGTTATTAAAGGAGATAGAGAAAGCAGAGTACTGTGATAGCCACTCATTTATAGATAGATTTGGTAATAAACTGAATTTAATGTATCTGAGTACTGGATGCAAAGCAGCCTTGTTGGTAGCAGCATTTCCCGATATAGAGATAGACATAGATGAATGTGGATACAATGCAAGGGATAGTATAATAAGGCACATAAAGAACGGAAATATAATTATGTCAGAACCTTTGATGGAATTATCCTTCGATGAGGAAGACCCAATAGACAACGACATATCAGTTCAAGTGGACGGATATGTATTTACAACTATGGAAGAACTGTGTAAATACTTCCAGTGGAGGTGAATGAGAGGAGCTGAACAGAAAGTTCAGCTCCTCTTGCGTTTTAAGGGAAAAGCAGCATACTAAAGCCTTAAATTAACAGTGCCAATTAAGAAAATGCGGGTAAAAACGGGTTGCCAAGGTGTTTTAGTAGTTGAGGGTATAGTTAAATATGGTAAAGTATAAAAAACAATTTCCCCCAATTTTTGTTTTTGAGTAACATGTTTTTGCTCCCTTTCAAGGGATGGTAAAGTGTGTACCGGAATTTTTAAATCAGATTTGTAAGTTCATAATACCTCAAAAAAACCACAATAGAAAATTTTACGATAATTACAATTAAAAATAACGGAGCATTTAACTATCCCGAATAACGGACAGCAAAAGTTGTAAAATTTAAAATAGAAGTAAGCAGTTGCAGCGATTGTTGTAACTTGATAAAATTAAAAAAATGCGTTGGGGGTAGTCGTATGAAGCTGATACATCTTTCGGATTTACATATAGGAAAACGAATTGAAGCGGTTTCGCTTCTTGAAGACCAAAAATACATACTTGACCAAATTGCAAAAATTATTTCCGACGAAAAGCCAAATGCCGTACTGATAGCCGGCGATGTTTACGATAAAACAGTTCCATCGGCAGAAGCGGTAGAACTGTTCGATAATTTTCTGTTCAAGCTGTCGAAACTTGAAACAGATGTATTTATTATAAGCGGCAACCACGACAGTGCCGAACGCTTGGCTTTTGGCGGAAGACTAATGCAAAATGCAGGTGTGCATATTTCGCCTGCCTATAACGGTAAAATTGAACCGATAATTTTGTCGGACGAATATGGTGAAACAGCATTTTGGATGCTGCCGTTTATTAAACCGGCGCATGTTAAACGCTTTTTTCACGAGGAAGAAATTGAAGATTATACTGCCGCGTGTCGTATTGCGGTGGAAAAAATGAATATAAACAAATCAGTGCGTAATGTTTTGATAGCACATCAATTTGTTACGGGGGCTGACACTTGTGAATCGGAAGAATTAAGTGTAGGCGGCACCGATAATGTGGATGCTGCCGTGTTTAAAGATTTTGATTATGTAGCACTTGGGCATCTGCATGGACCGCAAAATGTTGGTTCAAAAAAAATGCGTTATTGCGGGACTCCTTTAAAATATTCTTTTTCCGAAGAAAAACACATTAAAAGCATTACCGTAGTACAGATTAAAGAGAAAGATGACATAACTTTAAGCACAATTCCTTTGCAGCCTTTGCGTGACATGCGGCGAATTCGGGGCAGTTTTGATGAGCTTATGGGACAAGAATACACAGGAACTGATGATTATGTGCATATAATTCTTACAGATGAAAATGATGTTGCAGAAGCAGCGGGAAAACTTAGGATTAAATATCCGAACATGGTGAATTTGAGCTATGACAACACACGAACCGCTGCCAACAATATAATTAATGCTGCACAAAACATTAAGCTCAAGTCGCAGCTGGAACTTTTTGACGAGCTTTATGAGCTGCAAAATAACCGTAAAATGGACGAGCAAGAAAAAGAATTTGTGCAGGAATTGATTGAGTCGGTGTGGGAGCGTGCGTTATGAAACCTTTGAAATTAACAATAGCCGGTTTTGGACCGTATGCGGGGGTACAGGAGCTGGACTTTGAAAAACTGGGCGATAAAGGGCTTTACCTTATTACGGGTGATACAGGTGCAGGAAAAACCACCATATTTGATGCCATAACATTTGCTTTGTTTGGTGAAGCAAGCGGAAATAATCGTGAGCCGTCAATGCTGCGTTCCAAATATGCAAAGTTGGAAGACCCAACATATGTGGAACTAACATTTATACATGGAAACAAGGTGTACTCAATAAAACGAAATCCAGGGTACGAGCGAGCAAGAATAAGAGGCAGCGGAACCACTAAACAAGAGGCAGAGGCGCAGTTGGTTTATCCCGATGACAGGGTAGTCACACAAGTAAAAGATGTTAATACTGCGGTTCGCGAAATAATAGGATTGACACGCGAGCAGTTTTCACAGGTAGCAATGATATCGCAAGGCGATTTCCGTAAACTTTTGCAAGCAGATACCGATTCGCGAAGAAAAATTTTTCGAGATATTTTTTCCACACATCGTTTTGAGAGGTTACAGGAGAAACTTCGAGAACAAGCAAATATTGTAAAATCACAGCTGGACAATGCCAATATGAGCATACAGCAGTATGTTTCGGGCATAATGTGCGATGAAAATTCGGTTTATGCCGATGATGTGAAAAAAGCAAAAAACAATGAACTTTACATTACCGAAATACTTGTGCTTTTGGGAAATTTACTGCATGACGATGAAAACAGCAAGGATAGCGTTGCTAAAAAAATAGAAGATGCAAAGCACTGTAACGAAAAGCTTATTGTGCAGCTTACAAAAGCACAAGCTTACATTACTGCAAAAAAAGATTTTACGCAAAACCAACCGCTTGCCAAACAAAAAAATGATGAACTGCTGCAGCTTGAAGCACGAGCAGAAGAAGCTAAAAAAGCGGCTTGTGAACAAGATGTATTAAACAAGAAAATAGCAGAACTTGAGATGTTGCTGCCAATATATGATGAACTGGCAGACAAGGAAAAAGCATTGCAGAAAAAGGTTCGCGAAAGTACTGACATCACGAAGCAGCTGGAAACAGCCCGCAAGAATGAGGTAGTGTTTGCAGCTGAGTTGGAACACCTAAAATACAAATTTAAACAGGTTGAAAATGTTGCGGCAGAAAAAGAAAAACTTTTTTCACTGCAAAGGGAACTTAACGAACAAAAAGAAAAATTTGGGAAACTGCTGCTAAGTATTTCGGAGTTGAGCAAACAGGAAAATGCGCTTGCAATATGCCAAGAAAGATACAAAAATGCAAGGGAAAAATCATTGCAGCTTAGCAATGAGTATGAACAGCAAAATCGAGCATTTTTGGATGAACAGGCGGGCATAATTGCACAAGAACTTGCAGATGGAAAACCCTGTCCGGTTTGCGGTTCAACCGAGCATCCAATCCCTGCACAAATGGGTAAAAATGCCCCCAGTGAAGCACAGGTTAAAAAAGCAAAAAGTGAATACGAAGCTGCACAGCAAATAACCGAAAAATCAAGTGCAGAAGCAAGCCGTCAAAACGGAATTGTTATGGCAGCAAGGGAAAAAGCACAGGAAATGGCTGCCGAACTGCTTGATGATATTGACCTGACAAATGCCCAAAACGCAGCAGATGTTAAAATCGGTCAAATTTCGCAGCAGCTTGTAAAGGTTAAACGGCAAATTGGGGATGTTGAAAAGCAGGAAGCAGAAAAGGAATTGCTGGCACAGGAAATCCCCAAAAAAGAAGCTGCACTTGAAAAATCAAAGTCGGAGACAGCACAGTTAAATGAAAAACTTGCAGTGTTGGAAAACGAACTGCAAACATTAAAAGCACAAACCGACGAGCTGCGCAAGAAACTTGATTTTTCCGACAGGGTACAAGCACTTAATGAAAAACAGGCTCTGGAAGAAAAGGTTATGAGTCTGCAAAAAAACCTTGCAAACGCCATTCTTGCACGCGATGCCTGCAAGGAGGCTCTTGCGGGAATAAAAGCTGCAGCCCAGCAGCTTGAAAAACAGCTTGCCGAAGGCTGCGATGCTGATGTAAATATCCTCGAGCAGCAAAAAATACAGCTTACTGCTCAAATGAATGAGTATGAACATCAGCAAAAAATATTACATTCAAGGCTTACTGTCAATAAAGAGGCGAAAAAATACATTACTAAAAAAATGGATGAAGCTCAAAGTCTGGCAAAGCGATACGAATGGATGAATTCTTTGGCTGAAACCGCAAACGGCAATGTAAAAGGCAAAGAAAAAATAAGCCTTGAAACCTACATTCAAGCAGCATATTTTGACCGCGTTTTGGAGCGTGCAAATTTGCGTCTGCGTAAAATGTCGGGCGGTCAGTATGATTTGAAACGCAGACGCACTTCCGAAGACCTGCGCGGACACAGTGGTTTGGAGCTTGACATTGTCGACCATATCAACACTACTGAACGCAGTGTAAACACACTGTCGGGCGGGGAAGCGTTTATGGCATCACTGGCGCTGGCACTTGGTCTTTCCGACGAGGTGCAGATGTCAACAGGCATAAGCTTGGACACCATGTTTGTGGATGAAGGCTTTGGTTCGCTTGACTCAGACACACTAAGCAAAGCGTATAATGCTTTAGCAGGACTTACCGAGGGCAATAAGCTTGTCGGCATAATATCCCATGTTGCCGAGTTAAAAGAAAAAATTGATAAGCAAATTGTTGTTGTCAAAAATAAAAACGGCAGCAGCAAAGCGGAAATCGTAGTTTAATGTATAAAGCCCTCCAATTTAACTTGGGGGCTTTATTTAATACAGCAAAATTTAATGGTAAAAAAATAGCGGGTATAGTATAATAAACACGGCAAACTTTTGTTATATAATTAAGTAAAGCGTGCATTTGTAATAAAACAGCATTACTGTACGCACACAAGGAGACAGAAGAATGAAACGGGCAATAAGAATAATTACAACTGCAATAATAGTAATATTGCTTTCATCACTTACTGCATTGGCAAAGGAAACTAAAACCTACGACATTAAAGAATTGGGATTAAGTATAAATCTTTCAGCTGACTATGTTGTTAAAGAAGAATGGTTGGATGATTCTTCGGCAGTTAAGTTTTTGGGTTTTGACACAAAAAATAATAATCACTTGGCGGTATACTCTGTAAAGTGGAACGGCAGCTGGACACCAACCAGAATAGAAGTTTTAGCAGAAGAACTGGATGTTGAAACCTATGATTTAATAACAGCACAGGGTGGGGAACCGATTCGTTATGGATATTTAGACCACGAACAAACAATTGTGCTTAAAACCTACTATGATATGCCACAGGACTACAAGGGACAGTTAAACAAAGGGATAATATACGCTGTTTTGTATGATGACAAAGCGGTGTTTATTGATGTGGGTGCAAATGAAAGCCTTACCGCGGTAGAAGAAAAAGAATTTGACAGAATTGTAAAAAGCATAAACTTTTACGATGAGGAAGCCCTGCCAATGGGGTACAGCGATGCGGTTATAGCTGCTATGGAGGAAGCTAAGGCGCAGGAAAACTATGTATCCAAAATTCGTGTTATAGGGGAAGGAACAGAAAACAGCTATAAAATCCAAAACGGGGTGTTTACTGACAACATGGGATTTTGTTTTGAAATGCCGCGAAATTGGGAAGTAGACAGTGTTGAGAAAACTGATGAATATGCAAGATACATAACACTTTATCCGAAAGATGAAACCGATGCATATATAGATTTAATAATAATTGATGGGGAATCGGCAGGTGAGGATACACTTGGAGGGCTCGGGAATAGGAGTGCTATGGCAGATGAAGTTATTAAAGATGGAATAGAAAATGGCTATGAAATTATAGAGCGAAAAGATGAAAATGTTGAAATTTCAGGAAGAAAATATATTTGCACACACATTACAGGTAAAAACAATGTCGAAGAGTTTTATTATAAAAATATAACTATATATGAATACTATGATAACGGATGGTTTTATGCCGTTGTATGCGGAACGGGAATAAACGAAAAGAATTTGGATGATGTTGCTCAAGCTATGGCAGAAAGCGTGAGCCTTACAAGAAAGGGAACGGCAGTAAATAATATTGAGACCGAAATTGTCGAAGATAACAGCAGTGATTACATAGGACTGAAGATATTGATTGCCTTTATTTTGCAGTATGCTCCAATTTTCATATACAGATTTTGCATAAGAAAAAGGGCATTACCATTAGGACAGGCTAAAACAACAGCATTGATTTATGTGGGGATTATGGAAACTATAAATATAGTTGGATGTTTTATAGGAAACATACCAATTAAACCCATAAGATTAAGCGGGATAATAGTGATGTATGGTATTTGCAGATACATTTTGCAGATTACTGACGAACGCATTGAAGAAGAAAACGACCAGCAGTGAGGTGACAAAAAATGAAACGATTTGCAAGCTTGTTTTTAGCGGTGCTGCTGTTTTGTCTTTCGGCAGTGACGGTATTTGCAGATGACAAGAAGATATGCAAAATAGATGAGCCGGAGTTAACATTCACCGTACCGAGCTGGATGTATGTACTTACCGAAAAAAATCGTGATGGTGATATAGAATTGTGGCATCATAAAATGACAAGAAAGCAGATGCTGCAAATGTTTAAAGAAGAAAACATGTATTGCATGGTGACTTCTGCGGACAAAAAAATAAATATACAGTGTACTGTACTGTACAATACACCTGAAGCGGCAGATTACAGAATAATGAGCGATGAAGCTTTAAATGACATTACTTACAATAATTTGAAGCAGAGTGCGGAAAATGCAGGGAAAACATTTTGCTATTCATATGTGTATCATCACCCGCAAGTGAAATTTGTGAAAACCTATGTTAAAGAAGACTTTAAATCCGAAACAGAACATTTAATTCAATATCGTACCAATTATGTTGATAAAACCTATATTTTTAATGCTCGGTACTATATACCGAGCAATGATACCGAGCAAGCACTGAAATTGGAGATATTTAATGGACGCATGGATGAAATAATAGACAGTATGGTTTTTGAAAAAAGTAACGAGTCTGCAAGTATTAATTCCCCAAGTTACAAGACGGAGGAAACAGACAACGCTTCAAACAACACTACTGTACAACTGCCAAACTCTGTTGCTGAAAACACAACAGAGAAGCCTAAAGAGGAAAACATCCAGCCTGCAAAATCGAAAACCAAAATAAAATCCGAAGGTTCAAAATATTCCGAAGCGGTAAATGCCGTTAACGATGTGCTTTTGCAGATGAGCGAAGGGACTTACTCCCCAAACAGCGACACACACACCACCTATCACATAGATGAAGGCGGCTTCAGCATTACATTGCCAAATGAATTTGCAGTAGTAACTCGAGATACACCCGCAGGTTCTTCCGATTTTGGAAAGGTCGGTATAACATACAATGACTTTTGGGAACTGGCAAATGAGGATAATGCTTTTTTGCTTTCCGGTAATGAAAAAATGTTTTGCAATGTTGTAGTATGTGTAAATGATTTGATTGAAAAAACGCATGATACTAATTTTTTTAGCAATATACAATTGCAGGTAGAGGCTGAAACCATAGCGAAATATTGGGAAGAACAGGGCTACGATGTAAAGTTTACAGCTTTCCACGAACATCCGCAAAGTAATTTTATTAAGGTTTACACAGGCAGAACACAAAAAGAAGGCAGATTTGCGGGAAGTTACTCAAACTATATTGACTATGCTACAGTATACAATGGGAAAGAAGTAAGAGTAATTGCCATGTTCTTCGGTGATTTCCTTACTGCGGACGAAAACAGAGTTAACGATATTGTAAACAGTATTCGCTTTGATGCTGAGCAGATAGTACCCGAAGCTACCCCTGCCCTTGAGTATGTTGATGATGAAAAGGGAATAACGGTTACGCTTCCTAAAAATTGGTTCGTTGATTATGAAAGCGAGAATGTGGCAACATTTGGTTCTAATCTTAAAATGGGCAATTACATATCCTTTGTTTTTGATGATTGTTGGACCGAAGAAGCAAAATACGAAAACAAAGCGGTGTTCCGCAGTCAGGTAGATAACAATTATCTGCAGCTTACACAGGAAAAGCTTCAGGAAATCAACGAAAAATCAATGAAACAGAAGTAAAAACAAATAAAGGCCGCGATGTAAATATCGAGATTAATAAAGTATCCGATGTTACTGTGGGCGATATTCCAATGATTCGTATGGATGTGACAATGTGTACAGATATAGAAGGTACGGAAAAGTCACTGAAAGTGCCGGGAGTATTTTTGACAAGAGTGGAAAATGGATATTTGTACATATTTGAGTGTATAGGCGACAATGATGAGGACTTCCACAAAGAATTTGAAGACATTGTAAAAAGTGCGGTTTACACCAAAGAAAGCAAACCGAATTTGTTGGAAGAGCTTGTACTGCTTAACAGTGCTCGTTCGGTGGTTTTGATGTTGGTTATCTGTTTTATACCAATGGCTGTATACAGGTTTGCACTGAAAAAGCAAGCGGTTAAACTGTTTGCTGCAATTCCGGTTAGCGTGCTTTATTCGGTAATATTGCATGCAGCACTTGCTGCCTATGTAGTAAGTGCCGATGGTGCAGTATATGCCGCAGCGGCAGGACTTACTGTTAGGAGTGTTTTAGCGGCAGCTGTAAATGTTGGTATTTTGGCAGCCGACAAGAAAAAAGAAGATACATTCGAATAAAATTTAAAAGCTGTCATGTGAGAAAACACAGGACAGCTTTTTTACAGCAAAAAATTGCTCTGTACAGAATTAACTGTACAGAGCAATTATGCAGAAGATGATAAAAGCTATTCGGTACTGTCGATTTCGGTTTCGGAAATCGTTTTGAACGCAAAATAGATAACCTCGAGCTGTTCACGTGAAAGATGCTGAAGACGGCTGCGAGAAGAACTGCGGATTTGTACCTCCATATGCTTCATAAGCTCACGTGCCTTGGGGGTAGGTGTAACTATAACTACCCTTTGGTCTTTGGCGTCACGAGTACGGCGCACAAGCTCTGCTTTTTCCAAACGCTGGCATATTGCAGAGATGTTGCTGTTGGTAACCTCAAGAATACGGCTGAGTTGGCTTATTTTCATTCCACCGCTTTCGCTTTCAAGCAGAATGTGCAGTATGTTCATCTGCATGGGAGATATAGGACAGTCTAAAACAAGCTGATGTACCACCTGTTTCATCTGACGGGACATAATGTGACAATATTCCAAAATGCCGTCAAGGAGTTCTTCATTTGTCATGATTCACCTCATGCATCTGCGGAAGGCAGTTCAAGCTGGTTTATAGCATCAGCAAGCTGTTTGTTATTCAGGTCTGCCCCTTGTGGTGCTTCGTCCTCGTCATCATCAGGTTTTCCTGCACCCTTTTTAGGCTTTTTAGGCTTGTTGGGGTCAGGTGTAATGATTGTGTAAATTGTTGGCAGAATTACAAGTGTAAGAACGGTGTTGGTAATAAGACCACCAATGATTACCAGTGCAAGACCCTGCATTACTTCACCGTTGTCACCAAAGCCCATACCCATTGGAATCATGGAAAGAACGGTTGTAAGTGTAGTCATCAAGATAGGACGCAGACGGCTTTTACCTGCTTCAACAATAGCGGTTTCCATATCCATTGTTTCGCGGTAAATACCAATGGTGTCAACCAAAAGAATACCGGAGTTTACTGCCGTACCAACAAGCATGAGGAAGCCGATGAGGGTAGGCATGGAAACGGTAGCATTTGCAATAAGCAGACACGCAAACGAACCAATAAGACAGAATGGCATACACAGCATTACCATTATGGAGAAGCGTGGGGATTCAAACTGCATTGCCATTACCATGAATACCAAGAATACAGAGGTAAGAATTGCACCGCCCAAAGCTGCGAATTCTTCCGCCATAGCTTCCTGACGGGCATTCTGTGCAATTTCAATGCCAAGTGGGAAGTCGAGTTTTTCAACCTCTGCCATGATTTCCTCTTCAGCGGTAAATTCCGCAGCGGAGGTAGTCTGACCTGTAATGGTTACATTGTAACGACCATCCTGTTTGGAAATTTCCTGTGGAGCATTGCTGTATTCAATGGTAGCAATGTCCAGCAAAGGAACTTGCTGACCGCTTGGTGCGGTAAGAACAAGGCCGGAAAGGTCGGATATATTATCGTATTCATCTTTCGGATATTCAACAAATACCGAATATTCCTGACCGTTTTGACGAATTGTGGTAGCTTCTTTACCACTAATCATGTTGTAAAGAATACCAACTACCTGCTGTGGGGTGTAGCCTATTGCGTGAGCTTTAAGCGGGTCTACCTTTACCTCAGCCTGCGGAGCACCGCTTGTAAGGTTAGAGGTTACACGCAGGATACCCGGATGTGCACGCATGATTTCCTCTACCTGTTTGCTGAATTCAGCAAGTTCGTCAAGGTCGTTGCCTTGCAGCATAATTTCAGCATCGGAGGAGGTCATGCTGGAACGGGACGAGGAAGCTACGCTTACATTACAGTTAGGAATGTTTGGAAGCTCATCACGCCACTGGTCAACTATTTCATCGGTGGTCATTTTACGGTCGTCCAAAAGGTACGCGGTTACCGAACAGGTGGAGTTGCCCAAAATGTTGGTACCTGCGGAAATAGCATAGCTTTTAACATCGGGGTGTTTTGCAACTTCGGCTTCGTAAACAGACATAATTTTGTCGAGTTCTTCAAGGTTAAGCCCTTTTCGTGTTTCAACCTCTACCGAAATTGTACCTTCGTCGGTTGCTGCCATAAGCTCAACATTAAGCAGTGGAGCCATTGCAAGCGAAACTACAAGCAGCAATACGGAAATAAAAACAGTAAGTTTTTTGTGGTTAAGGGATTTGCGGATAAATTTGCTGTATTTATCAGTTACACCCAAAAGCATACGGTTGACAGGGATATCCTTCTTCTCGGTAGGCTTCATGGTAACATACATAAGCGGTACCAATGTAAGCGCCGAGATAAGGGAAGCTGTCAGCGAGAAGATAATGGTGTAACCAAGCTGACGGAACAACTGACCGGAAAGACCTTGGAGCAAGGAAACCGGAAGGAATACTACGATGGTGGTAATGGTACCCGCAATAACCGAAGCGGTTACCATGCCGGCACCGTCCAATGCAGCCTCTTTAAAGGAACGCTGTTTGTCGCGGAACGAGAATATGCTTTCCAAAACTACGATGGAGTTGTCTACCATCATACCAACGCCTATTACAAGACCACCCATGGACACCATGTTGAGTGAAATGTCCATCATGTTCATAATAATAAGAGTAACAAGCAGCGAAACAGGCATCGAAACACCAACGATAACTGATGCACGCCAGTCGCCAAGGAATGCAAACAAAACAGCCATAGCAAGAACTACACCTGCAATGAGTGTTTCAAATACTGTCCAAATAGCAGTTTTAATGTTTTCAGAGCTGTCGTTAATAACGGAAATTTGAAGTCCCAGGTCACGAGCATTCAGTTCGTCAACAACTTTAAGGACATCTTTACACACCTCAACGGTGGAAACACCATCTCGTTTGGTAACATGAAGCTGGATGTTTTCGTAACCGTTGTAGCGGCTGATGGTATCGGGTTCTTTTGTGCTTTCAAAAACGGTTGCAAAGTCGGAAAGGTGAACAACATCGCCGGAGTGAAGTGTGAAAGGAATTTCACGCAGTGCCTGTGTTGTTTTGTAATCAACACCACCGCGCAGACCCATTTCCAAATCTCCGCGGTCAACCTCGCCGATAGGAATGGAAAAGTCGGAAGCAGCAACAACATTGATAACGGTGTTCATGTCAAGGCCCATCTGCTTCATCTTGCGTGGGTCAAGCTGAACGCTGATGTAGTCCTCTTTACCACCGTAAACATCAACGGAAGCAACACCACTGAGCTTTTCAAGCTCGGGAGTAACCTCTTCATCAATAAGGCTGAGAATATTAACATCGGCAGTTGGCATTGCCGAAAGGGTTACTGCAGCCTGTGAGTTCATATCCATTTCCAGAATAATCTGGTCATCGGCATCATCGGGCATATTAGGTTTGTTTCGGTCAAGCAGTTCCTGCAGTTCCATGTGTGCCAAGTCCATGTTGGTGCCGTATTCAAGGCTTACAACTACAATGGAAATGTTTTCACGTGATGCGGAAATTGTCTGGTCAAGACCGCCAAGTGTGGAAACAGCGTCCTCTACCTCGCTGGTAACAAGGTCTTCAACCTCTTCAGGACCTGCACCGGGGTAACCTGTAAGTACCATCATTACAGGCATTTCAATGTCAGGCATAAGCTCCATTGGGGATTTCATAATGGAGGAAAAGCCGAACACTACCAAAGCCAGAATGGTAATACATACCGAAACAGGCCTTTTAAGCGCTAATTTGGTTAAATTCATAAGCTAATAATCCTCCCTCAATCAGTTTTCAGCCGGCTGAGAGTCGGTTTCGGTTTGCAGAGTTACAGTTTCTTCGGTTTCGGCAGCTGTATTTTCAGCAGTTTCTTCTGTGGAAGCTTCTGCTTCTGCGTCAGCAGCTTCCTGTGCAGCAGGCTTGTCGGAAGCAATAACAGCACCGTCCATAAGGTTGGTGTCCCAAGTTGTAATAACAAGGGTGTCAGCTGTTATGCCGGAAATAACTTCGATGAATTTGTTATCGTCAATACCTGTTTCAATAAAGGTTTTTGCAGCAACGCCGCCGTTGTTTATGTAAACGTAAGGTTTGCCTTCTTCGTAGTAAACTGCGGACAGTGGAATAACCATTGCATTGTCAGCTTTTTGTGTGGTTGCAACAAGGGTAACTGTCTGACCGGTGTACAGGTCCTGTGCATCCTGAATACTTGCTTTTACTTTAAACAGACCGCTTGCCTGGTCTACCATTGTGGAAATTTCGGTAACAGCGCCTTTGTATTCTTTTTGACCGTTGGTAACGGTAACTTCGTCGCCAACTTCCATAGCATCAACAGCTGTTGCGGAAACACTGAATGTAACGGTCATGGAGGTTTTGTTGGAAACTACATAAGCGTAGTTGCTTGTACCTGTCATATCATGTGGGTCGATTGTTTTCATTTCGATAACACCGCTGATAGGGGAGGTAACACGGGTATCCTCGAGCTGTTTTACAGCAGCCTTCATGCTTGCAGCAACTACATTAAGCTGTGCAGCAGCGGTAGCGGCAGCTTCTTCACGCAGCTTGCCGGAGGTGATTTCGTAGGACTCAGCAGCAGCATCCAAGCCGATTTTTGCGGTATCTTTGTTGGTTTCAATGCTGTCGAGTGTGCTGTCCTCGCTGTTTTTCAGGCTTTTATAATCGGCTTGCAGCTCAGCATACTGGTCTTTGAGGTCTTCGTAAGCATCTTCGGCTTCAAGCAGTTCTTCTTTGGCTTCTGCCTTATTGCCGGATTCTGCATTATCGTAATTTTCCTGTGCTTCTCTCAAAGCGTCCTTAGCTGCCTCAACTGCAGGTTTGAGTTTATCCATAGCAGCACTGAGCTCATCAATAGCATCATCAATTTCATCTTCAGTATCGTCGTATGTATCACGCAGCTTTTTGAAAGCATCGCTTGCCTGTTCGTAAGCGCTTTTAGCCTGCAGGATGTTCAAATCCATTGCACTGCCCAGCTGCTGGTTAATCTGTGCTTCGGTTGCTTCATACTGTGCCTGTGCAGCATCTACCTGAAGCTGAATGTAGGTGTCGTCCATAGCAAACAGAACATCGCCCTGATTTACGGTATCGCCAACTTCATAGTAGGTTTCGATAACTTCGCCTGCGGATTTTGGGAAGACATAAACCGATTCGCCCGGCTCAACCTTACCAATGAATTTTGTGGAAAGAGCAAGGTCCGCAGTTCCCGGTGTTTCGGTAACAACGGTGATGGTTTTAACATCGGAGGATGCTTCGGCTGCTTCTTTTGAACAGCCTGCCATCATGCTTGAAATCAATGCAGCGCACAGCAATACGCTGATGAGTTTTTGTTTGTTTTTCACCTGAAAAAACCCCCACTTTACTTTAAAATTACTTTTTTAAAACACCCTAAAAAACAAATCCGCTTTATTTTGTCCGACAGGTAAAGCCAAAAGGCGGCAAGAAAAAAAGTCCTGTGCGGTATTCCCTTACTTATATATAAGCGGAAAAGTTCTTTCATATCTTAGACTACAAATATTAACAAAATATAAACAAAAAGGGTATAGAAGAAAAATATTTTATTAACTAAATATTCAATGGCATTGAATATTAGTTGAGTTGACGATGTTTTTGAGCATAAAGACGGTGTTTCACTGCTGCGTTTGCTGCAAAATGTACATTTTATTGTTGCAAGTGACGAAAAAACCTGTCAAAACGCAGAATTTTTGACGAATGTAAAATTGATGTGAAAAAACGGTTTTGCACGGGGATTTACCAACAAAGTACGGCAGAAAATAAAGTACAAAACAATGCAAAGAAATGTGAAGCCGACACTTGGGGGACAATGAATAAAAAAGAGAACGAAAAAGCAGAAAAACAGGTAAAACACATAAAGTTCACAGCTTTTAATTGATTATTTCCCCCGAATAGATTATTATTGTTATGTTCCATAATAATACTTGGAAGAATCAGCTTTTCGGCATTAAGCAGCCGAATGTTTTGGAGGAACAATATAAATGAAAGATAACGACAGAAGATATCGCTCGGAAAACGAGCAGAGCCGCCGTTCGCCGCGCAGCACACAAAGCGGACAAAAACCACGCGATATGCGCCCGTCAAAAGGTACTGCACAGCGCCTTAAAGCATCGCAGGTGGCAAACGGTATGATGATAGTGGCAGGCCTTGTGGCGTTTGCCATTTTCCTTGCAATTTTTATTTTGCAGTCGGCAAGTGACCTGTTTGGTCTTAACAAGGAAGAAGGCAGAGTGGAAATAACAATTCCCGAAGGGGCATCCATTGGTGAAATAGCCGATATACTTGAAGACAACGGGGTTATTAAGCAGGAGCTCAGCTTCCGTTTTTATTCAGGCTTTAAAAAGAAAAACGATTTGTACAAACCAGGTACCTACGAAATGGAAACCGACTGGGGTTATGACCAGATAATGTACCGTTTGTGCAAGAGTGAGGTTGAAACCGCAATTACAACCGTTACCTTTATCGAGGGTATGACAGCGGAAGAAATTGCTGCGGCACTGGAAGAAAAACAGGTTTGCTCGGCTGAGGATTTCCTTAAAGCTATGGATGAAATTGACTTCGGCTATACCTTTGAAGAAACCTTGCCTGATAACGAAAACCGTTATCATCAGCTTGAAGGCTACCTATTCCCCGATACCTACGAGTTCTATATAGGTGAGGGTGCAAAATCGGTAGTAAACCGTTTCCTTAACAACTTTAACAACCGATTCAGCGGTGAAATGTATGCACAGCTTGAAAAATCGGGAATGACACTGGACGAGGTTATTACCCTTGCGTCCATCATTCAAAAAGAAGCAGGCAATCCTGCCGAAATGAAGCAGGTAGCGGGAGTATTCCACAACCGTCTTAACAGCGGGGCATACCCACACCTGCAAACCGATACAACAACAAACTATATCGGAACTACCTTTATTGAAGATTACGAAAAAGGCGAAGCCTTGGTTGACGAGGAAAACCAGCATTATATTGATGCTTACAACTCGTTCGACATAAAAGGTCTGCCTGCAGGGCCTATATGCAATCCGGGTCTTGATGCAATAAAAGCAGCACTTGACCCTGCAAAACATTCGTACTACTTCTTTGTAAGTGATAAAGCGGGAACCTACTACTACGCACGAAACTTTGATGAACATCAGGCATACACAGCACGAGTAGCACAGGTAAATGCAAGCCTTAAAAACGATTGATAACAGGAACGGAGGAACGCATGAGTAATTTGTTGATACCGGAAGTTTTGGCTCCGGCAGGAGATATGGAACGCCTTGAATATGCAATTCGCTACGGTGCGGATGCGGTTTACCTTGGCGGGAAAACAATGGGTATGCGCACAGCTTCCCAGAACTTTGATTTTGACCAGATGAAAAAAGCGTGTGATTATGCTCACGCAAGGGGTGTTAAGGTTTACCTTACCTGCAACATTCTGCCAAACAACAAGGAAGTGGATGCTCTGCCCGAATACTTCCGTGCTGCCGAAGCAGCAGGCATTGATGCGCTTATAATTGCCGATATTGGCACACTCATGGAAGCAAAACGAGTTGTTCCCGATATGGAAATACACATGTCCACTCAGGTTGGTATTGTAAACTACATGACAGCTCGTGAGCTGTACAACATGGGTGCAAAACGAATTGTTCTTGCGCGCGAAGTTCCATTGGACGAAATTCGTCAAATTCGTGATAAAACACCGCCAGAAATGGAAATTGAATGTTTTGTTCACGGGGCAATGTGCGTTTCCTTCTCGGGAAGATGTCTGCTTTCGCAGTACCTTGTGGGCCGCCATGCAAACCGCGGTGAATGTGCACAGCCATGCCGTTGGGCATACCACCTTGTAGAAGAAAAACGCCCTGGTCAGTACTTCCCAATAGTTGAGGAAGACGGTGCAACCTATATTCTTAATGCAAAAGACATGAACATGGTTCGCCATATTGACAAGCTGGTTGATGCGGGAATAAACTCCCTTAAAATTGAGGGCCGTGCAAAAAGCTTTTACTATGTTGCTTGCGTTACAAATGCTTACCGCAGTGCTGTTGACCACTATCTTAAAGACAGAAACGGCTTTGTTCTGCCAGAATGGATAGACGAAGAAACACGCAAAGTAAGCCACCGCCAGTACACCGAAGGCTTCTACTTCGGACCACCCGAAAATGGTCAGTATCACGAAACAGGCGGCTATGTTCGCAGTTGGGATGTTGTAGCGGTTGTGGACAAATGCGAAAACGGCAAAATGCACCTTACACAGCGCAACAAGTTTTCGGTTGGCGATGAGGTTGAAATAATGATACCTCGTCAGCAGCCTGTTCGCTTTACCGTAAAAGAAATGTTCAATGAAGCAGGCGAGTCAATCACTGCGGCACCGCACGCAATGATGAAGCTGACAATTCCGTTTGACGGCAGCTTCCCTGAAGGCTCCATACTTCGTGTTCAAAAATAAAAGTAATAAAAACGGAATTGCCTTGGGGGCAGTTCCGTTTTTGCAAGCACACAGTTTAAAGTAAATTAACAAATAAAATGTGTGTTCATGCTACAATGATGAAAATGCTGTAATGTGAAATAAATCTTAGCCAAGCGGCAGAAAGGGGAGAAAGCCAATGAACGAAAAAGATGAATATTTCAGACGGGACTGTTACACCTACATTGACGGTCAAGGCTTTACACAGTATGACCGATACAGTGTTGAACGCAGAACATTGGCTTATTTTTCGCTTTGTCTTGGCTGGTGTTTGCTTTTGTCGCTGCTTTTGTCGGCAGTTATGCCTTTTATTCTTATGTACGGCACAAAGCTGTTCATGCCTGCCGTAAGGTTTTACAACAATCAGGTAATATCCAAAAAATTTGTTTTTTACATTGTGGGCACAATTTCGTATTTTATTGCGATTACTTTACCGTTTGGGTTTATGGTGATTAAAAACAAAATACCGCGCGGGGTTGTTGTTCCGTCGCGTTCGGTTCCTGCCATGACACTTTTGTCGGCTGTGTGCGTGTGTATGGGAACAGCTGTTGCCGGAGCGTTTTGTGCATGGCTTATATCGCAGCTGCTGGGGCAGTTAGGCTTTGCTGTTATTGCACCTGAATTTCCGCTTACAAGGCTTGACGGGGCTTCGGTTTTTGTGCTTTTGGTACAGCTGCTTGTAGTAGCTCCACTGGTGGAGGAATTTGCTTTTCGCGGTGTAATAATGGGTGTGCTGCGCCGTTGGGGTGACGGTTTTGCGGTAATGACTTCGGCGTTTTTGTTTGCTATGTTTCACCGTAATATGTCGCAGTTCCCAAATGCGTTTTTGTGCGGTATGGTAATAGGGTGTGCAGTGGTGTACACAGGTTCTGTGTGGACAGGTGTGATAATGCATGTGGTTAACAATCTGTTGGCAGTGGGACTTACCTATTTCCAAAGCATTGGTAATGATTTTATGATGTGGATGCAGCTTTCGCTCATGTTTTTGGCGGGAATTGCCGGATTTGCTTTTATAGCATCAAGCGGAAATACAATCTGGCACAAAAGGCAGTCGTGCCTTTGCGATGATGAAAGCGAAAAATACAGGATGTTCTTTTCGCAGCCGGTACAGCTTGTGTGTATGATGGTAATGCTGTCGGGTATAATTCACAACATTAAGCGTATTTAAAAAGGAGCAGCTATGGTAACACAACAAGACGAAATTTTCATGCGTGCCGCTATTGAAGAAGGCAAAAAAGCTGCCGCAATGGGTGAAGTTCCCATTGGTGCGGTTATAGTTAAAAATAATGAAATAATTGCTGTGGGGCATAATCTTCGCGAAACCGAAAAAAATGCACTGTGCCATGCAGAAATATCGGCAATAAATGCTGCGTGCAGGGTACTGGGAGGTTGGCGGTTGGAAAACTGTACGCTGTATGTAACCTTGGAGCCATGCCCAATGTGCAGCGGTGCTATAATAAACTCAAGAATAAGCAGGGTTGTGTACGGTGCAGCAGATGAAAAAGCAGGCTGCTGCGGTTCGGTTGCAAATTTGTTTGCTATGCCGTTTAACCATCGTCCCGTGCTTGAAAGCGGTGTGCTTGAACAGGAATGCCGCGAGCTTTTGCAGGAGTTTTTCGCACAGCTCAGACTGAAACGGCAGGAAGAAAAAAACAAAAAAATCAAATAACAAAATGCTGCTGCGGGGTCGGTTTGCCTGCGGCGGCTTTTTAATTTTGCTGAATGTGGGCATAAATATCCTTGTATTTACTGATGCTGAAGCCAAAACTGCTGTAAAATCGCTAAACTTTTGCCTTAAACGGGCATATCTTTTATGCAAAGCACAGGAATTTGTTTTGGGGAATGGAAACATGTAAAATTTCGTTGTATAATCTATTGGTTAAAAAAAGGCGAACAATCTTTCGTCGTGAAAAGAGCCGCAAATCAAGCTCGAAAATCTGCTGATGCAAAATATAATGCCGGCAGTGCAGGGCTGTGTTTAAAAAAGTAAGGAGCAATAAATTTGATTAGAAATGATTTGAGAAACATTGCCATTATCGCGCATGTTGACCATGGCAAAACAACATTGGTAGACCAGATGCTCAAGCAGAGCGGTGCATTTCGTGAAAATCAGGTGGTTCAGGAGCGTGTAATGGACTCCAACGACCAAGAAAGAGAACGCGGCATTACCATTCTTGCAAAAAACACAGCCGTTAACTACAACGGCGTAAAAATAAATGTTGTTGATACTCCGGGCCATGCCGACTTTTCCGGTGAGGTTGAGCGTATCCTCAAAATGGTTGGCGGCGTAATTCTGTTGGTTGACTCTTTTGAAGGTCCAATGCCACAGACCCGTTTTGTTCTTCAAAAAGCACTTGAAATGGGTCATAAGGTAATTACCGTTATCAACAAAATGGACAAACCTGATGCAAGATGTGACGAGGTTGCCGAAGAGGTAATGGAACTTCTGTTTGACCTTGAAGCAAGCGACGAACAGATTGACAGCAAAATGCTGTGCTGTTCCGGTCGTGACGGTATTGCTACCTTTGACCCTGCTGTACCAGGGGTTGACCTGAAAATTCTGTTTGATACCATTCTTACCGAAATTCAGCCTCCTCAGGGCGACAGCGAAGCACCTTTGCAGATGCTTATTTCCAGCCTTGACTACAACGACTATGTAGGCCGCATTGCAGTTGGCTGCATTGAAAGAGGTACTGCAAAAGTAGGCGATAATGTTTGCGTTGTTGATGCAAACGACCCTGATGTTAAAATCAAAGGCAAAATCGTTAACCTTTATCAGTACGAAGGTCTTAACCGTGTACCTGCAACTACTGCAACCGTTGGTGATATCGTTTGTATTTCCGGTATTGACAACATTACAATCGGTCAGACCATTTGTGATGTTAATGCACCCGAAGCACTGCCTTTCGTAAATATCAGTGAACCTACAATCGAAATGACATTCTCCGTAAATGACAGCCCATTTGCAGGTAAGGAGGGTAAATTCCTTACCTCCCGTCATCTGCGCGAAAGATTGATGAAAGAAACAATTAAAGACGTTTCCCTGCGTGTTACCGATACCGACACTACCGAAAGCTTCCGTGTTGCGGGTCGTGGTGAAATGCATCTTTCCGTTCTTATTGAAAACATGCGCCGCGAAGGCTACGAGCTTCAGGTAAGCACACCTCAGGTGCTTTACAAACATGACGAAGACGGCAAGCTGCTTGAGCCAATCGAAACATTGGTTGTTGATGTTCCTGACTTTGCTGTTGGTGCAGTTATGGAAAAAATCGGTTCCCGTAAAGGTGAACTGGTAACCATGAACCCAATGACAGGCAGAACTAAAATGGAATTTAAAGTTCCTTCCCGCGGCTTGTTCGGTTACCGCAACGAATTTTTGACCGACACAAAAGGTGAGGGCATTATGTCCAGTGTGTTCGACAGCTATGCACCTTTCAAAGGCGAAATTTCCAAAAGAAACACAGGTTCTCTTATTGCATTTGAAACAGGTGAAGCTGTTACCTACGGTCTTTACAATGCACAGGAACGCGGTATTCTGTTCATTCCTGCTGGCACACCTGTTTACGAAGGTATGGTAATCGGTCAGTCCCCAAGAGCCGAAGACATGGCAGTAAATGTATGCAAAAAGAAACAGCTTACCAACACCCGTGCTTCCGGCAGTGACGATGCACTTCGTCTTACACCGCACAAGGTAATGGGTCTGGAACAGGCTATCGAATTCATTAAGGATGACGAGCTTATCGAGGTTACTCCTGCAAATATCCGAATTCGCAAAAAAATTCTGAACAACCAGCTCAGAATGAAAAAGAAAGCAGTAAAATAACAGTAAAAAACCTTGCCGTCAGGCAAGGTTTTTTTGTTTAATAAGGGTTTATGTAAAATTAAGGGTGGTAAAAATCAGCATGATTTTTCAGCGTTTTGCTCGCAGCAGGACTCAACCGCGTCATTCCAACCGCTGCGGTATGCCGAGCGAACAATATCAAACAGCAGCTGTTCGAAGCTGTCGTAAACTTTATTGTCTATAAATTTGCTGAATTTGGCTTCCATTTCGTTTTTCATGGATAACACCTCTATCTTTCGTTTTTAATAATTATGAGCTAAACAAGCTTTTGCGGAGAATGCCGACCAGCGTAAAAATAAAAATCAAAACAGGCTGATGCAGCAGGTAGACTGCAAGGGAATTTCGTCCGCAGGCAGCCCAAAAAGGGAACCGCAAAACTGTGAGTGCAGCAGGAACACCTTTTATGGCAAGAAGATGTCCTATACGGCTGCCGGCAAGGAATAAAAAGCCCCACGGCAAAAGGGGAAAATAATCCGCAGATACAAAGTCGGCAGGGGCAAACCCAACGGCTGCAAACCAGAAATTTGTGTATAGCTGCGGTGAAAGGTCAAGCAAGGGGAAAGCAAAAAAACCTACTTTGCGGCTTGGTACAAGCCATGTTGCCGCAAAAAGCAAGAACAAGGCAAGGGCAGACAAAGTCTGCGGAAGTTGGTTTAAAACAACTGCTGCAAGGGGATACAAAACCATGCAGACGCCCAGCAGATGAAGAATGCCGAATAAAATGGGTTCTGCGGGTGTGACAAGCATTGTGCTTAATGAAACAGCAAGAGCACAAACAAGGGTTTTAATGCCGCGCTTAAAGTTGCTGCGGCTGAAAGAACAGGTAATGCCTGCAATCATAATAAAAACACCGGCAAAAAAAGATTGCAGAAAACGCATTGGTGCTGAGTAGAAAAAAGGAATGTATACATTATACAAAGCGTAAATGTCGTACATGGCATGATACAGTACCATTAAAGCGAGGCATATACCTCGCAGTTCGTCCAAAGAGTGTATGCGCACGGTGCTGCTTTTCACATTTCGGACTCCTTTCCTTGCTGCCGAGTGGTTTTGTTTTTCCTTGCAGCTTTATTATAATTGAAGCAATGTGTTGAAAATCAAAGAAAACTGTAGCTGCTGCAAAAAAGTGTGAAAAAGAACGCTATATGTGGAGACGATATGAAAAATACGGTGTATGAAGAATAAAAAAGGGTCATTTAAAGTCGAAATGTTTGCGGTTTTTGCAAAATTTGCTATAATAATTGCGGGTTCGAAAAATGGTGAAATACAGCGGTATTTTTATGCTTTTGGAATAAAGGAGTAAAAAAATGACGGAGCTTGAAAAACTTACTTACGAACGCTTGGACAAAGCGGGTGTGAAGTACGAAGTAATACAACACGAAGCAGTGTTCACAATGGAAGATTTGCAGCAGGCGGGTATATGCGATTTGGGAACTATGTGCAAAAACTTGTTTTTGCGTGATGCAAAGGGAAGACGGCATTTTCTTGTTGTTACAACCGAGGAAAAAGCCGCAGACATGAAGCAGCTTGCAGCGGAGCTTGAAAGCACTCGTCTTAGCTTCGGCTCGGACGAAAGATTAATGAACTGCCTTAAACTTACGAAAGGTTCGGTTACACCGCTTGGCGTGCTGAATGATGATAACCTTGCGGTTGAAGTGGCATTTGACAAAGACCTTGCAGGAAGTGCGAAACTTGGTTTTCACCCATGCATAAATACCGCAACTGTATGGATGAGCTTTGATGACATTTACCGTATGGTAAAAGAGCATGGAAACAGCATAAAAATGATTGAAATTAAGGGTAATGCTTAAAGCTTAATATTAGTTTTAACAAAACTGTGATATAATAATTCAAACAACAGTTTATAATGCTGTTTGGGCATGAAAAAAGTTTTAAAGAGATTATTCTTTCGAAAAACGGAGGACAATTTTTAAATTATGTATGAAACACAGCAAAAACCGCAGACAGCCCTGCTTGTGGGGGTAGATACGGGTGATTACGACATAGACCGTTCGCTGGAAGAGCTCGAGGAGCTTGCACGGTCGGCAGGTGCCGAGGTTGTTGGCAAAGCAACGCAGAAACGACCAAACTTTGACCCTGCAACCTGCATTGGCAGCGGGCGACTTGCGCAGATTGGCGAGTTTGTTTCCAACGGTGAAATAGACATGGTAATATTCGACCACGAGCTTTCGCCTGCGCAGCTGCGAAACTTGGAAGACTGCTTGGAATGTGCGGTTTTGGACAGAACAATGCTTATTTTGGACATCTTTGCACAACGCGCAACATCGAACGAAGGCCGTCTTCAGGTTGAATTGGCACAGCTTAAATACCGCTTGCCGCGTCTTGCAGGTATTGGTAAAAGTATGTCCCGTTTGGGCGGTGGTATTGGTACTCGCGGTCCGGGGGAAACAAAGCTTGAAAGCGACAAGCGACACATTCGTCGCCGCATTGAAATGCTTAACGAAGAGCTTGAGGAAATGAAGCAGCGCCGTCAGCGTTTGCGTGAGCGCAGAAAAAAAGACGATTTTACAACGGTTGCAATTGTGGGTTATACCAATGTGGGTAAATCGACCTTGCTTAACAAGCTTACCGACAGTGGTGTGCTTGCCGAAGACAAGCTTTTTGCAACACTTGACCCAACCGCAAGAGCACTTACACTGCCAAGCGGAAAGACCGTAATGCTTGTTGATACGGTTGGCTTGGTAAGCCGTTTGCCGCACCATTTGGTTGAGGCATTTAAATCCACACTGGAGGAAGCGGCAAATGCCGACCTTCTGCTTAATGTGTGTGATGTTTCCAGCCCCGACTTTGACCAGCAGCTTGAGGTTACAAAGGGACTGCTGAAGGATTTGAAGGCGGATAACATACCAACCGTTACCGTTTTGAACAAGTGCGACAAGCTGCCCGAAATGCCATTGGTGCTGGACAGCCGTACAGCTGCAATATCGGCTAAAACGGGTGAAGGGCTTGAGGAAATGTTGGTGAAGATTGAAAAAAATCTTCCCGAAACACACCGTAAAGCAACAATGCTTATTCCGTACAGTCACACAGCGTTGGTAGCGGAAATCCGTTCGACAGGCAAGGTAATGGAAGAAGAATTTACCGAAAAAGGTACTCGCCTTACTGCTTTGATAGACATGAAGCTGCTGCATAAGGTTGAGCAGTTTATAGAATAGACAGCAGAATAAATGACAAAAGGAGATTTTTAAAATGAATAAAAAGGTACTTGTTTGCTTGGCGGCTGCATTGACATTTGCTTTTGCAGGATGCAGCGGTGCGGCAGATGCACAGGCACAGTTTGAAGCAGCTGCGAAAAGCATGAAGGAAGTAACCGGTGCAAACCAGATTTGCACACTTGATGTTGATATAATTCAGGAGGATGCACCGCAGGTAAGCTTTTTCGACAAGACAATAACCAGTGCATACTGCAACAGCGGTGCAGATGGTTTTACCCGTCTTGAAGCAAAACAGTTCGGTGAATCTCAGCACATTGAGGTGCTGTTTAAAGACGGCGGTATGTATCAAGCAATTGAAGGCGGTCGTTTTGTTGCTCTTAATGAAGAAAATGTTAATGCAGCAAAAGCCGACATGCTTCAGCTTTATCGTTACAAGCTGCCTGCAAAGCTTGCCGAAAACAAGGATAACCTTGAAAATGTTTCGGTGAAAAAGCAGGATGGTGCAAGCATTGTAAGCTGTTCTGTTAAGGAAGAAGCTGCACATGACTTTGCACAGTATTTCTTCATTGATTTTATTGTTGGGGACGAGGAAGTTCTTGAAGAAAACAAAAAAGAAATGCTTGAAACCATGAAGGAACAGCGTGAAATGCTGCCGGAGGAAGAACGCGCACAGTATACCGATGAAAAACTCATGGAAATGGCGGCTGCACAAATTGACGGTTTCAAACAGAATTATTTGAATTTGTTTGATGCTGTGGAAGTTTCCAACATTCAGTACGAAGGTAAAATGGAAAACGGTATGATTGCATCACAAAAGGTGCAGGCTGATGCTGTTTACCGTGGTCAGAGCTATCACATGGTATTTACCGACGAGTTCAGCAACATCAATGCTGAGGCTGATATGAGCGAAATGCCGCAGATGAACGAAGAAAACATTATTACAATGGAGCAGTATCAGCAGGAAATGATGCTTATGCAGATGATGCTTATGCAGATGCAGCAGGCTCAATAAATAAAGTTACAAAAAAAGAGCAGTCGTTGACTGCTCTTTTTTTGTAACTCTGCGGGGATGTATTCTATTGCAATTAAAGCGGCAAAATGGTACACTGAAAGTTAAATTAGGGGTTAATTTAATACCCGTGGAAGTGTTTTGTAAACTCGACTGTATAAAAACAGTCCAAAGATATTTTATGCCAAAGAGGGAGTAGGAAAATGAATATTATTGAGATTTTCGGTACTCGTGTATTTAATGATGATGCAATGCGTAAACACCTGACAAAAGGTGTTTACACAAGTCTTCAAAAAACAAGGGAACTTGGTGAAACACTTGACCCTGAAATTGCCGATGATGTTGCAAACGGCATGAAGGATTGGGCAATAGAGCAAGGGGCAACCCACTACACCCATTGGTTCCAGCCAATGAACAACATAACAGCAGGTAAGCACGACAGCTTTCTTAACTTTTCCGACGACGGCCGTGCTATTTTGGATTTTTCCGGCTCTGCACTTATTAAAGGTGAATCGGATGCTTCGTCCTTTCCAAGCGGCGGTTTGCGTGCGACCTTTGAAGCAAGAGGCTATACCGCATGGGACCCAACATCACCTGCTTTTGTAAGAGATAAAACCCTTTACATACCAACTGCATTTTGTTCATACGGCGGCGAGGCACTCGACGCAAAAACCCCGCTGCTGCGTTCCATGCAGGCAGTTTCCCGCGAGGGTGTACGCCTGCTGCGTGCTCTTGGGAATACAACATCTACCGCTGTAATTCCTACTGTTGGTGCGGAACAGGAATACTTCCTTGTTGACCGTAAACTGTATGAAGAGCGTTTGGACCTTAAACTGTGCGGCAGAACCCTGTTGGGCAGCAAGTCTTCCAAAGGTCAGGAGCTTGATGACCATTACTGCGGAAGAATTAGAATTCGTATTTCCAAATTCATGCATGATTTGGATGAGCGTTTGTGGAGCCTTGGCGTTGCAAGTAAAACCAAGCACAACGAAGCGGCTCCCGCACAGTATGAAATGGCACCGATTTTCTCCACAGCAAATATTGCTTGTGACCATAATCAGCTTACCATGGAAATACTGCGCACAACTGCAAAGGAACATGGTTTTGCTTGCCTGCTGCACGAAAAACCATTTGACGGTATTAACGGCAGCGGTAAACACAATAACTATGCGCTTTCCACCGATGATGGCATAAACCTGCTTAAACCGGGCAGAAATCCAGGCTCCAACATTGTATTTTTGGTTACACTGTCAGCGTTTATTACTGCTGTGGATGAATATGCAGACCTGCTTAGTATGTCGGCATCCTGCCCCGGCAACGACCGCCGTCTTGGTGCGTGTGAAGCACCTCCATCCATTATTTCCATCTTCCTTGGCGGTCATCTTACCGATACACTGGTTATGGCGGCTCATGGTGATGCTGCTAAAGGCAATGGCAAAGCAATGCTTAAAACAGGCATTGATGTTCTTAATGACCTGCTTAAAGACGAGTCCGACCGAAACAGAACCTCCCCATTTGCATTTACAGGCAACAAGTTTGAATTCCGTATGGTTGGTTCAAGCCAGTCTATTTCCACCTCAAATGTGGTGCTGAATACCATTGTTGCCGATACATTCTCCAAGTTCTCGGAACGCTTGGAAAAATCCGATGATATTCAAAAAACCGTTCGTGAAATAGTAGCGGATACTCTTGAAAATCACGGAAGAATTATCTTTAACGGAAACAACTATTCCAAGGAATGGCACGAAGAAGCAAAACGCCGCGGTCTGCCAATCCACAGCGGTGCGATTGATGCATACAAAGCATTTGTTGAAGAAAAAAATATCAAGCTGTTTGAACGAATGGATGTATTCACACCTGTTGAATGCCGTGCTCGTTATGATATTTTGTTGGAAAACTACATCAAGGTGGTTTCCATTGAAGCAAAAACCTTGTTTGAAATGGTAAAACGCCAGATTATTCCGGCAGCAGTAAACTACTGCGGAAAAATTGCAGCAAGCTTTAACCAGCTTTCCGCAGCGGGGGTACAGAATGCACAGGTTCAGAGTCATCTTGAAAAGCTTTCCGAATTGGCATCTGCAATTATTGTAAGAGCAGATAAACTGGAGGAAGTTGTTGCAAAAATCAATGATATTGCTAACGAAGAGCTAAAGGCGCATTTTATTCGCGATAATGTGGTTCCTGTAATGGAACAGCTTCGCGAAAGCTGCGATGCACTCGAAGCAATTACCGACAGAAAAGAATGGCCAATGCCAACTTACACTGACCTGCTTCACAGAATTTAAAAGAACTAAACGGAGTCACAACAAGTGACTCCGTTTTTTGTTCAAAACAGACAGGGAAAAGAATAGGAAGATTGTTGTATTATTAACGATAATGTGATATTATATTTACGATTATTTTACATTTTGTTGGCGAAGTAATTACCTAAAGAAAAAATGAGGGGTGACATATTTTGAGTCAGGTTAAAAAAGAAAACCCAATGGGCTATGCTCCCATAAACAAGATTTTATGGCAGTTTGCCATTCCGGCTACAGTGGCAATAGTTGTTCAGTTCCTTTACAACATTGTTGACCAGATATTCATTGGTCAGGGTGTTGGTTATCTTGGGAATGCTGCAACTACCGTTGCACTTCCGCTTATGACAATGGTAACATTCTTTACCACCTTCATTGGTGCGGGCGGCAGTGCTTTTGCGGCAATAAAAATGGGTGCAAAAGAACACGAAGTGGCAGAGGTTGCGTTGAACAACACCTTTGTTATGGCACTTTCCGCAGGGATTATTTATGCGGTTTTGGGACTTACTTTCCTTGAGCCAATACTGCGTTTCTTTGGTGCAACCGACAGTGTTCTGCCTTATGCAAAAGATTACGCAGGCATTCTGCTTGCAGCAGCACCTATTGCTGTTGTAGGTCCAAGTATATCCAACTTTGTTCGTGCAGATGGTCAGCCAAGACTTGCAATGTACAGTGTTATGACAGGTGCTGTTCTTAACTGCTTCCTTGACCCGCTTTACATCTTTGTGTTTAAATGGGGCGTAAAAGGTGCGGCTATTGCGACCGTTACAGCACAGTGCATATCTGTAATTGTAAACTGCGGTTGGTTCCTCACCCGCGGCAGTATTCGTCTTAAACCAAGCAAAATGAAGCTTGTTCCCGATATCTGTAAACAGATACTTACTTTGGGCAGCTCGTCTGCTGTTAACCAGATAGTTAACATTACAATGCAGATTATACTTAACAACTCGTTGGCATTTTACGGTGCAATGTCGGCTATTGGTGCTGATATAGCACTCAGCTCCATGGGTATTACAATGAAAATAAGTATGCTGCTTACATCGCTTTGCCTTGGTATTGGTGTTGGCGCGCAGGCAATATTCGGATTTAACTACGGAGCTAAAAAGTACGACCGAGTTAAAAAGCTGTACAAAACCGCTGTAAGCTCGGCAGTTATGTCGCTCGTGGTTGGATGGGCTATCTGCCAGATATTCCCTACACAAATTGTTGCACTGTTCGGCGGCGGCAGTGAAGAATTCCGCAGCTTTGCAGTAATGTGCATTCGCGTTTATCTTGGTGCTATATTCTGTGCAGGTATTCAAATGGTTTCCGTTAACTACTTCCAGGCTACAGGCCAGCCGCTTAAAGCTACAATCCTGTCCTTGCTGCGTCAGGTTATTTTGATGCTGCCGCTGCTGCTCATAATTCCAAAATTCTTTGGAGTATACGGTGTACTGTATGCAGGTCCTATTACCGATGCTTTGGCAGCTGTTATTGTTTGCTTCCTTATCATTCCTGAAATGCGTCGTTTGGACAAACTTATTAAAGAAATGCCGGAGCCATCTCCGCTTTAAATGCAAGAAAAACTCTCCCGAAAGGGAGAGTTTTTTAATATTCGTCTGCAATTTTTTCTTGTTCAACAGCAAGCTCATCAAGTAATTTTACTGCCTCGTTAAGACCGTTTTCGCTTCCTTCAAAGCTGTGTGTCTGTAAGATTTCACTTTTTTCGTAGCAAAGGGGTCCGTTCCATATTTCAAGCTGCAATGATTCTTCGACAAGAAGAATTTTAAAACGAAGATTTAAAAAGCTGCCGAAAAATGGATTTTTCTCTTTGAAATATACAAAGACAGGTATGTCGTAGCGGCTGTTTTCTCGTATCATGGGCAAAGCCTCCAACAAATGTTATCGCATATAATTTAACACGAAAAAACAAAAAAAGCAAAAGCTACAGAAATTTGTAAAACAACCCCTTGCTTGTGCTGTGCCAAAAAAGAATTCCGTGGCCGCGTTTGGGGATTCTTAGCTGAACATCCCATTCAGGGTATTGCTTGTATATCTGCAAATTATCACCTGTGACAAAGGCTATAAATGAAATGTAATTATCTTTAGTCATTGGATGAGACGATGTTATATACCAATCGTTTTCGATTTGTTCGGTATTTATATCATAGTTTTTTTGAGCTGTCAAAGGGGAAAGTTTTCGTGAACAGCAGCAAAGCTCAATGTTACTAAGGCTGGTAATTACATTCCCGCAAATTGGGCAAACAAAAAATTTTATTTTTTTCATATTTCCGTTTTCAGCAGGTTTGGAAAGCATTTTGCCGCTGAGCAAACTTTCGATGTCTATTTCAAGTACAGTGCATAAATCAGGCAGAAGTGAAAGGTCAGGGCAGCCACCGCCGTTTTCCCATTTGCTTACTGCTTTGTCGGTTACGCCAAGCTTTTCGGCAAGCTGTTTTTGTGTAAGCGATTTTTCGGTGCGCATAATACGAATAATATTGCCGATTTCCATACAGTTCATGTTTTATCACCTCGGTTATTATTTTATAAAACAACGGAGAATAAAACAATCCACGAAACGAAGATGAGGAAAAATGCGGGTATATACTATGGGTGCACATAGTATATAAAGTAATACATAACAAAAAAACGCTGTGTTTAACAGCGTTTACTTTTGATGCTTTCTTGCAGGTTTTACATTAATGTCAGGGTTAATTTTACCGGAAATAGCACCGTGTTCATCTTCAAAAGCCTTAATACTTTCTCGCACTAAAACTAATATATGGCTGTTTACTGAGCGACCTTCATAGTCGGCAACAAAGCTTAATTTTTCCAACATCTCTTCTTCTATTCGAATAGAAACACTTTTGACAGCCATAAAATCACCCTTTGCCAAATATACTGCGTATTTATTTTATATCCAAAATAATGTACAATGTGGAATATAGATATACAGTATATCTATAACAAAAAAAGGGGAGGGGGTGAATGTGTGCGGGTTGCTATAGTAGGGTCAAGAACATTAAAGGTGGAGGGTTTACAATACTATTTACCGAAAGATGTTAGTGAAATTGTATCGGGAGGAGCTTGCGGAGTGGATGCATCGGCAAAAGAATATGCATTTACCAATGGGATAAAATACACAGAATTTTGCCGGATTACAAAAAATATGGAAAATCGGCACCGCTTAAGCGAAACATGGACATTATAAGTAATGCTGATATAGTTTTTGCTTTTTGGGATGGCAATTCAAGAGGAATGAAATTTGTTATAGAAAATTGCAAAAAAATAGGAATTCCTGTAAAGGTGTACATAAAATGCAGCGGAATTTCAGCAATAAAAAAGCATCATTCGGGATAAGCCGAGTGATGCTTTTGGTTTTAAAAACAACTGTCAATTTTATTTTTTGCTTCGGTTATGATTGCGGGGATATCCGCACCGTAAATATCCAAGCCCTCAGCTTTAAAACAAACGGTTTCGGGAATACCGTAAAACAGCGTTGCCAGCTTTTTGGCATAATCATAGCCAAGGTTTAATTCGTCAAAAACAGGGCCGCCTGCTGTTGTGAGGTAAATTAAGCGTTTAGCTTTGCACAAGCCTATTGGCTGTCCCTCAGGGGAATATTTAAAGGTAATTCCTGTAACGGTTATTGCTTCAAAATAAATTTTAAGCAGAGCAGGGAACATTAAATCCCAATACGGTGCAGCAATAATTATGGTGTCGGCAGCGGCAAATTGCTTTGCATATTTGAACATTGGGTCAGAATAATCCGAATTTTTTAACGAGTCTCGTTTTTTTAGAGTCTCGCCGTCAAGGGCGGGAATTTTTTCGCTGTCAAGAATAAGTTCCTGCACCTCACCATCGAGTTTACCGAGAAGGTGTTTTGCCAACTCAAGCGTTCTTGACTCACTGCGTACGCAGGCGTTTACAAATAATATTTTTTCCATAGTGGCCTCCTTAAAGATAAAGAGTCTTTAAACAAACTATATAACATTTATGCTGATTTTCAAAGAGGTTTATTGAAAAATGGTTTTATGTGTTAGTTTTTTGAATACAGTAATTTGCGTAAAAACAGTAAAACAGCAAAAGCTCGTCTTCTTGGGGCGGAACTAATCTCACCACCTTCGGTGGTTCTCATCCACAGGAAATAAAAAAAACCTCGTCCAAAGACGAGGTTTTCATGGTGGGGACGGGTGGATTCGAACCACCGAAGTCAGAGACAACAGATTTACAGTCTGCCCCCTTTGGCCACTCGGGAACATCCCCATATTAAATTAAGAGAAAAGCTGGAGCTGGTGGACGGACTCGAACCCCCGACCTGCTGATTACAAATCAGCTGCTCTACCAACTGAGCTACACCAGCTTATCGCTTGGCGTCATCAACATTTGCTGACGACGATTGTTATAATACCATGTAATTTCAAAAGTGTCAACACCTTTTTTCAAAAAAATCAAAAAAAGTTTAAATTTATTAAAATTACTCGTAACTGCGCATTACTTGAACCACTTTACCCAGAATGGTTACATGAGGAACAATGATTGGTTCCATGTCGGAATTTTCGGGTTGAAGGCGGAAATGACCGTTTTCCTTATAAAAGGTTTTTACGGTAGCTTCGTCGTCAATAAGGGCAACAACTATTTCACCGTTGCGTGCAACGGGTGTTTGCCGTGCAACAATAATGTCGCCGTCAAGAATTGCTGCTTCAATCATACTGTCACCACGGACACGCAGGGCAAAAAGCTCGTTTTTGGGAAAGCGCGAAACAACGCTGATATAAGATTCAATATTTTCAACTGCAAGAATTGGCTGCCCTGCGGTTACAAGCCCCACAACGGGAACCATAAACCCGTTTGACGGCTGACCCACAAGACGAATGTTTCGGCGAGTGCCTTCGACACGCTCAATAAAACCTTTTTCCTCAAGGCTGCTGAGCATTTTATGTACTACCGATGTTGATTTATATCCCAATCTGGAGCAAATTTCACGAACGGAGGGCGGCATACCGCCGGCTATTTCTTCGCTTATAAATTCCAACAGTTCGGCTTCTTTTTCGTTAAGGCTGGACATAACAGGCGTTAACCCCCTTAAATACAAAGTAAAAGCTGTGTTTTAAAACAGTATAGCATGGGCAGGGGGCTTTGTAAACATATGTTTCCGATGAAAAATTCATAAAATCAAGTTGTTTTATTTAACATTTATTAACAGCTGCTTAACAAACACCGCATTTTTTGGGATATAATAAAAACATGCCCGACAGCCAAACGCAGCCGCAGTGTTTGCGGGCAGCGGCAAGTATGCACTTAGCTTGTCCGTCCAGCTGACCCTCCTCAAAAGGAAGTGCCGTTTAAAACGGTGTTTCCAAATGTAACACACCTCAAAACCAACAAAACCAACACAGCAAGGCAAGCATGAAAGTGCTTGCTTTGTTTGTTGTTTGCGTTTTTTTGTTTTGTCTGTGTGAAAAGAGTGAAAAACGGGAAAAATTACGCTGTAAATGCGTGTTTTTGTTTGACAAACGAACACCAAGCGTATAAAATAGTAATATTAAAATGGCTGTATTGCGTAATGTTGCAGGATTATCATCCGCGAGGAATCGGAAATACGGGCATTTTTCGCAAAATCCTGCAGCCTGTTTTTATCGTAAAGCAGGAACGAATCTGTTTAAATCCGTGCAGTGCGGCAGAATCGTTTTTATAATATAAAACTTAAAAGAAGCACGGAGAAAAGGAGCTTTTAAAATGTCCTTATTAGAAAAAATATTCGGAACATACTCACAGCGTGAACTTAAGAACATTTACCCTGTTCAGAAAAAGGTTCTTGCGCTGGAGGAAAAATACGCGGCTTATACCGACAAGGAACTTAAAGCAGTTACTCCTCAACTTAAAGAGCGTCTTGCTAAAGGTGAAACCCTTGATGACATTCTTCCGGATGCATTTGCGGCTTGCCGTGAAGCAAGCTGGCGTGTACTGGGTATGAAACATTTCCCTGTACAGATTATAGGCGGTATTGTTCTGCACAAAGGTAAAATTGCGGAAATGCGTACAGGTGAAGGTAAAACACTGGTTGCTACACTTCCTGCTTATCTTAATGCTCTTGAAGGCAAAGGCGTTCATGTTATTACCGTAAACGACTACCTTGCAAAGCGTGACTCCGAATGGGTGGGCAAGCTGTACCGCTTCATGGGTCTTACAGTTGGTCTTTGCGTTCATGGCATGACACCTGACGAAAAGAAAGAAGCATACAACTGTGACATTACCTACGGTACAAACAACGAGTTCGGTTTTGACTACCTGCGTGACAATATGCAGACCTACCTTGAACGCAAAGTTCAGCGTGGTCACCGCTTTGTTATTCTTGACGAAGTTGACTCCATTCTTATTGACGAAGCAAGAACTCCGCTGATTATTTCCGGTGAAGGTGACAAATCCACCGATTTGTACACAATTGTTGATAAATTTGCAAAAACTCTTACCTGCCATCGTGTAAAAGAAATGGAAATGAAGCAGGAACAGGATGACATCGAGGCTGACTATATTGTTGATGAAAAAGCAAGAACTGCAACCATTACCAAAAACGGTGTTAAAAAGGCAGAGGCTTACTTTAATGTAGAAAACTTGATGGATATGGAGCATTCCACACTGCAGCACCACATCAATCAGGCGCTTAAAGCATTGGGTACAATGCAGCGCGATGTTGACTACATTGTAAGAAATGATGAAATTGTTATCATTGACCAGTTTACCGGCCGTATGATGGAAGGCCGTCGCTTTAACGAAGGCTTGCATCAGGCTATTGAAGCTAAAGAAGGCGTGGAAGTTAAAAAGGAAAGCAAAACCCTTGCTACCATTACTTTCCAGAACCTGTTCAGATTGTACGATAAACTGGGCGGCATGACAGGTACAGCGATGACCGAAGAAGCCGAATTCCAGCAGATTTACGACCTTAACATTATTGAAATACCAACAAACCGTCCTGTACAGCGTGTTGACCTGCCTGATGTGGTTTACAAAACCGAAAAAGGCAAATTCAATGCAGTTATCGAAGATATTGTTGAACGCCATGCAAAAGGACAGCCTGTATTGGTAGGTACCGTTTCCATTGAAAAGAGTGAAGTGCTTTCCGGTATGCTCAGCCGCCGCGGCATTAAGCATCAGGTGCTTAATGCTAAGCACCATGAAAAGGAAGCTATGATTGTTGCACAGGCAGGTAAGCTTGGTGCTGTTACCATTGCTACCAACATGGCAGGCCGTGGTACCGACATTATGCTTGGTGGTAACGCTGAATTCCTTGCTACAAACGAAATGGCAAAAATGGGCTTTACCGAAGAGCTTATTGTTGAGGCTACCGGCTTTGGTGACACCGATGACGAAGAAATCCTCAATGCAAGAAAAGTGTTTACCGAGCTGAACAAAAAATATAAAGAACAAATTGCACCGGAAGCTGCAAAAGTTCGTGAAATTGGCGGTTTGGCAATTATCGGTACCGAGCGTCACGAATCCCGCCGTATTGACAACCAGCTGCGTGGTCGTGCAGGCCGTCAGGGTGACCCAGGTTGTTCAAGATTTTACCTTTCCCTGCAGGACGACCTTATGCGTCTGTTCGGCGGTGAAAAAATCAACAACCTTATGGACAGCCTTAAGCTTGAAGAAAATGTTCCGATTGAAGCAAAAATGCTTACAAGAAGCATCGAGTCTGCTCAGAACAAAATCGAAGGTCGCAACTTTGGTATTCGTAAAAATGTGCTTAAGTTTGACGATGTAATGAATATCCAGCGTAAGATTATTTACGCACAGCGTGACCAGGTGCTTGAGGGTGTTAACCTTAAAGAAAATGTCCTGAAGATGATGGACACTGCAATAAACAATTTTGTAAACTCCTGCTACACCAGCGACGGCACAGTTTCCATTTGGAATGTCGACATGATGAAAACTCACTTCTTGGGTATCATGATGGGCAAGGAATTCTATGAGTCCAAAACAGCTGACGACTGGAAGAAACTTTCGCTTGACGAAGTAAAAGAGCAAATTGAAACTAAAGCAAAAGAAATTTACACCGCAAGAGAAGCAGAGCTTGGCGAGTCCATGCGTGAGCTTGAGCGTGTTGCTTTGCTCAAACAGGTTGATACAAAATGGATTGAACATCTGGACAACATGGAAGAACTCAAACGCGGTATTTACCTGCGCAGCTATGCACAGCGTGACCCTGTTGTTGAATTCAGATATGAAGGCTCTGATATGTTCGATGAAATGATTGCGACTATTCAGGAAGAAACAGTAAAATGGGTTCTTTTTGCACAAATTCGTCGTGAACAGCCAATTCAGCGTGAACAGGTTGCAAAACCAATCGGTGAAGCATCTGTTTCCAGCAGACCAAGACTGCGCCGTGGTGGCCGTCCCGGTCCAAACGATGCTTGCCCATGTGGAAGCGGTAAAAAGTATAAGCAGTGCTGCCGTGACAAGGATGTACAGGCAAGAAAAGCGGCAAATCCGCTGCCAAGCGAAGCTCCACGCGAAGTACCTGCTCCTGAAAAAGAATAACTAACCAAAAAAACGGAAAGCTGAAAAGCTTTCCGTTTTTTGCGTTTAATTTTCCCCCATACCCCAAATGCTGAAACATTCGCGTTCGTCCACGCTGTTTCCCGGCAGTGATATTTCGTGTTCAAGCTCGAAAGGGGTGTAGCGGTCAAGGTATTGGAGATATTCGTTTGATGGATAATAAAGCATTATTCGTATATGTCTGGGGTGTTCACCGTACGAAGCAAGAATGTTTCCGACAACGGTGGAAAAAATACCCACCGAAAACGGATTGAAAAAATAAAACAAATCGTCCTGCGGCTGTACCTTGTATTCCTGTGCCATGCAGCAGAAAAATTGAATTTTTTCCAATGCTTTTTTGCGTACTGCGCAAAAATTTGCAAGGTTAACTCGTGCTTCGTCGCAAAGAGCCATGTCCATGTCTATTCCAACGGCTTCGCTGCCTGTAAGGTAGTGAAAAAACATGGGTACTCTGCCTTTACCGCAGCCAAAGTCAACAAGACGGCTTTTTCGCGGGATTTTAATTTCCATAAAAAGTGTATCAAGGCAGCTGTATGGTGTGGCTTCGTAGCGATGACAGCCTGCTTGTTGAGGAAATCTTCCGTCACGCTGGCGGGTGTCAATTCCAAGTTGTTTGTCGTAATCCACTATATCAGCCCTCCTGTCTGCCGAAGTATTTTCGGTCAAGGCTTCGGTACTGTACCGCAAGCGAGATATGTTCGCGTGTTATTTCGTCACTTGAATTAAGGTCGGCTATGGTTCGGCTTACCTTCAGCAGGCGGTCGTATGTACGGGGCGAAAGTCCCAAACGGTCAAAAACCTGTGCCAAAAAGCTTGAGGCATCGGACGAAAGCTTGCAGTATTGGGCAGTTTGCGCAGATGTCATTTGAGCGTTGCAGGTGGTATTGCTGCCTTTAAATCGTTCGGTTTGTATCTGTCGTGCGGCAACTACTCGTTTGCGTATATCGGCGGAGCTTTCGCCTTTTTGCTGTGACGAAAGGGTGTTGTAGTCAACGGGCATAACCTCTGCCTGTAAGTCCAAACGGTCGAGCATTGGGCCCGATATTCTGTTAAGATAGCGTCTTGGTGCGCCTGCGGCACAGGTGCACGGTTGGGACGGGTGTCCCCAAAATCCACATGGGCATGGATTCATAGCGGCTACTATCATCATGCGGCATGGGTAACTAAGGCGGCTTTTTGCTCGTGAAATTGTAACGGTGCCGTCCTCCATTGGTTGGCGAAGTGTTTCAAGTGCGGTTCGGCTGAATTCGGGGAATTCATCAAGAAAAAGTACACCGTTGTGTGCAAGGGATATTTCCCCCGGCAGCGGATTTGAACCACCGCCTGTAAGACCGGCAGGAGAAACTGTGTGGTGCGGACTGCGAAACGGTCTTTGAGATATAAGCGAACCACCACCGCTTAAAAGTCCTGCTGCGGAGTGAATTCGTGTGGTTTCCACAGCTTCGTCAAAGGTCATGGGCGGCAAAATGGTGGGTAGTCGCTTGGCAAGCATACTTTTGCCAGTACCCGGAGGACCAATAAGCAAAAGGTTATGACCGCCTGCTGCTGCTATTTCCATAGCCTGTTTTGCGAAAAGTTGACCTTTTACATTGGCAAAATCTATTGCTGAGGATATATTTTCGCTGTCAAAGGGAAGTGTTTTGAGTGGGGAAATCAGCTTTTTGCCTTCAAGGTGGTCGACCACTTCACGGAGTGATGCGGCAGGGTAAATGTCAATGCCTTTTACGGCGCATGCCTCCTGTGCGTTTGCAAGCGGCAGGAATATACCCTTTAAGCCTAACTGAACGGCATACAATGCCATGGAAAGTGCACCTGTAACTCCCCTGAGGCTTCCGTCCAGTGCAGCTTCACCCAAAAAGGCAAAGCCGTCGGTATCGGCATGAAGCTGTGAGGTGGTTTTTAGTATTCCGATGAGTATTGGCAGGTCATAAACGGGACCTGATTTGCGTCTGTCCCCCGGAGCAAGATTTATTATGAGATGTCTTTCGGGGAAACGAAAGCCGCTGTTTACCAGTGCCGATTGCACACGGTCGCGTGATTCCTTTACAGCACTGTCGGGAAGACCTGTCATGTCTACTTTAGGGAGTCCTCGGAGTATATCGGTTTCGACAGTAACCTCGAATGCATCTATGCCCCACAAACCAAAGCTTTTTACACTGCAAACCATTTTACACATCCCACCTTTGATGTAGTTATTATACTTATTGTAAATAAATGCAATTAAAATACAAAACGATTATTAAAAGAGGCGCAGCAAATACACTGCATTGTTAGATTTTGTGCCTATCCTCATTATAAAGGAAAAGTATTCCATATACAAGAACGGTGGTATACGGCAGATTGCGATAGATTTTGCAGCAGCGATGTGATAAAATAATATAAATGACAAGGTGAACATACTGTAAAAGTAGATAATATAAATACAAATAGTTGATTTGATGTCGTGTACAAATTGGAGATTTAACAAAATAAAATACCGTGAGTGTATAACGAGGTGAGGATATGGCACTGAAAGACTACAATCAATGGCTTGAATGTACACAGGGAAGCCTAAAAGAGGAATTGGAAAACATAAAGAATAATTCGATTGAAATAGAAAAACGCTTTTTAACAGAGCTTTCATTTGGAACTGCCGGACTTCGCGGCATTTTGGGTGCGGGTACAAGCAGAATGAATGTGCATACCGTTGGTGCTGCAACACAGGCGTTTGCCGAAGTTGTTGCCGAACAAGGAAAGGGAAAAACCGTAGCAATAGCTTGCGACAGTCGTATAAACAGTATGCTGTTTGCAAAAACAGCAGCACAGGTGTTTGCGGCTAACGGTATAAAAGCATGGATATTCGACCGCATTATGCCGACACCGACACTTAGCTTTGCGGTGCGCCAGCTTGGGTGCAGTGCGGGTGTTATGATAACGGCAAGTCATAATCCCGCTGAGTATAATGGATATAAAGCATACGGTGAGGATGGTGGACAGCTTACTCCCGACAAAGCGGACAAAATAGGCAAGCGAATGTGGGCGCTTGATTGCTTTAGGGATGTTAAATCCGTATCGTTTGAGGATGGAAAAGCTTCGGGATTAATACAAACAGTACCCGAAGATGTGGTGGATGCATACATCGCAAGTGTAAGCAAGCTCGGAGCAGACAGTGCACGGGAATTAAACGCAAAGCTGCCGTTTGTTTACACACCGCTTAATGGTGCAGGGTTGGAGTGCGTGTGCCGAGTTCTTCGTGAAAAGGGCTTTGACAGTATGCATATAGTTGAACAGCAGGCGGCGCCCGACGGAAACTTTCCTACCTGTCCGTATCCAAACCCTGAAATTCCCGAAGCCATGGCGGCAGGGATTGCACTTTGCAAAGATGTGGGGGCAAAAATGCTTATCGCAACCGACCCCGACAGCGACCGACTTGGAGTTTGGTCTGCACAAGCGGGTGGTGAGGGCAGACTGCTTAACGGCAACGAGATAGCAGCCCTACTGCTGGATTACATATGTAGTGGCAGAGTTCGCAGTAAAACCATGCCGAATAAACCTGTTGCGGTAAAGAGTGTTGTATCGTCAGAGTTTGCAGATAAGATAGCGCAAAGCTACGGTGTTGAAATGCGTACGGTGCTTACAGGTTTTAAATACACCGCACAGGTAATAGCTCAGCTTGAACAGGAAGGCAGAGCAGATGACTTTATTTTTGGATTTGAGGAAAGTCATGGGTATTTAAGCGGAACACATGTGCGTGATAAAGACGGAGTGAATGCGGCATTGCTTATATGCGAACTTGCTGCAAAGCTTTGGGAGAACGAAAAAACCCTTGCTGACCACCTTGAGGAGCTTTACCAAAAGCATGGCAGAATGTTCAGCCGTGTTGTAACCAAAAAGTTTGACGGTGTTCACCCGATGAAAGATATGAATGAAGCTATGGACAGATTAAGGAAAAACAGTCCTGCCGAATTTATGGGGGAAAAGGTTACCGAGAGCACGGACTTTTTAAGCGGGGTTACGGTGAAGGCGGACGGAACCGTGAGTGCGGCAGATTGTGAAAAAACCAATATGCTTCGTTGGCGGATTGGTGAAGATACAAGGATGATAGTTCGACCATCAGGAACAGAGCCGAAAATGAAGATATATTTTGACATTACAGCACCAAACTTAAGTCAGGCAGCCGACAAAGCAGATGCATTTACAAAGTCACTGTTTGCTATGCTTTGAAAATACCGTAAATAAAACAATGTTTTTTGAAAAAATCCCTTGCAATTTGAATTTTGTTATGATAATATGTATGTTGTTATGTTACCATTTGAAAGAGGTGAATGAAGCATGAAAAAGGATATTCATCCAAATTACAAGCCAACTACAATTACTTGCGCTTGTGGCGAAGTTATCGAGACTTGTTCTACAAGAGAAAACATCCGTGTTGAAATTTGTTCCAAATGCCATCCCTTCTTCACCGGCAAACAGAAGCTGGTTGATACAGGCGGCCGTGTAGACAGATTCAAAAAGCGTTTCAATGTTGAATAATTGTTGACCATATACAACGCCAAAAAGGCGGTGCAGCTTTGCACCGCCTTTGTTTCGATTTATGGATAATCAAAGTCAGAGGAGGAAATAAAATGGCTTTGCAGCCTTACAAAACCATTGCCGCCCCTGCACAAGATGAATTTGTGGAGAAACGCTCCCGATTTATCGGTTACATAACTCCGGTGACTACCGAAGAACAGGCACTGGAATTTATAAATGGATTAAAAAGCAAGCACTGGGATGCTACGCATAATGTTTATGCATACATTCTTCGTGATGGGCAAATTCGCCGTTACAGCGATGACGGCGAACCACAGGGTACGGCAGGCATACCTGTGCTTGATGTTTTACAAAAAGAAGGTCTTACCGATGTTGCAGTAGTAGTTACACGCTATTTTGGCGGAATAATGCTGGGCGGCGGGGGCCTTGTTCGTGCATACAGCCACAGTGCCAAGGTTGCTGTGGATGCAGCTCAGGTTCAGTACATGACACCGTGTGTGCGCTGCCAAATGGAGTTTGATTATGCACTTTACGGAAAAATAAGCTATATTTTGCCTAAATATAAAGCGGTTACTGCGTCGAGTGATTTTGGTGCAGTGGTACGGCTGGAGCTTATTTTTTCTGACGAGCAGTATCCGCGTTTTTGCAAAGAGCTGTGCGAGCTTTCGTCCGATACGGTAGTGCCGCAAGTAATGGAAGAGCTTTATTACGATATGGGTGAAGAATAATTTGTCCGTTCTGTATTCTAAAGCTAAAATAGGCGGTTTTGCAAAGATGATATTGTAGAAAATGCCGAAAATGTTTTTGAAATAAAGGGAAATTCAAAAAAAGGGCGTATATAGATTATAAGGAATAAATAATATGGGGAGGTACGCTTGAATGAACATTCGCGAAAAGCAGGAAATGCAGGAAAAACAGATGCTTTCGCCGTTTGCGGCACTTTCTTCACAAAGCCGCGGGCGTGAGCGTGAAGAACCTCCGTGTAACATAAGAACCTGCTATCAGCGTGACCGTGACAGAATTATACATTGTAAGGCGTACCGACGACTTATGAACAAAACTCAGGTTTTTCTTTCGCCCAAAAGCGACCATTTCCGTACTCGCCTTACGCATACTCAAGAGGTAAGCCAGATAGCCCGAACAATTGCGCGCGCGCTTAGTCTTAATGAAGACCTTGCCGAGGCTATATCCTTGGGGCATGATTTGGGGCACACACCGTTTGGTCATGCAGGTGAAGCTGTTTTGGACGAGGTTTGTCCGCATGGATTTGTACATTCCCTGCAAAGTGTAAGAATAGTCGAACAGCTTGAAAAAGACGGCAGAGGTCTTAACCTTACATGGGAAGTGCGAAACGGCATTGCTTGTCATTCCACTGCATCGAAGGCGGCGGAAACGCTGGAGGGCAGAGTAGTAAGATATGCGGACAAAATTGCATATCTTAACCACGATATTGAAGATGCAATTCGTGCAGGAGTGCTTTCCGAAAGGGATATACCTTTTGAGATAAGTTACGAACTGGGAAGAACAAAATCGGCAAGAATAACATCGCTTATTCTTTCAATAGTGGAAAACAGCGGTGAAGACATTGTAATGGCACCTAAAATTCAAAATGCGTTCGACAGCTTGCGCAAATTCATGTTTGAGGCGGTATACAATAATCCTGCCGCTAAAGGTGAAGAAGCAAAAGCTATGGAGGTGGTGCGCCGCCTCTATGCGTATTACATTGAGCGTACCGAAAAGCTTCCGGAAGAATACCGAAGGATAGCCCGCGAACAGGACAGTGCACGAGCTGTTTGTGATTATATATCGGGAATGAGCGACCGTTATGCAATTGCTTTGTACGAGGAGCTTTTTGTACCTAAGTGCTGGCAATAAAAATTTTAATCGTAAAAAACTGAGGAGATGCCGTATTGGATATAAAAAAATTATGGAAAGAATGGATACTTCCCTTAGGTCTTGAGGTTTTGGGTTTGTATTTGTTCATTAAACTGGTAGCTTTTGCGGTTTTTGTTCCGTCAGGCTCTATGCTTCCAACAATAGAAGTTCCGTCGGTGCTTATAGCAACAAGAGTATATATGCCCGAAAAAACCGTTGAACGAGGCGATATAATAGCTTTTGAAAGTGATGAGCTGGACAAAATTTTAATTAAACGGTGCATTGGTCTGCCGGGTGAAAAAATAGTATTGGACAAAGAAGGCAGACTTTTTATTAATGATGTATATTTTGAAGAACCGTATGTTGTGTACGAGTCTGAGGAAAGCGGTGTTTGGGTAGTTCCGGATGGTTGTTATTTCTTCTTGGGAGACAATCGTGCAGGTTCGTACGATGCGCGTGAGTGGGATGAACCGTTTATTTCCGAAGACCGCATTATAGGTGAAGCAAGATTTACAGTGTATCCGTTTGGAAACCTTGGCTTTTTGAACTAACTGTTATGTCGAATAAAGCATAATAATGAAAAATACAACAGAACTTTGACACAGCAATAAAAAAATTAGGTTGTTTTTGTGTAAAGCTCAGGTTTTAAGTCATAATAATCGAAAAGTACTGCTTTTCAAAAAGGGGGGAGACGGCATGCTGCCGGACAGCTTTATTCAGCAGTTAAAATTTGCCTGTGATATCGAACAGATTGTTTCTCCCTATACAAGACTTACTCGAAAAGGAAAAAACATGGTGGGACTTTGCCCGTTCCACAGTGAAAAAACGGGGTCATTTTTCATCTATCCCGACAGCCAGTCCTACTACTGCTTTGGGTGCGGTGCAGGTGGCGATGTTATAACATTTGTTATGGCAGCCGAAAATCTGGATTATATCGAAGCGGTAAAATTTTTGGCTGAACGCTGCGGCATGACATTGCCCGAAAGCGATACCGACTACCGTGAAGCCAAGCTTAAAACCAGAATTCTTGAAATAAATAAGGAAACGGCAAGGTACTATCACAACTGCCTTATTTCCGACGAGGGGAAGGGTGCGTTGTCGTACCTTTACAGCCGTGGATTAACGCCAAAAACAATAAGGCGTTTTGGTCTTGGATTTTCGCCAAACCGTTGGGATGGTGTCATAAACCATCTTACTGAAAAAGGCTACTTTTTAAACGAACTTGAACAGGCAGGAATAGCGGTAAAAAGCAGCAAGCTTAATAAAAACGGCAAGCATACTTATTATGACCGTTTTCGCGGAAGAGTTATTTTCCCCATTATTGACATACGGGGAAATGTAATAGCTTTTGGCGGGCGTGCATTGGATAACAATGGTGCGAAATACCTTAACTCGGCAGACACGCCGGTATTCAAAAAAAGCCGCAATCTGTTTGCGCTGAACCTTGCAAAGCAAACCAAACGGGACAGCATTATTTTTTGCGAGGGGTACATGGATGTTATAAGTCTGCACCAAGCAGGCTTTGACTGTGCGGTTGCAAGCTTGGGGACCGCACTTACCGAAGAACAGGCACGACTTGCGGTAAAGTACACAAACAAGGTTGTGCTTGCATATGATAGTGACAATGCAGGTCAGGCAGCAACTGCAAGGGCAATAAAGATTTTTTCGGATGTTGGAATAAAGGTTCATGTGTTGGATATTCCCGATGCAAAGGACCCCGATGAATATATAAAAAAATTTGGCTCCGAAAGGTTTGAAATGCTGCTTAGCGGCAGTGCAAACGCATTGGAATTTCAAATAGAGCGTTTGCGAAGTCGGTATGACTTGCAAACGGATGACGGCAAGGTGGCTTTTTTAAAGGACTTTGCAGCTCTTATGGCAGGAATTCATGGCTCAATTGAGCGTGAAGTATATATTTCCCGAATAGCGGATCAGACAGGTGTTTCAAAGGAGTCCATCAACTTACAGGTGGAGCGGCTGCGTAAAAGCAGAGACCGCAATCAAAAACGCAAGGAACAGCTTGACACTGCAATACGCATCGGTGAAACACCCGCAAACAAGCAGGACCCACAGCGCAGCCGTAATTTACGGTGTGCGTTGGCAGAAGAAAGGCTGATTGCAGCTTTGTACAAAAACCCTGATTACATAAGGGTGGTACAGGGGAAAATCACGCCGCAGGATTTCACGGTTGATGTAAGCCGTACCTTATATGAGGTTATAACCTCGCGGATAGCAGAAAACAAAGGTATTGACATGATACATCTTTCGGGTCAGCTTTCGCCCGAACAGATGTCACGCCTGTCGGGGATATTGGCATCGATACCGGAAAACCCGTCTGTTGAAGAGGTACGAGATTATGTCAGCGTGATTTTAGAAAGCAAACAAGAAAAAACGCAAAAAGAATTAGCCCAAATGAATGCTGATGAACTGAAAGACTATATCAGCTCGTTGGCGGCAAAAAAGAAATAGGGGGAAAATCATTTGGCAGCACCGGATAAGAAAAACATAATAAAAGAACTGTTGGATAACGGTAAGTCTAAAGGTAAACTGACCAGCAAGGAAATAACCGATGCACTCATGGAGGTTGAACTGGATGTTGAGCAGGTAGAACACCTGTACGAAACACTGGAAGCCATGAATGTTGATATTATTGACGAACCTGCAAGCGATGCAGGCTTTGACCTGACTATTGCGAGCGAGGATTTGGAAAATTCTCTTTCGGCAGAGGGTATTAATATTGACGACCCTGTAAAGGTTTATCTTAAAGAGATAGGCCGAGTTGCACTGCTTTCCGCTGATGAAGAAATTGAGCTTGCAACACGCATGGCAGCAGGCGACCCATACGCACGCAAACGCCTTGCGGAAGCTAACCTGCGTTTGGTAGTAAGTATTGCAAAAAGATATGTAGGCCGTGGGATGCAGTTCCTTGACTTGATTCAGGAAGGCAACTTGGGTCTTATTAAAGCAGTTGAAAAATTTGACCATACAAAAGGCTTTAAATTTTCTACCTATGCAACATGGTGGATTCGTCAGGCGATTACAAGAGCTATTGCAGACCAGGCAAGAACCATTCGTATTCCTGTTCACATGGTAGAAACCATTAACAAGGTTAAAAAGGTTTCCAGCCAGCTGCTTCACAAGAACGGTCATGAACCAACAGCTGAAGAAATTGCCGAAGAGCTCAGCATGCCTGTGGAAAAGGTGCGCGAAATACTTCGTGTAGCACAGGAGCCTGTTTCCTTGGAAACTCCTATCGGTGAAGAGGAAGACAGCCATTTGGGCGACTTTATACCGGATGACGATGCTCCGGCACCTGCAGATGCAGCTTCCCACATTTTGCTGCGTGAACAGCTGGGCGAAGTTCTTTCCACACTTACCGACCGTGAAGCAAAAGTTTTGAAGCTGCGCTTTGGTTTGGAGGATGGCAGAAGCCGTACTCTGGAAGAGGTTGGTAAAGAATTCAATGTTACTCGTGAGCGTATTCGCCAGATTGAAGCTAAAGCACTGCGCAAACTCCGTCATCCAAGCAGAAGCAAAAGACTGAAAGATTTTCTTGATTAATATATAATCCGTAATAATAACGGGAGAAAGGCTTTTGGAATGAATATTACATTGGAAGCGGATTATGCTATAAGAATAGTGCATTGTTTAAGCATGCACGGCAAACGCATGGACGCAAAGCATATTTCGGAGCTTACCGGAGTAACACTTCGTTTTTCACTTAAAATACTGCGCAAACTGGTTGGTGCAGGTATAGTGAAGTCCTTTAAGGGTACACAGGGTGGGTATGAGCTTGCAAAATCACCGGCTGAAATTTCGCTTGCCGAAGTTTTGGAGGTAATTGAAGGGCCGTACAATCTTAACCGCTGCGGAACAGGGGAATTTGTTTGTACTCGCATAAAAGATAAACCTTGTGCCATGCAAAAAATATTTTGCGAGATATCCCGCGATGTAAGGGAGCGTCTTGATAAAGCAAAATTTGCTGATTTTATTTAAAAACAAAAAGCCGACGGTTATGCCGTCGGCTTTTTATGTATACAAGAATACGGCTGCAAATTCGCACTGAATTTGCAGCCGTATTGCTTAAGGGGTTAGCTTATTTAATGGAATTTTCGTAAGCTTCAATCATCTTTTTAACCATCTGACCGCCTACGGAACCAGCCTGACGGGAGGTCAGGTCGCCGTTGTAACCTTCTTTAAGGTTAACACCTACTTCGTTTGCAGCTTCCATTTTAAATTTTTCCATAGCAGCTTTTGCTTCTGGAACAACAATTCTGTTATTAGAGGATTTAGCCATAACATTTACACTCCTTAAAAGTTCATGCTTCATACAGAAGAATTTTTAATCGGCGTTTGCATTATTATTATGGAGTTTAGTTTTTTGAATATAACAGGGAATTACTGTTCAAGCTGTTAGATGAATTTTAACAATATTTAAAAAATAATATTGTTAAGCTGTGAGGATTGGCTGCAAATTATTGCGCAGGCACAAAGTAACAGCAGATGGTCGTTGGAAAAGCGACCGCTGAGCTTAATGGGAAGCTCAAACGGCTCGCATACTGTGCCGTCGAGCGTTGTGAACGACCGCTGTAAGCAAACGACGGCACTGTCGGGAGTTATGCTTGAAAGCGTTACGGTGTCGTGCGTGGAAAAGCCGCATGTTAAAGATGGTACAGCGAATTTACAAGCAAGCCTTACGGCAAGCTTGTCGTGCGAGCAAAGCAGTGCAGCGTCAAACATGGGGCGAACAAATGAAAACCGAGGGTGAGAAAGCACCCACACATTTTTGCCGTTGTTTTTTTGAGGAGAGGTACACAGTTTTGCGCTGGTCGAATTTAATAGTTGGTTTATTGTGTTGGAAAAATCGGTTGGGAAGCTGCCTGTAAGAATAAAGTTCAAAAAGAACATCCTTTCATTGGGCAAATAATTACAGATAAAAGTATTGTTTGCTCTTAAATTTAAATAATTCAAGGCGGCTTTTGGTCACAAAAAAATAATGAAAGGGTCTGTTTGATGGTCAAAATTGTTAAAAAAATGCTTGGTTTTGTTTGAATTTGAATAAATAACGGTTAAACTTGCTTTTTTTTGTACAACATACCGATATTTAACAAAGATTGTTAAATAATTTGCCGATTGACTATTTTGTGACAAAGGTGTATTATATAAACAAGATAAGAGAAGAGACGAGAAAAACCCCTAACCCTTACTTTACCCCTAAAAATAAACCCCTTACTAAAACACAGAACCCCTCCTCTTCCAAGACAAAAAGTCCCTGTGGCAAAAGCCGCGGGGACTTTTTGTTTTATGCAGTAGTTTTTATTGTTTTTCAAGGTCAAGCAAAAAATGCTTTAAGGTATTGTTACTGCCATCGTAGCCACCAAGTGTGCCGTTGGAGTTTATCACTCGGTGGCAAGGAATGAATATTGGAATAGGGTTATAACGATTAGCTTGACCAACAGCTTGTGCTGCACCTGGTTTTCCGAGTAATTTGGCTACATCACCATAACTCAAAGTTGTTCCGTACGGTATTTTTAAAAGCTGCTGCCAAACACTTATGCGAAAGGCTGTTCCGCTTGGAGCCAGAGGGAGCTCAAACACTGTGCGTTTTCTTGCAAAATATTCTTCAAGCTGACAGGCGGCAGAACACAAAAGAAGGTTGTTTTCGGCAGGAACAAGGTCCTGTAAAAGAGGCTTTTGTGGAAGCACAAGCCGAGTTATTTGATTTTTACGGCAAACTATACATACCGTTCCAATGGGTGTAATTACAGATTTGTAGTACTGCATAAGCTATCTTCCTTGATGTGTTTTGAAATAAGGTATACTGCACTTACTGTACAATATACCTTAACATTTTAGGAAATGACGGTAAATAGGAAAAAGGATTTAATTTTTAAATTATGATAACTACAGCTGAAACAAGTGCCACAGTTTTGCGATTAAGTACGGCATACTGTTCAATAAAAAAACAGCTCTGCTATCAAGCAGAGCTGTTTTGACATTAGCAGCCGAAACCGCCGCACATCTGGTTGAGAATCATCCAGATAACGCTGCAGGCAAAATTGCACATCGTGTAATAAACCTCCTGATAAGCTATTTGTCCCGCGAGAACAATGCTATTTTACCATGTACAGGGGCTGAAAAACAAATGCAATTGCAGGAAGAAAAAAAGGTAGTTTTAAAGGCAGAAGAAAAAAGGTGCGGATAAATACACCCACCCCTTTGGGTTATAGCTTTAGCACATATATCGGCTGTTAAGCATACCGCCCAAGTATAGCGTTGCACAAACGATGGGATATCTCAAAGGGAAAAGTCCAATGATGATATTCGAAAGGCACGCAAATTTAAAGTATAAATTTGGGAATAGGAATTTCTGGGTAAGAGGATACTTTGTGAGTACAGTAGGACTAAATATTTCAACAATACAGAAGTATATAAGGGAATAGGGAAAACAAGACCGAATAAAAGAAAGTTTGAGCAAAAAAGAGTATGCAGACTCTTTTAAGGGTAGCAAGCAACCGTACTCGCTGGGACTTGAACAAAGTGAAAGCCAGCGTCTTTTAGGCGCTGGCATGACTTCAATTATTTTACTATTGTTGAAACCCATTTTAAAGCTTCATCTTCGGTTTTAAAATGTCCTTCAAGAAAAGAAGCATGTGCTTGTTTTTGATGTTGTTTTGCCTGAGCAGCAAGGAAGATAGCGTTACCCTCAACAAATGCTACTGCTCTACAGCCTGCAGTTGCTAACTTGGTATGAAGGGTAACCAGTTCCTGACTAACATCCGGTGCAGCCGGTGACATTTTGCTGATATCTGCAATGTATGCCCAGCCTGTGGCTTTCCAAGCTACAGAATTAGTAACTAAAGCATTTGTCATCCAACGAACTTCTTCAGCAGTTACTGCACCGACAGCGCCCGTTTTAATAATTCTTTTTCCTGCCAGCACTTCTACTGTCATTTTTCCATGAGCAAGTTTCAAAATATCAACTCCTTTATTAGCATAATGCCCATATTTATGGTACGACTTGGAGCAAATTTTGTCAATATAGCAGTAAAATGTTTGTAGCCTTATATAGTTTAGAGACGACGCTATTGGTTAAAGAGCAAAAATTGCGAAATTTTAAATTATTATATAAGGAAATTATTGATACCGGAGATATTGTAAGGTCGCATGAATAATTAACTGAAAACGGAAAAAGCTGTTTTTGAGGTGATTATAATGCCCAAACAAGGAATGTCGCGGCCAAGCCGTACACACACCAAACAGCGTAATGATATGGCTCCTGTGCCTGAAATTCAGGGAAAAGCAAAGCATGGTAAACAAAAAGCTAATCCAATAATCAGTGGCACCTATGGACCTAACATGAAGGTTTATCACACGGAAAAACCGATTTCCAAAGCGTATCCGGTTATTGATACCGACCTTGGACGGGACAATGTAGAGAATGACATTACAGCCGCAGATTTACAGGATACTTGATATTTTTCATATAATTCCTTGTTTTCACATAAGCTGACAACGAGGTGATTGAATGAATTATAATTTTAAAAATCCCAATGCTGTTGCAGTGATTTACGGAGAAAAAGAAGCACCTTGTTTATCGGGAGAAGTAAGGTTTTATCAAGACGCTTGCAGCGTTTTGGTTGTTGCGGATGTTTATGGGTTGCCAAAGGAGAGCAAAACAGGTTTTTTTGCTTTGCACATCCATGAGGGAAAAAGCTGCAGTGGAAAAGAATTTTCGCAAACGGGCAGTCACTACAACCCTAAATACAGCACTCATCCCAAACACGCAGGTGACCTGCCGCCTTTATTAAGCTGTGACGGATGTGCGTATCTTGCTGTGCGAACCGACCGTTTTTGCGTGCGTGATATTATTGGACGGACGGTTGTTATTCACAGCGGACAGGACGATTTTACCACTCAGCCGGCAGGAAATGCAGGGGTAAAAATAGGCTGCGGGGAGATTTGTGCCAGGTAAGACGGTAAATGTATAAAATTAAGCAAGCGGGAGTTCCTGATTTTAAAGGAATTCCCGCTTGCTGTATCATAATAGGATAAAAACTACTGCGCACAAATTTTCTTAAAATAAAAGTTATGTGCTGTAATTTTTGAAATTTGTGAATACTTTAGATACTACAATAGTTTGTTTGCGAAAAGGAAGAAGGTGTGTGATGGAGGAACCAAATGCGTTTTTCTTCACGCAGGGTGTTTCGAATAAGCCCATCCGCACCAAAAAAATAAGCTGCGGTTTTCGATGGGAAATCAAAAACGGAGTAAGCAACACAGTGCTTACTCCGACATGGAAAGTATGAACACTTTCGAAACCGTAAATCCGAAGATTGGGCGAATGCCCTCGACGGTTTTTATATTTCACAAGCTTCAAGATTTTGCGGCAAGTAATGGGAATATGAGCTTTTTTAAAATATCAAGTGAGCAAAGATTGCAATAATTGGCAAAGTAACAATAGTGCGTTCCAAAAAGATTATAAACAAATCCTTCAATGAAACGGGGATTTTACTGCCCATAATAATGCTGCCAATTTCGGACATATATATCAGCTGGGTAACACTGGTTGCAGCTACTACAAAACGGGTGAGTTCACTTTCGATAGAAGCTGCGATAACGCTGGGCAGAAACATGTCTGCGAAGCCAACAATAACAGTTTGACTTGCCAGCGTTGCTTCGGGCAATTGCAGCAGCTTGTAGATAGGAATAAAGGGAAGCCCTAAGATTTTGAATACAGGGGTAAATTCAGCAATAATCAGTGCCAGAGTACCTATTGCAAGAATAACCGGCAGAGTACCAAACCACATCTCAAAGACATTCTCGGCCCCTTCCTTTAAAAATTCCTTCATAGTGGGAGCTTTGTCAGCCTTTTCCAATGCCAATTTTATGCCGTACTGTGCGGGGGTCATACCGTCGGGTATGTCTTCGCAGTAGGCGGTTTCCGTATAAAATATTTCCGGAATTTTGGAAAGCGGAGGGAGTTTTGGAACAACAATGGCGGCAACAATACCTGCAGTGGTAACGACAAGATAAAACGGCAGGAACATGTGCCCCAGACCTACCTGACTGATAACAACCAGACTAAAGGTGATGCTGACCGCAGAGAATGTGGTTGCAACAACCGTTGCTTCGCGCTTGGAGTAGAAACCTTCTTCGTATTGTTTGCTTGTCAACAGCACACCAATGGAACCGTCTCCCAGCCAAGAAGCAACACAGTCCAGTGCACTTCTGCCGGGAAGATTGAAAATCGGCCTCATCAACTTGATCAACAGTGCACCTAAAAAATCCAGAAGACCGTAATTCAAAAGCAAAGCAAGCAGAATACCTGCAAGCAAGAAGACGCAAACAAGAATGGGAAGCAAATCGTTAATAACCAAACCGCCGGTGATATTGCCAATAATAAAGTTCGGACCAAAATTAAAATAGATCATATTAGCGAACAGGAAACCAATCATACGAATGGCAAACCAAAATCCCTTCACGCTGAAGAGAGAATCCAGCTTTTTGTTTTTTTTCAAAAAGTTGATGCCAAATGCTCTGTGAAGAATGGTGATAATTGCACTTAGAGAGATAAGTCCCCAGATAATAACAATAGAGTTATCCCCCATAAGCTCCAGCAGTTTATGCGCTGCAACTGCAATGGGGATTGTAAGATTGCCGTCTTGCTTGATTGGAGTCACAAACAGAAATGCACCAATCAACGATGGAATTAAAAATTTATAGAATCGCTTGTCGGATAATATTTTCATACAGCACCTTTTATCTTTTTATCATGTTATTTTATAGTATTGCAGCGAATAAAGCAAGTATAGCTCGGTAACCGTTAAAATTTTCGAAGCTATGTATGCTGCCGGTGCTGCACAACGCAAAACAGCACCCTTTCGGGTGCTGTTTTGTGGTCGAGATGACAGGATTCGAACCTGCGGCCTCTGCGTCCCGAACGCAGCGCTCTACCAAACTGAGCCACATCTCGTAATATTTAAAGCGTAACAATTATATGCCTTTTAATTTGAAATGTCAACAAATGAAAATAAAAAGTAAAAAACCGCTTTTGAAAATCAAAAGCGGTTTTTGGTTGCCCGACTAGGATTCGAACCCAGACAAACAGAGTCAGAGTCTGTCGTGCTACCATTACACAATCGGGCAATGTCGATGTGTTCTGACGACAATATATATCTTACTATACAGACTTGAATTTGTCAACAGGTTTTTCAAATTTTTTTTGAATATTTTTTGGTGTTTTTATTTAGGCTGTGGGAAAGCTAAAAAAAGAACAAACCATGAAGCAAATGTAAATCTTTCCATAAAGGGGTTGAAAGTATACTGGAAAGGTGTATAATGAACTCAAAACCGCGGAAACTTAAAAAGAAAGGCAGATAAAATATGATTGTAAAAACAGACGAACAAGGCTTTAAAAAAATTACACAAAGCGGCAGTGTATCGCTTATAAAATTTACGGCTGATTGGTGCCGTTACTGCAAGCTGATACAGCCAATGCTGAACCAACTTTCACAGGAGCTTGAAAACAAAGCAATAGTTGCCGAGGTTGATGTTGATGAGTGCGGAGAGCTGGCATCACAGTATGGGGTAATGGCAATACCAACAATTATAGTATTCAAAGACGGAAAAGAAGTAAAACGCATGGTAAATGTTACAAACAAGGCGGAGTATATTAAAGTTGTGGACGAATTGCTGGCGCAGTAATTTACATTGTAATTTTATATATAAATAAGGTAGAAAACATTTAATTTTTAAATCAGGGCGAAAATTGGGCAGGTAAACGGCTTTAGATTTTGTCCCTGATTTTTCTTTTTTAGGCTAAAAATAACCTTTGACGAAGTGATAAAGCTGATGTAAACTATTAAATAAAGGCAGAAACAGGCTGTTGGTGTGTGCAAACGGGCAAAATTTCATTGTTTTTGATGTATAATTCGTCGAATTTTGGTGAAATTGCAGATTTGTGAGAAATTCCAAAAAAAACGCAAAAAATTTTAAAAAACCCCTTGCATTCTTCCCCCTGTTTTGCTATTATAATTAAGCGTGACTGCACAAGATATGCGATGAAGCGAGAGGTGGCCGCCGGTACAGGCGGGAAATTTTCGCGGAGTATGTCCGATTTTAAACCGGGCGGCTGAAAACTGACTAACGACTGAGCGGAATTTTCTATGGAGTTCCGTTGGTTAAAGTTGTGGTCTTCTTTGGAAGGCTTAAGGTCCCGGGTGAATCTGCGCAATAATAGCGGATTTGCACGGATTTTTTATTGTCAGAATCGCGGAACACCCGGAAGCGTGTTCCGAGATTTGAAACCGTCGTCCCCACTACTAAGAAAATCCTAAGGAGGCGATTAATGTGGCAGTCAAAGAAAAAATCAGAATCAGACTTAAAAGTTATGATCATCAGCTGGTAGATGCTGCTGCTGAAAAAATTGTTGAAACAGTGAAAAGAACAGGTGCTCAGGTATCCGGTCCTATTCCACTGCCAACAGAAAAAGAAATCGTAACTATTCTCCGTGCTGTTCATAAGTACAAAGACAGCCGTGAGCAGTTTGAGATGAGAACACACAAAAGACTCATCGACATTCTCAGACCATCCAACAAAACTGTTGAGGTTCTGAAAGGTCTTGAGCTCCCTGCAGGCGTTGAATTCGAAATTAAACTCTAATTTCGAAAGCGCGGGCAAAGGTCAAGTTGGTAGCCAATCCAACCAATAACCAATAGGAGGTAAACAAACATGCAAAAATGCATCGTAGGCAAAAAGCTTGGTATGACTCAGCTTTTTGACGAAACCGGAAAATTCATTCCTGTAACTGTAATCGAGGCTGGCCCATGCGTTGTTGTACAGAAAAAGACAATCGAAAACGATGGCTATGAAGCTCTGCAGATCGGTTATGGCGATATCGCAGTAGGCAAGCTGAACAAAGCTAAACAGGGACATTTCGCAAAAGGCGATGTAGCTCCAAAAAGAACTCTCAGAGAATTCCGTTTGGATGACTGCGCTGCTAAGAATGTAGGCGACATCATTAAAGTTGATACATTCGAACTTGGTGAAAAAGTTGATGTTTGCGGCACAAGCAAAGGTAAAGGTTACGCTGGTGCAATCAAACGCCACGGTTTCTCCAGACTTAAAGAAACTCACGGTACCGGTCCTGTACACAGACATGCAGGTTCCATGGGCGCTTGCTCCACTCCTTCTAAAGTTAGAAAGGGTAAAGGTCTCCCAGGTCACATGGGTGCTGAAAGAGTTACAATCCAGAACCTTGAAGTTGTTAAGGTTGATGTGGAAAACAATCTGATCGCAATCAAGGGTGCTATCCCAGGTCCAAAACACGGTCTGGTTTACATCACTGACAGCGTTAAGAAGGCGTAAGGGAAGGAGGAAACACAATGCCACAGGTTAAAGTATTTGATATGGCTGGCAAAAATGTCGGCGAAATGAACCTCTCGGACGCCATCTTTGGTATCGAGCCAAATAAAGTTGTTATGCACGCTGCGGTAGTTAACTACCTCGCAAATCAGCGTCAGGGCACACAGTCCACTCTTACCAGAACTGAAGTAAGCGGTGGCGGTCGCAAACCTTGGAAACAGAAAGGTACCGGTCATGCAAGACAGGGTTCCATCCGCGCTCCACAGTGGAGACACGGTGGCGTTGCTCTGGGTCCAAAACCAAGAGACTACAGCTACTCTCTGAACAAAAAAGTTAAGAGACTGGCTCTGAAATCTGCACTCTCCTCTAAAGTGCTCGAAAACAACATCATCGTTGTTGACAGCATCACTGTTGAAGAGTTCAAAACAAAAACAATCGTTAACATGCTCAATGCTCTGGGCGTAGACAGAAAAGCTCTGCTCGTTATGCCTGAAGTTAACGAAAAATTCATCAAGAGCGCAAACAACATTCCAGGTGTAAAAACCGCTCTGGTTAACACCATCAATGTATACGACATTCTTAACCACGACAAATTCATCGTTGTTAAAGATGCAGTTGCTAAAATCGAGGAGGTGTACGCATAATGAAATCCGTTTACGATGTAATCATCAAACCGGTTATCACTGAAGAGTCCATGAAAAACATTCAGATGAAAAAGTACACTTTCATAGTTCAGAGAACCGCTTGCAAGCAGGAAATTGCAAACGCTGTTGAAGCAATCTTCGGCGTAAAAGTTGCTAAGGTTAACACCATGCAGGTTCGTGGTCAGAGCAGAAGACAGGGCTACCATGTAGGCCGTCGCGCTGACTGGAAAAAAGCTATCGTTACCCTGACTGCTGACAGCAAAGGCATTGAGTTCTTTGAAAGCATGATGTAATAGAAGGCCCTTCGGCTTTTTATTCAGTCTTCGCAAGGAGACAAATAAATGAGTTGGCAGAATAAAATCTGCCAAACGCAGCGGAATCCGGAGACTCGAAAGGTTACAGGGGAGAATTTCTCCCCGACACGGAAACCGTGCGGAAGGCGGCAAACCCGCCGGTATGGGATAACTCATGTCCCGCAAAATACGATGAGGAGAGTGAAACCGAATGGCTATTAAAACCTTAAACCCTACTACACCGGCTAGACGTGCCATGACCGTTACCGATTACAGTGGGTTGTCCAAGGTTGCTCCAGAAAAAAGCCTGCTTGAGCCACTCAAGAAACATTCTGGACGTAACAACACCGGTAAAATCACCGTTCGTCACAGAGGCGGCGGCAACAGAAGAAAATACCGTGTTATCGACTTCAAAAGAGACAAATTCGATTGCCCAGCTACCGTTCAGACAATCGAGTACGATCCAAACCGTTCTGCATTCATTGCACTGATTCAGTTCGAAGATGGCGAAAAACGCTACATCATCGCACCACACGGTTTGAAAGTGGGTCACAAAATTGAAAACGGCCCACAGGCAGACATTCTGCCAGGTAACGCACTGCCACTGGCAAACATTCCAGTAGGTACATTTATCCACAACATTGAACTGTACCCAGGTAAAGGCGCTCAGCTCGCTCGTTCCGCAGGTATCATGGCTCAGTTGATGGCTAAAGAAGCTACCTACGCTCTGGTTAGACTGCCATCCTCCGAACTTCGCCAGGTTCCAATCAACTGTATGGCAACAATCGGTCAGGTAGGCAACATCGACCATGAAAACGTTTCCGGCGGTAAAGCTGGTCGTACCCGTCATAAGGGTATCCGTCCAACCGTTCGTGGTTCTGTAATGAACCCATGTGACCATCCTCACGGCGGTGGTGAAGGTAAATCCCCAATCGGTCGTCCAGGTCCTGTTACCCCATGGGGCAAACCAGCTCTTGGCTACAAGACCAGAAAGACCAACAAACATTCCGATAAGTTTATCGTAAAACGCAGAGGCGATAAATAAGGGTAGCTGAAAGGAGGCAACGAACTTATGGGTAGAAGTATCAAAAAAGGACCTTTCGTGCAGCCTAAGCTGCTCAAGAGAGTACAGGAAATGAATGCTGCTAACGAACAGCGCGTTCTGAAAACCTGGAGCCGTTCATCTACAATTTTCCCTGAATTTGTAGGTCACACTTTCGCAGTTCATGATGGCCGTAAACATGTTCCTGTTTATGTAACTGAGGATATGGTAGGTCATAAACTTGGAGAGTTCGCACCAACAAGAACATTTCGTGGCCACGCTGGCGCGAAAAAGGGCAGATAATTAGGCCGAAAGGAGGATAACAAATGGAAGCAAGGGCTTACCTCAAATACGCCCGCATCTCACCAAGAAAGGTGCAGATAGTGCTCGATTTGATTAGAAATCAACCAACAGATAAAGCAATCGCTATTTTGAAGCATACTCCTAAGGCTGCTAGTGAGCCACTGGAAAAACTGCTGAAATCCGCAATTGCAAATGCTGAAAATAATCACAATATGGATCCTAACAACCTCTACATCTCTGAGTGTTATGTAGGACCAGGTCCAATCCTGAAAAGAATCAGACCAAGAGCACAGGGCAGAGCTTTTAGAGTTTTGAAAAGAACTTCCCATGTTACAATGGTTGTAAAAGAGAAAGAATAAGCCGGAGGAGGGTAAACTATGGGCCAGAAAGTAAATCCACACGGTCTTCGTGTAGGTGTTATTAAAGATTGGGATTCCCGCTGGTTTGCTAAGGATAACGTTTTCGGCGATACTCTTGTTGAGGACTACAACCTGCGTAAATTCCTGAAGAAAACACTTTATGCTGCTGGCGTTCCACGCATCGAAATCGAGCGTGACGCAAGCAAAGTAAGAATCCACATTCACTGCGCTAAACCAGGTATGGTTATCGGCAAAGGCGGCGCTGAAATTGAAAAACTTCGCGTTGCTTGTGAAAACATGGTAAACAAAAACAGAGAAGTTGCTCTGAAAGTTTTCCTGAACATTGTGGAAGTAAAACAGCCTGATAAAAACGCACAGCTCGTTGCTGAAAGCATTGCTTCTCAGCTGGAAAGAAGAATTTCCTTCCGTCGTGCTATGAAACAGGCAATCGGCCGCGCAATGCGTCTTGGTGCTAAAGGTATCAAAACACAGGTTAGCGGTCGTCTGGGCGGCGCTGAAATCGCTCGTTCCGAACACTACCATGAAGGTACCATTCCACTGCAGACACTGAGAGCTGACATCGACTACGGTTTCGCTGAAGCAAATACCACTTACGGTAAAATCGGCGTTAAAGTATGGGTGTACGCTGGTGAAGTTCTGCAGGAAGTTAAAAAAGCACCACGTAAGGAAGGAGGCAAACAGTAATGCTTCTCCCTAAAAGAGTTAAATACCGCAGAGTCCACAGAGGACGCATGAAAGGTGTAGCTTCCAGAGGCAACACTGTTTCCAACGGCCAGTTTGGTCTGCAGGCAACAGAATGTGGCTGGATTAAATCCAACCAGATCGAGGCTGCTCGTATCGCTATGACTCGTCACATCAAACGTGGTGGTCAGGTATGGATCAAAATTTTCCCAGACAAACCTGTAACTGAAAAACCAGCTGAAACTCGAATGGGTTCCGGTAAAGGTAGCCCTGAGTACTGGGTAGCAGTTGTTAAACCAGGTCGTGTTATGTTTGAAATCGGCGTCGTTTCCGAAGAGCTGGCAAGAGAAGCTATGCGTCTTGCAAGCCACAAGCTGCCAGTTAAATGCAGATTCATCGTTAAGGAAGAGGAGGGTGAAAAGTAATGAAAGCAGCAGAAATCAGAAAAATGTCCAATGCTGAACTGACAGCAAAAATCGGCGAGCTTAAAGCAGAACTTTTCCACCTGCGCTTCCAGCACGCTATCAACCAGCTGGAAAATCCAATGAGAATCCAGGCGGTTAAAAAAGATATTGCTCGTGTTGCTACCATTCTGAAACAGAATGAGCTGAAAGACGCGCAGTAATCAAGAAGGGAGGACATAGCTTTGGAAAGAAACCTTAGAAAAACCAGGGTTGGCACTGTTGTTAGCGATAAAATGGACAAAACAGTTGTTGTTGCTATCGTAGACAGCGTAAAGCACCCCCTTTACAAAAAAATCATCAAGAGAACCGTAAAATTCAAAGCTCACGATGAAAAGAACGAATGTGGCATTGGCGACAAAGTTCAGATCATGGAAACCCGCCCTCTGTCCAAAGACAAGAGATGGAGAGTTACCAACATCATCGAAAAAGCAAAATAATTTTCGTTCATAATATAAGACTTTCCGGCCACGAAGGCGGAGAGAGTTATATCGAAAGGAGGAACGCTCTGTGATTCAGATGCAGACCTATCTCAAAGTTGCCGACAACACAGGCGCAAAAGAGCTGATGTGCATTCGCGTTCTTGGCGGTACCCGCAAAAGATACGCAAACATTGGTGACGTAATCGTGTGTTCTGTAAAGAAAGCTGCTCCAGGCGGCACTGTTAAAAAAGGCGACGTTGTTAAAGCTGTTGTTGTTCGTTCTGCCAAAGGCATCAGACGTGATGACGGAACATACATCCGTTTCGATGAGAATGCGGCGGTTATTATTAAAGAAGATAAAAACCCAAGAGGTACCCGTATTTTTGGACCGGTAGCAAGAGAACTCCGTGAAAAGGAATACCTCAAGATTCTTAGCCTCGCTCCAGAGGTACTGTAGGAGGTGCTCGCAGAATGAAATTGCACATTAGAAGAGACGATAATGTTGTAATCCTGTCCGGCCGTGATAAAGGTAAACAGGGCAAAGTCCTGGAAGTAAGCCCAAAGGAAGGCAAAATTATTGTTGAAGGCTGCAACATGGTTAAAAAACATGTTAAGCCAAGAAGAATGGGTGAAACAGGCGGTATTGTAGATGCTGAAGCAGCTATGTACGCTTGCAAGGCAATGGTTGTGTGCCCAAAATGCCAGAAACCTACAAGAGTTGCACATAAAGCCGGTGCTAACGGCAAAAACGAGCGTGTTTGCAAAAAATGCGGCGCGACTTTGTAAGTGAGGAGGAGAAAACATGGCAAGATTGAGAACTTACTACAATAATGAAGTAGCTCCTGCTCTTATGAAGAAATTCGAATACAAGAGCGTCATGCAGATTCCAAAGCTTGATAAAGTCGTAATCAACGTTGGTTGTGGCGAAGCTCGTGACAATCACAAAATGATGGAAGCTGTTATGGGCGACCTGGCTAAAATCACTGGCCAGAAAGCTGTTCCATGCAGAGCTAAAAAATCCGTTGCAAACTTCAAGCTTCGTGAAGGCATGGTAATCGGTGCTAAAGTTACACTGAGAGGCGACAAAATGTATGAATTTGTTGACAGACTGTTCAACGTTGCTCTCCCACGTGTAAGAGACTTCAGAGGCATCAGCGCTAGAGGCTTCGACGGCAGAGGTAACTTTGCTTTCGGTCTGAAAGAACAGCTGATTTTCCCTGAAATCGATTACGATAAAATCGATAAAGTGCGTGGTATGGACATCTGCTTCGTTACCACTGCAAATACAGATGAAGAGGCTCGTGAGTTGATTACTCTGATGGGCGCTCCATTTGAGAAGTAAGGAGGTAAGGTTAAGTGGCTAAAACCGCAATGAAAATGAAACAGCAGAAAGCACCTAAGTTCTCCACAAGAGCTTACAATAGATGCAAAATCTGCGGAAGACCACACGCTTATCTTCGCAAATTCGGTATCTGCCGTATATGCTTCAGAGAATTGGCATACAAAGGACAGATTCCGGGTGTGAAAAAGGCTAGCTGGTAATAGTACGAGCAAAAGGAGGTTGACGTCATGCAAATCACCGATACAATTGCTGATATGCTTACAAGAATTCGTAACGCTAACGCAGCTAAACATGACATGGTTGATATCCCGGCGTCCAATATAAAAAAATCTATCGCACAGATTCTTTTGGATGAGGGCTATATCAAAAGCTTCCAGGTTATTGACGATGGTAAGCAGGGTGTAATCCGCATCACTTTGAAATACGGCGCGGGCAAATCTCAGGTTATCACAGGACTCCGCAGAGTTTCCAAACCTGGACTTCGCATTTACACCAGCTGTGAGGATATGCCAAAGGTTATGAAAGGCCTTGGTATCGCTATTATGTCTACACCAAAAGGTGTTATGACTGACAGACAGGCTCGCAAAGAGAATGTTGGCGGCGAAATCCTTGCATTCGTTTGGTAAGGGGGTACAGTAATGTCACGTATAGGCAGAGCGCCTATTGGAATTCCTGCAGGTGTTGATGTTGCAGTAAACGGCAATGTTATCACTGTTAAAGGTCCAAAAGGCACAATGGAAAATACTTTCCACAAAGATATGACTGTAGCAGTTGAAAACGGTCAGATTCTGGTAACAAGACCATCTGAACAGAAGAAACACAAATCTCTGCACGGTCTGACCAGAACACTGATTAGCAATATGGTTGAAGGCGTAACAAACGGCTTCAAAAAAGAGCTCGAAATCACTGGTGTTGGTTACAGAGCTGCAAAACAGGGCAATGAACTGGTAATGAACCTTGGTTATTCTCACCAGGTTATCATGCCAGAAATCGATGGCATCTCCATCGAAGTTCCTGGTCCAAACAAAATTATTATTTCCGGCATCGACAAACAGAAAGTCGGCCAGTTCGCTGCAGAAGTTCGCGAAAAACGTCCACCAGAACCATATAAAGGTAAAGGTATTAAGTACGTTGGCGAATATATTATCCGCAAAGAAGGTAAAGCCGGTAAAGGCAAATAATCGAAAGGAGTGAAAACGATATGGTGAGAAAGCTCGACAGCAATAAAGCGAGACTGAAAAGACACGCTAGAGTAAGAGCTAAAATCAGTGGCACACCTGAGCGTCCACGTCTCAACCTGTTCCGCTCCGCCAAGCACATTTACGCACAGTTGATCGATGATACACAGGGCGTAACCCTTGTTTCCGCTTCTACAGTGGAAAAAGGCTTCACCGGCAATGGCGGTAATAAGGAAGCAGCTCGCAAAATCGGCGCAACAATCGCCGCAAGAGCACTCGAGAAAGGTATTTCCGAGGTCGTTTTCGACCGCAGCGGCTACATTTATCATGGCCGTGTACAGGAATTGGCAGAGGGAGCCCGTGAGGGCGGCCTCAAATTCTAATTGAGGAGGGAATACTTGTGACTCGTATAGATGCTTCTACTCTGGATCTGAAAGAGAGAGTGGTTGCCATTAACCGTGTTTCCAAAACGGTTAAAGGTGGTCGTATTTTTAAATTTGCTGCTCTGGTAGTTGTTGGTGACGGCAACGGTACAGTAGGCTTTGGTTTGGGCAAAGCTTCTGAAGTTCCAGACGCAATCAGAAAGGGAATCGAGGATGCTAAGAAAAACCTCATTAAAGTTTCCCTGAAAGGCACAACTATCCCACACGAAGTAATCGGTAAATTCGGCGCAGGCCGTGTACTGATGAAACCAGCTCCACAGGGTACTGGTGTAATCGCAGGTGGTGCAGTTCGTGCAGTATTGGATACAGTTGGTATTAAAGACATTCGTACAAAATGCCTGCGTTCCAATAACCCATGCAACGTAGTAAATGCTACTATCAATGGTCTGGCTTCTCTTAGAGATGCAGGTCAGGTTGCAGAAATTCGCGGTAAATCCGTAAAAGAAATCTTAGGATAAGGAGGAAGCAATAATGGCTAATCTGAAAATTAAGCTGATCAAAGGCTTTGCTGGTAGAAAAGATGACCAGATTGCTACCGCCCATTCCCTGGGTTTGCGTAAAATTGGTCAGGTAAGCATTCAGCCTGACAATGCTGCTACAAAAGGCAAAATCGCAAAAATTTCCCACCTCATCGAGGTAACCGAAGCGTAAAAAAGAGGAGGTGCAGGTCAAATGAAACTTCACGAACTTTCTCCGGCACCAGGTTCCAACAGAGCTTCTTTCCGTGTAGGTAGAGGCGCAGGTTCCGGTAACGGTAAAACAGCTGGTAAAGGTCACAAAGGGCAGAAAGCTCGCTCCGGCGGCGGTGTAAGACCAGGCTTTGAAGGTGGTCAGATGCCACTTCAGAGACGTCTGCCAAAGAGAGGCTTTAACAACATCTTCGCTACAAAATATGCGATTGTTAACCTTTCCGATCTTAACAGATTTGAAGACGGCGCTGTAGTTGATGCACAGGCTTTGAAAGATGCAGGTATTGTTAAAAACACAATGGACGGCATTAAAGTTCTGGGCAAAGGTGAACTCACCAAAAAACTGACAGTTAACGCTGCTAAATTCTCCGCAACAGCCAAAGAATCCATCGAAAAAGCAGGCGGAAAGGCTGAGGTGGTCTAAGTTGTTAGAAACCCTGAAAAATGCGTGGAAACTTCCAGACCTCAGAAGAAAAATCATGTACACGCTGATGATACTTGTTATCTTCAGACTTGGTTCCGCAATTCCGGTTCCATATCTGAACGCAGCAGCGATCGGCGCAAGCGGCATCTTTGGTGACGGTAACCTGATGGGTTACTACAACATGCTCACCGGCGGTGCACTTGAGCAGGCTTCCATGTTTGCTTTGTCTATTTCGCCATACATCACTGCCAGCATCGTTATCCAGTTGCTTACGGTAGCAATTCCGTATCTGGAAAACCTGGCAAAAGAAGGCGAAGAAGGCAGAAAACGCATTAACAAAATTACAAGATACACAGGTGTGGCTCTTGCAGTTTTGCAGTCCTTCGCATACTACTCCATGCTCCGCAGAGGCGGCGCGGTTGTTTACACCGAAGGTTGGGAAAGCGTATTTGCTTGTACAGTAATTGTTGCTTGCTTTAGTGCAGGCGCAATGTTCGTAATGTGGCTGAGTGAACGAATTGACGCAAAGGGTATCGGCAACGGTATTTCCATGATCCTGTTCGCAGGTATCGTGGCGGGTGGTAAAGATCTGATACAAGCCCTGTTCATTGGTAGATATGCAGATGGCGGTTATGCCAAAGGTTACATTCCGGCAGCTATCGATGCTATCAAAACAGAAGGCTTCAAATGGGGCGGCGACGCATGGTTTGCAGTGTCTGTTCCGGTAGTAGCCATCATCTTCCTGTTTGTTATCACATTCATCGTGGTAATGTACAATGCAGAAAGAAGAATTCCGGTTCAGTATGCAAAACGCGTGGTTGGCCGAAAAATGTACGGCGGACAGTCCACACATATTCCAATTAAAGTGAATATGTCCGGTGTTTTGCCGGTAATTTTCTCCAGCTCCTTGCTGGCAATTCCAGGCACATTGGCTGCATTCTTCCCAGCGGAAGAAGGTACCTTCTGGCATGGTTTTGTAAGCCTCTTCAATTACGACTCTTGGTTGTATGCGGTTCTTTACTTCTTATTGATTATCGCTTTCAACTACTTCTATGTAGCGATTCAGTACAATCCTATTGAGATGGCCAACAACCTTCGTAAAAACAACGGTGCCATCCCAGGTATTCGTCCGGGTAAACCTACCAGTGATTTCATCGGAAAAATTATTTCCAAAATTACTATTGTGGGTGCGTTCTTCCTTGCGTTTGTTGCAATCATGCCAATCGCAATCGGCGCAGTTTCCGGTTTGAATATTAGCTTGGGTGGTACAACCATCATCATTATTGTCGGTGTATCCCTTGATACAGTAAGACAGCTTGAATCTCAGATGATGATGCGTCATTACAAAGGTTTTCTGGAATAATCCGAAAGGGGAACGATGATTATGAAAATCATTCTGCTTGGCGCTCCTGGCGCAGGTAAAGGTACTCAGGCAGAGCTTATCTGCAAAAAACTGAACATTCCCCAGATCAGCACCGGAAACATTATCCGTGCTGCTCTTAAAGCAGGCACTCCTGTTGGACTTAAAGCTAAGTCCTTCATGGATGCAGGCAAGCTTGTTCCGGATGAAGTGGTTATCGAAATCATTCAGGAAAGATTGGCTGAAGCCGACTGCAAAAACGGTTACATTCTTGATGGCTTCCCAAGAACTATTCCACAGGCTGAAGCTTTGGAAAAAATGGGAATTGCAATCGACAAGGTAATCGACATTGTGGTTGACGATGCTGAAATCACAGAGCGTCTTTCCGGCAGAAGAGTTTGCGACAAATGCGGCGCAACCTTCCACATTAAAAACAACCCTTCCACAGCTGGTGAAAAATGCGACAAGTGTGACGGCAACCTGATTATCCGTAAGGATGACATGCCTGAAACTGTTCAGGACAGACTTAAAACCTATCATGAACAAACTGAGCCGCTGGAAGGATACTACAACAACAAGGGTATTCTTCACACCATCGTGGGTAAAGGTGATATTTCCGATATTACTGCTCACGTTTTCAAAGCCCTGGAGGTATAAACCATGGTTGCATTAAAGAATTCGGCGGAGATAAAGGCAATGGAAAAAGCCTGCCGCATTTCCGCTGAAACCTTGCAGCTGGCAGGTGAGCTTATAAAGCCGGGTATGTCCACAAAAGAGCTGGACAGAAAGCTGCATGAGTTCATCAAAAAACAGGGTGCTGTTCCTTCCTTTTTGGGATACGGCGGTTTTCCGGGATGTGCCTGCATATCGCTTAACGATCAGGTTATTCACGGAATTCCATCGGATAAGGTCATTATTAAGGATGGCGACTTAGTCAAAGTGGATGTCGGCGCTTATATCGACGGCTTCCACGGCGACAATGCCGCAACCTATGCGGTGGGAGAAATCTCACCAGAAGCACGACTGCTCATGGATGCTACTCGCGACAGCTTGTACAAAGCTATCGAAGCAGCAGTTCCGGGCAACCGATTGGGAGATATAGGTCACGCTGTGCAAAGTCATGTTGAACAGTTCGGTTTCGGAGTTGTTCGCGACTTTGTTGGACACGGTGTTGGACGCAAGCTCCATGAATCGCCCGAGGTTCCAAACTTCGGCACAGCCGGCAAAGGTATTCGACTTTTACCGGGCATGACACTTGCAATTGAACCTATGATCAATGCAAAGGGTCACGAAGTAAAGATTCTTAAGGACGGTTGGACCGTAAAAACCGTAAGCGGCAGCCTTTCGGCTCATTTTGAACACACCATCGCCATTACAACCAACGGACCGGTTATTTTGACCAGACCGTAAGGCGGGGGATGAAAAAAATGCTTAAGACAGGCAACATTGTCAAATCGGTATCCGGCAGGGATAAGGACAGGTTTTATCTTGTAGTCGGCGTTGAACAGGGCTTTGCCCTTATTGCCGACGGAAAGGTGCGAAAGCTTGCTTCGCCAAAGAAGAAAAGTTTAAAACACCTTGAAATAACCGATAATACATTGTCACTTGCCGATGTTACAGGCGACAAAAAGCTGCGAAAGCTGCTTGCGCCAATGCAACAGCTTATTGTATCAACCAAGGGAGGTAACTAAAATGGCTAAAGAAGACGTTATTGAAATTGAAGGCACTGTATTGGAAGCCCTTCCAAACGCGCAATTCCGCGTTGAACTGCCAAATGGTCACAAGATCTTGGCACACATTTCCGGCAAGCTGCGCATGAACTTCATCCGCATTCTTCCGGGGGATAAGGTTACTGTGGAAATGTCTCCATACGACCTGTCCAAAGGACGCATTACATGGCGTTCCAAATAAGAAATTAATTTATAAAGTCCTAAGGACTTTGGGTATATACACAAGGAGGTATTTAACATGAAAGTAAGACCTTCCGTTAAGCCCATCTGCGAAAAATGCAAAATCATTAAACGTAAGGGTCGTATCATGGTAATCTGTATTAACCCTAAGCATAAGCAGCGTCAGGGCTAAGTCGTAAGAAAAACTTACGCAAACCTATAAATGGAGGTGCAACAAGAGTATGGCTCGTATAGCTGGTGTAGACCTTCCTCGTGACAAACGAGTTGAAATCGGTCTGACTTACATTTTCGGTATCGGCAGAAAAACTGCTTCCGACATTCTGGCTGCAACCGGTATCAATCCTGATACACGCGTTAAAGACCTGTCTGAAGATGATGTTTCCAAGCTGAGAGATTATATCGATGCTAACTGCAACGTAGAGGGTGACCGTCGTCGCGAAGTTGCTCTTGATATTAAAAGACTTATTGAAATTGGTTCTTTCCGCGGCCTGCGTCACAGAAAAGGTCTGCCTGTAAGAGGTCAGCGTTCTAAAACAAACGCACGCACAAGAAAAGGTCCAAAGAAAACAATCGCTAACAAGAAGAAGTAATTAAGGAGGGATAGGAGAATGGCTAAAGTAACTAAAAAAGCTGTACCAAGACGTCGTGAACGTAAAAATATCGAACGTGGCGCCGCTCATATCCAGTCAACCTTTAACAACACCATCGTAACCATTACCGATACTCAGGGCAATGCTATTTCTTGGGCAAGCTCGGGTGGTCAGGGCTTCCGTGGCTCCAGAAAATCCACTCCATTCGCTGCTCAGACTGCTGCTGAAGTTGCTGCAAAAGCTGCAATGGTTCACGGTCTTAAATCCGTTGAAGTATTTGTTAAAGGCCCAGGTTCGGGACGTGAGGCAGCAATCCGTGCATTGCAGGCAGTTGGTCTGGAAGTAACAATGATTAAAGATGTTACTCCAATTCCTCATAATGGTTGCCGTCCACCTAAAAGAAGACGCGTATAGTCTGTAAGGGAGGTAAAAGAATGGCTAAGAATATGCAGCCCATCGCAAAACGTTGTAAAGCACTGGGCATTTCTCCAGCGGTTATGGGCTATAGCAAAAAAGTTACAAACCGCAATTCCAACAACGGTATGCGTAAGAAACAGTCTGAATACGCAATGCAGCTGAAGGAAAAACAGAAAGTTAAATTCATCTACGGTGTACTTGAAAAACAGTTCTACCACTACTTTGAACTGGCTGAAAGAAAACAAGGCATCACCGGTGAAAACCTGCTTACTTTGCTGGAACGCCGTCTGGACAACGTTGTTGTCCGTCTGGGCTTGGCTTCCACCCGTCGTGACGCTCGTCAGCTGGTTTCTCATGCACACTTTACCGTTAACGGTAAAAAAGTTAACATCCCTTCCTACCTGATTAAAGTTGGCGATGTTATCGAAGTTCGTGAACGCAGCCGCAGCAGCGTTAAATTCACCAACATGGTTGGCGAAAACGCACCTGTAGTACTCGTTCCAACTTGGCTGGAGCGCGACAAAGACGCTCTGAAAGGTAAAGTTGTTCGCATGCCTGAGCGTGCAGATATTGACTACGATGTTGAGGAACACCTTATCGTTGAGCTTTACTCCAAATAATAAGCTGCTTGCTTTTATTAGGAGAATTATTCAGCGTGGGAATGCGATTAGATTGGCAGTTTACCTGCCATAACAGGAGGGTTTTATATGGTAAAAATAATCGAACCGAAAATTGAGACGGCAGAGCTGAAACCTGACGGTACTTACGGCAGATTTGTAGCAGAGCCTCTTGACCGTGGCTTCGGTACCACATTAGGCAACAGTCTAAGACGTGTGTTGCTCTCCTCGCTTCCTGGTGTTGCCGTAACGTCCATCAAAATTGATGGAGTCCAGCATGAATTCTCTACAATCGAAGGTGTAAAAGAGGATGTTACCGAGCTGGTTCTTAACATTAAAGGTTTGACAGCTAAGCTGCACAGCGACGGTCCAAAACTTGTGTACATTGATGCACAGGGCGAAGGCGAAGTAACAGCAGGTCACATTAAATGTGATTCCGATGTTGAAATTCTTGACCCAAGCATGCACATTGCAACACTTGGTCCGGATGCTTCCCTGAAGATGGAACTCATCCTTGACAAAGGTCAGGGTTATGTTTCCGCTGAAAAGAACAAACAGATCGTTCGCGACAGACAGACCGATAAGAACATGCAGGACAAAGCTGCTGTTGACAAGATGATTCTCGGAAAAATCTTTGTAGACAGCATCTACACTCCTGTGCTCAAGGTTAACTACTTTGTTGAAAACACCCGCGTTGAACAGATAACAGACTATGACAAATTGACTTTGGAAGTCTGGACAGACGGTACAATCTCTGCTAAAGAGGCTGTAAGTTTGGCTGCCAAGATCCTCAATAGACAACTCAGTCACTTCGTTGATTTGTCAGAAGAAGTGAGCAATACCGAGATCATGGATACAAAAGAAGATACCGGTAAAGAAAAAGTCCTTGAGATGACTATCGAAGAGCTTGACTTGTCTGTTCGTGCGTTCAACTGCTTGAAACGCGCAGGTATCAACAATGTTAGCGACCTCATCGGAAAATCTCAGGAAGATATGATGAAGGTTAGAAACCTGGGTAAAAAATCCCTTGAAGAGGTTATTCAGAAGATTCAGAATTTGGGCTTCGACCTCTCCAAATCCGAAGATTAAGTTAGAAATCCATACAAGGCAAATACAGCCTGAGTCTTTCAGGCGCTTTGCGGAGGGCGAAAAGCTCTTACGCATCAACCTAGAAAAAGGAGTGAACTTGGATGCCAGGTACCAGAAAACTCGGAAGAACAAGCGACCACAGAATGGCTATGCTGAGAGCTATGGTAACTTACCTGCTTGAAACAGGCAAGATTGAAACCACAGTAACAAGAGCCAAAGAGGTCAAAGCAATGACCGAGAAAATCATCACCAAAGCTAAACAGGATGATCTCCACTCCAAGCGTCAGGTATACTCTTTTGTAACAAAAGAGGATGTAGCGAAAAAGGTTTTTGATGAAATTGCTCCTAAATATATGGAAAGAAACGGTGGTTACACCCGCATTATCAAAACCGGCCCTCGCCGTGGTGACGCAGCAGAGATGGCAATCATTGAGCTGATCTAATAAGGATTTTTCCTTAAAATAACCCCCGCCCGTATCGGGCGGGGGTTTGTTATAAACAGATATAAATTACTGTAACAGCAATATGCTAATATAAATATTAATGCCCCGTTTGTGTTTACAAGCGGGGCATTTTACTATTCAAGTGTATTTTTAAGACGGTTCATACAGTCTTCAATTACGCTGCGAGGACTGGCAACATTTATGCGTTCAAAGCCAATACCCTCCTCGCCGAAGATATAGCCTTCGTCAAGGGCAAGCCTTGCTTTGTTTTGCATAAGCTGTTCAAGCTGTACATGGTCGCGGCAGTAGCCGTTAAGGTCAAGCCATACAAGGTAAGTGCCTTGGCAGTCCACCATGTGTGCTTTTGGCAGATGTTTTTCGGTAAAATCCTTGATGTAGGCAATATTGCCGTCAAGGTACTCACGCAGTTGGTCGAGCCATTCTTCCCCTTCGGTATAAGCTGCGTGCATTGCAATAACGCTGAAAACACCCGCACCATCCATGCCAAGTCGTTCGTTAATAAAATGCTTCCAGGCTTTTTTGTATTCATCGTTAGGAATAACTATGTTGGAAAGGTGCATACCTGCAAGGTTAAAGGTTTTGCTTGGTGCGGTACATGCTATTATGCGGTGGCTGTATTCGGGTGCAATGCTGAGCAAAGGGTAATGTTTAATGCCAATTCGGGTAAGGTCGCAGTGAATTTCATCGGAAATTATCCATTTATCGTATTTTTTGCACAGCTCGACAACCTGCAAAAGCTCGTCACGAGTCCAAACACGACCGATTGGGTTGTGCGGATTACAAAGGATTAATCCCTTATTTTCGGGATTGGCAAGCTTGCTTTCAAGGTCGGCAAAATTCATGGTGTAAGCCCCGTTTTCGTAAACAAGGGGATTGTTTACCACTTTTCTGCCGTTATTTTCAATTTTTGCAGTAAACGGATAGTACACAGGGCGCTGTATTATTATGCCGTCACCCGGTTCGGTAAGGATGTTTATCAGTACAGCTATTGCAGGAACTACACCGGGGCTGAAGAAGATGTCATCGGTATTAATATTCCAATCGTGACGGCGCAAAAACCAATCGGAAACAGATTTTTTTAAGTCCACACGATTGTAATCGGTGTAGCCGTAAATCTGCATGTCAAGGCGTTTTTGCAGAGCATCAATAATAGGCTGTGCA